>NZ_CP013655.1:3287090-3623512 GCF_001465345.1 Enterococcus rotai | reverse complement strand
AATAATAGGAGGCATTAACGAGTGAAAAAAAATATTATTACGTTTGAAAACGTTGTGAAAGAATATGATGATGAAAAAGTATTAAAAAATGTTAGTTTTGAGATTGAACAAGGGAAATTTTATACTCTGTTAGGGCCTTCTGGTTGTGGGAAAACCACAATTTTACGTATTTTAGCAGGTTTTGTCGATGCTACTGAGGGAGATATTTATTTTGATGGACAACGAATCAATGATATCCCAGCAAATAAACGTCAGGTCAATACGGTTTTTCAAGATTATGCTTTGTTTCCCCATATGAATGTCTTTGATAATGTAGCGTTCGGTTTGAAAATCAAAAAGACACCTAAAAAAGAAATTGAAAAAAAAGTCAAAGATGCATTACGGATGGTGCAATTGCCTGGTTATGAGGTGCGTGAAATCAGTGAAATGTCAGGTGGTCAGCGCCAACGTGTGGCTATCGCTCGTGCTATTGTCAATGAGCCTAAGGTTTTATTATTAGATGAACCATTGTCGGCTTTAGATTTGAAATTGCGGACAGATATGCAATATGAGCTCCGTGATTTACAACAACGTTTAGGCATTACCTTTATTTTTGTGACTCATGATCAAGAAGAAGCTTTGGCTATGAGCGATGAGATTTTTGTGATGAACAAAGGGCATATTGTGCAAAGTGGAACACCTGTCGATATTTATGATGAGCCAATCAATCATTTTGTAGCTGATTTTGTAGGAGAAAGTAATATTGTCAACGGTACGATGATTGAAGACAATCTCGTTGAATTTGTCGGCAAACGCTTTGAATGTGTGGATGGCGGCATGCGCCAAAATGAAGCTGTTGAAATCGTATTACGTCCAGAAGACTTAACGATTACTACAGCGGATAAAGGGAAACTAGTCGTGACGGTCGATACACAGTTATTTCGTGGGGTTCATTATGAGATCATTTGTCACGATGAAGATCATAATGAGTGGATGGTTCATTCAACTAGGAAAGCCACAGAAGGTGCCAAGGTTGGACTCTTTTTTGAACCAGAAGATATTCACGTAATGCGCTTCAATGAATCTGAAGAAGAATTTGATGCTCGTTTAGAAAGCTACGAAGAATAGGGGGAAGATTAATGAAAACAATGCGTCGGATTTATTCAATTCCTTATATGATGTGGCTATTATTATTTGTGATTGCACCGGTTTTGATGATCATTTACCAATCGTTTTTCGATATGAATGGACACTTCACTTTGGGAAATTATCAAACTTACTTTACTTCTGGAACCTACTTGAGTATGACCCTAAATTCTGTTTGGTATGCTTTTTTGATTACAATATTTACGCTGTTGATCAGCTATCCTACAGCCTATTTTTTGACTAAGTTAAAACATAAACAATTATGGTTGATGTTAGTGATTTTACCAACTTGGGTCAATTTGTTACTAAAAGCCTATGCGTTTATCGGGATCTTTAGCATTCATGGAAATATTAATGAGTTTTTAAGCTTTATCGGAATTGGACCGCATCAGATTCTATTTACCGATTTTAGTTTTTTGTTTGTCGCGACATATATTGAAATACCCTTTATGATTTTGCCGATTTTCAATGCTTTGGAAGAGCTGAATCCTTCCTTGATCAGTGCGAGTCGTGATTTAGGTGCGAATAGTGTTGAGACGTTTCAGCGGGTGATTTTTCCTCTTTCTTTGAATGGGGTGAAAAGTGGGGTTCAAGCTGTTTTTATTCCGTCACTTTCATTATTCATGCTAACTCGTTTGATTGGTGGAAATCGAGTGATCACACTTGGGACGGCGATCGAAGAGCACTTTATGGTCACACAAAATTGGGGCATGGGTTCAACGATCGGTGTGATTTTGATCGTGGCTATGTTCGTTGTAATGCTATTAACGGGTGAGAAGAAGAAAAAGGGGCGAGTGAAATGACAAAGAAAAAATTTAAATGGTCCTATCTTTATCTGATCATCGTTTTTGCTTTATTGTATGCGCCAATTTTTTACCTGATTTTCTATTCATTCAATGATACTGACACAATGAATACATTTACTGGATTTACACTTGATAACTATACAGCTGTTTTTGAAGATACTCGTTTGTTGATCATTGTGCTGAATACATTCTTGTTGGCCTTTTTATCAGCTCTGCTAGCAACGATGATCGGTACGTTTGGCGCAATGGCCATCTATTATACGAAGAAAAGAAAAACGAGAACAACACTAATGAGCTTTAACAATATTTTACTTGTTTCCCCAGATGTTATTATTGGTGCTAGTTTTTTGATTTTTTTCACTGCCGTTGGATTTATTAGCTTAGGCTTTACTAGTGTTTTATTATCTCATATCGCTTTTAGTATCCCAATCGTTGTGTTGATGGTTTTGCCGAAACTTCAAGAGATGAACGATTCTATGGTCGATGCAGCTCGTGATTTAGGAGCAAATAACTTTCAGGTGATTAAAAATATTATCTTGCCATTTTTAGCGCCAGGTATCATCGCTGGCTATTTTATGGCGTTTACCTACTCACTTGATGATTTTGCCGTGACCTTTTTCGTTACAGGAAATGGATTCTCCACATTATCAGTTGAAATTTATTCTAGAGCAAGACAAGGAATTAGTTTGGAAATCAATGCTTTGAGTGCATTAGTATTTATCTTCTCGATGATTTTAGTGATCGGCTACTATTTTATCAGCCAAGATAATACATCAAAACGAATCAAAAAACTGCGCCGAGAACAGAGTGAGGTGGCTAACCTAAAATGAAAAAACTACAATCTTTGTTTATTGGTATTTTAGTGATCATTTTGATCTTATTTTTAGGCGTACATCAACTGGAAAAAGCGAGTGGTATGGCTGGTGCAGACACATTGACGATTTACAATTGGGGTGACTATATCGACCCTGATCTATTGCGTAAATTTGAAAAAGAATCAGGCTACAAGGTTAATTATGAAACATTCGATTCAAATGAAGCCATGTTTACCAAGATCCAGCAAGGTGGGACCGCTTATGATATTACGATTCCTTCAGAATATATGATTCAAAAAATGATGAAAGAAAAAATGCTCTTACCGATCGATCATAAAAAATTAAAAGGGTTAGAAAACATTGATGAACGCTTTTTGAATTTAGATTTTGATCCGCAAAATAAATACTCGATTCCTTATTTCTGGGGGACGTTAGGCATTATCTATAATGACAAATTCATCGGCAAAGATGAAATCAAGCACTGGGATGATTTATGGAAGCCAGAATTAAAAGATAACGTGATGCTCATTGATGGTGCACGAGAAGTATTGGGATTATCATTGAATAGTTTGGGCTATTCTTTGAACAGCAAGAACAATCAAGAGTTAAGAGCTGCAACGGATAAACTAAATAAACTGACCACAAATGTAAAAGCGATCGTAGCGGATGAAATCAAAATGTATATGATCAATGAAGAAAGTGCAGTAGCTGTGACGTTTTCAGGTGAAGCTGCTGAAATGCTTACGAGCAATGAACATCTGCATTATGTCATTCCAGCAGAAGGATCAAATTTGTGGTTTGACAATATTGTGATTCCTAAAACTGCTAAAAACATTAAAGGCTCATATGATTTTATCAACTTTATGCTACGACCTGAAAATGCTGCTCAAAATGCTGAATACATTGGTTATTCTACACCTAATAAAATAGCTGAAAAACTATTGCCAGAAGAAATCTCTAGCGATGAACAATTTTATCCTAATGATGAAGTTATCAAACATCTGGAGGTTTATGAGGACCTAGGGGCAAAATATTTGGGGATTTATAATGACTTGTTTTTAGAGTTTAAGATGTACCGGAAATAGCAAACCAAATGGAAATATAATAAAACTATTTTAGACTAAACTAAATAACTGAGCCGTAGCAGACAAGTTACGGCTCAGTTATTTAATTTTAGTTATCTGTACGATAATAACGAATATGATTCTCCGCTTTTTCAATCGAATAAGGGACAGGATCTGCAAAAGAGACAGATTGGCCGTCATTCGGTAAACTTTCGCTAAAGACGTTTTCATAGTCTTCTATAGAAAGCTGCTTGCGATTATCAAGAAGCTCTTGATGTTCTACGCTGTGTAACTGATTTTGATACCCTTCTACTAAATAACCAGAGAAAAATTCACTGACAGCGCCAGATCCATAACTGAATAAACCAATTTTTGAACCTGCTTCTAAGGAAAAACTATTTTCTAATAAAGAAATCAACCCTAAATATAATGAACCAGTATATAAGTTCCCAACTCGTCGACTATAAGTAATACTTTCTTCATATTGAGCCATAAGTCGTTCGAGTGTTTTTTCATCAGTTTCTTCAGCAATGCTCAATAGAGCTTTTTTGCCTATTTTTGTATAAGGAATATGGAAGCAAAGAGCAGCATAATCTTCTAAAGTCAACCCAGTTTGCTGTTTATGCTGCGCCCAAACGGTAGCAAAAGATTGAAGATAGGTTTCATTT
Organism: Enterococcus rotai; assembly: GCF_001465345.1. Lineage (NCBI taxonomy): Bacteria > Bacillati > Bacillota > Bacilli > Lactobacillales > Enterococcaceae > Enterococcus > Enterococcus rotai. Next base: position 3,619,034 of record NZ_CP013655.1, on the reverse strand, counting down.
GATAAAGGACCATCTACCAAAGGAAACTCTTCATAAACAGGTCGCCAGAAATCATAAATATCATTTGTAAAAAATACACTATCATTTTCTAAGACTAACACACGAGGATCTTTACTGATTAAAAGTGCAACAGCACCAGCTCCTTGTGTTGGTTCACCATCTGAATGTAAACCATAGCGAGATAAATCAGAGGCAACCACTAATACTTTACGCTCTGGATGACTTCGTACATAATCTGTTGCCATTTTTATTGCTGCTGTAGCCCCGTAGCAAGCTTCTTTTATCTCAAATGAGCGAGCAAAAGGCTGGATATCTAATAAATGATGAATGATTACAGCCGAAGCTTTTGAAGAATCATAACCGGATTCTGTTCCAACAATCACCATGTCGATTTGTTCTTTATCAGCTTGACTCAAAATTGCAGCCGCTGCATTTGCTCCAAATGTGATAATATCTTGACTAACAGGATTAACCGCCATTTGGTCTTGCCCAATACCAACATGAAACTTCATAGGATCTGTGTCTCTGGCATTTGCAAGGTCAGTCATATCAAGATACAAATTTGGAACATAAAAAGATAACTTATCAATACCAATATTCATAAAAATCTACTTCCCTTCAAATTTAAAAAAGCTCCAATTATAAGGTACCATATTTCCGCAGAAAAGTAGTCAAAAAAAGGCGATAGTTTAAGAATGGTTAAAGAATTTTTAATTTTCTTCTATTTCACAAAAGTAATTGCTTTTGATAGAATAAAAATGCTATATTCTCATGAGGGGGTGCTTTTTTGAAAGAAGTTGTTATTATTGACGCTGCACGTACGCCGATTGGAAAGTATAAAGGCAGTTTAAGTTCTGTTTCGGCAGTAGAGTTAGGCAAAACAGTAGTCAAACAAATTATAGATAGAAATGAAATCAATACCAAAGATATTAAACAAGTTATTTTTGGAAATGTACTGCAAGCAGGTTTAGGACAAAATCCAGCTAGGCAAATCGCTTTAGGTGCAGGATTATCAGAAACAATACCAGCCATGACAATCAATGAAGTGTGTGGCTCAGGTATGAAAGCCGTTATTTTGGCGGAACAATTGATCCAATTAGGAAAAGCTGAGATTGTTGTTGCAGGCGGAGTAGAAAGTATGACGCAAGCACCGAAAATAAAAAAATATCTTGCTGAAACAAATACATATGACACATCAACTTCTAGTATGTGGAACGATGGTTTAAAGGATGCATTTACACAAGAACCAATGGGTGTTACAGCTGAAAAGGTCGCAAAGCAATTCAAGATTAGTCGAGTGGCGCAAGATGAATTTGCATTGAAATCACATCTTAAAGCAGCAAAAGCTCAAAAAGAAGGTCTATTCGCTCAAGAAATACTACCTATAAGATTGGAATCAGGTGAGGTCATTGATGAGGACGAAGGAATTTCTTCAGAGATGACATTGGATCATTTAGAGACATTAAAACCAGCATTTGAAGAAAATGGTACGGTAACAGCAGGAAATTCTTCAACAATCAACGATGGTGCAGCTGTCTTGATTTTAGCTTCAAAAAGCTATGCCATTGAGCAGGGATTGCCTTATTTAGCGACGATCAAAGATTACACCGAGATTGGGATTGACCCTTCTATCATGGGTGTTTCTCCAGTAAAAGCCGTTGGTCAATTATTAGAGAATAATCAATTGAAGATCAGTGATATTGATTTATTCGAAATCAATGAGGCTTTTGCAGCTACATCGATAGCTGTGACCAACGAGCTAGGGTTACCAGAGGATAAAGTCAATACTAAAGGTGGGGGGATCGCTTTGGGGCATCCTATCGGCGCTTCTGGTGCACGGGTCATTACGACACTAGCTCATAGTTTAAAAGCTAAAGGCAAGCAATACGGAATTGCTTCACTGTGTGTAGGTGGAGGGCTTGGCTTAGCCCTATTGATTGAATGTCAAACAGAGACAGATACACAGCGGAAATTTTATCAGTTATCTCGTGAGGAAAGACTACAAAAACTAGAAGATGCTGGAACGATTGATCGAGAGAGCAAAAATGAGCTATTATATAATGTTGCGCTACCAGCAGATATCGCTAATAACTTGATTGAAAATCAAATTAGCGAAATCAGTATACCGCTTGGAATAGCTCAAAACTTCGTGGTCAATGATGCTGAATTCGTTATTCCGATGGCAACAGAAGAACCTTCTGTGATTGCAGCGGCTAGCAATGGCGCGAGGATAGTAAAAATAGCAGGTGGTTTTAGAGCATCGGTCAGCCAACGTTTAATGCGAGGACAGATCGTCTTTTATGATGTTGAGGATGAAAATGAGTTGCGTCGGCTGATTGAAAGCAGAGAAGCTGAGATTTTTGAAGTGGCACGTCAAAGTTATCCTTCGATCATTAAGCGAGGGGGAGGCTTGGAAAAAATGTCGATCCGCTGGTTAGCAGCCTCTCAATTTCTATCACTTGATTTATTCATTGATGTCAAAGATGCCATGGGGGCTAATATTGTCAATACGATTTTAGAAGCTGTGGCGGAGCGTTTACAACAAGAGTTGCCTAACGAGAAAATTTTATTCAGTATCTTAAGTAACTATTCAACAGAGTCATTGGTAACGGCAACTTGTGAGATTCCTTTTTCTCTTTTAAACAAAGGCGAAATCAGCGGGAAATTGGTAGCAGAGAAAATCGTTCAGGCTTCTGAACTAGCAAAAGTTGATCCTTATCGAGCTGCAACGCACAATAAGGGCATTATGAATGGCATTGATGCAGTTGTTTTAGCAACTGGAAACGATACTAGAGCGATTGCAGCTGCTTGTCATGCGTATGCGGTGAAAGAGGGCCAATATCGTGGATTGAGCTGTTGGAGCATGAAAGAAGAGACGCTGGTTGGGACTCTGACTGTTCCGTTAGCCATTGCAACCGTAGGTGGGGCAACGAATGTGTTGCCCAAAGCTAAAATTGCTTTAGAAATATTGAAAGTTGATTCGGCAATTTCGTTAATGGAAGTTATAGCCGCCTTGGGACTTGCCCAAAATTTAGCTGCTCTCAAAGCATTAGTAACAGAAGGGATTCAAAAAGGACATATGTCAATGCAAAGCCGTTCACTTGCTTTAACTGTTGGAGCAATTGGGGATGAAGTGGGGAAAGTAACAGCTTTATTAGAAAATCAAAAGCCGTTAAATCAGGAAATAGCTAGAGCGATTTTAAAAAAAGTTAGATTGGCTGAAAAGTAATAAAATAAGCGTTATTTTACTATTGCTACTTATTTTTAACAAAATCGCTCTCTTTTTGACTGAAACGTGAATTTTTTTCGAAACTTTCCAATCTTTTGAGTCAAGTGCAAGATTTTCCAACATACTTATGGTAAAATAAACTCAACTTATAGAAGGTTAAATGCGGTTTTTAGAGGAAATGGGTAGGTGAAGCTATGGAGAAACATCACAAGAAGTGCAAGAACAATCGGAAGTTCATGATATTCTCACACTCAGAATGCTTTACTAGCTTAAGAAGCTACAGTCAGATTTAGCACTTTAAAATCACGACAAGGTCACCCAACTGCTTAAAATCAGGCAGTTCTATGGAGACAACCTAAAAATGAGTGATGGATTCTAAAAAATAATTGAATCTTTAATACATGTGAGAGGAACTAAAATGAATGAAAAGAAAACTATTATCACTCCAGATGATTTGTGTATTGCTCAGTGTTAATTTAATCCCTGTGATTAGCCATGCAGATGAATTAACTCAGTCGGAATCGGAATCAAATGTTATCGAAGAAAGTCCAACCGAAACAACGGATACTTCTTCAACAGAAGTAACGCCGCCCACAACCGATTCATCAACTTCAGAAACGGAAACTGGGACGACTGAAACAACAACTGATACGACAACAGAATCTTCAGAAACGGTCCAACCTCCTGCAAACAGTCATGAGGAAGTACCTGTAACTCCGCAGCCAGGTGCACCCGTTGAACCAGCACCTGCAGAAACGGCACCGGTAGAAGTACCACAACCAGCGCCTGTTTATGATGCAGCTGCACAATTGAATCAAGACATCAAAGTCTTGAAAAACGAACCAACAGAAACATTTATTCGCCGTATCGGTGAAAAAGCCCGTGCTGTTGGACAAAAAAATGATCTCTACGCATCTGTCATGATTGCCCAAGCTATTTTGGAGACAGGTTCTGGTAACAGTGATTTGAGTCAACAACCATATCATAATCTTTTCGGAATCAAAGGGGAGTACAAAGGAGAAAAAGTTGTCTTTTCTACACAGGAAGATGACGGATCTGGTAATTGGTACTCAATCGATGCATCTTTTAAAAAATACCCTAGCTACAAAGAGTCTTTTGAAGACTACGCTAAGTTGATGAAAGAAGGCATTGATTCAAATAAAGAAATCTATTCAGGAACATGGAAAGCCAATGCAGTTAGTTATCGTGAAGCAACGAAATCTTTAACTGGTGTTTATGCTACTGATACTAGCTACGATCAAAAGCTGAATGCATTTATCGAAGAATATGATTTGACTGAATACGATAAGGAAAAACCATCTACATCAACTAGTGGTATTATCGTAACGGATAGTCATCCAGATAGTGATTTTAAAGAATACACTGGAGAAACTTATACTGGTTCAGAAGCTTATGCAGCAGGTAATTGTACGCAATATGTTTATAATCGTATCGTTCAATTAGATGGTTATGTTGAAACAACTATGGGTAACGGGATGGACTGGGGTGCAACAGGAAAAGCCAATGGTTATGAAGTAACAAACAAACCAAAAGCAGGTACCGCAGTTAGCTTCCAACCTACAGTTGCAGGAGCAGATGGAACATATGGACATGTGGCATTTGTAGAGCATGTCTATGAAGATGGTTCAATCCTAATTTCAGAAATGAATGTAGCTGGTTTAGGGATGGTTTCATTTAGAGTGATTGACAAAGACACTGCCAATACACTAGCGTATGTAACACCTAAATAATAAAAATAGACCAATGATTATGTCTAACGGAATACGTTAGATAGGATCATTGGTTTTTCTTATAAGAAAATAGTATTTAGGTTTTCTTAAGTATTCTATAGAAAACCTAAATGATTTAGGCATAGTTTCTTCAAATCTTCCAGTTATTATAAATACATACCCAATAACAAACCCAAACAAAACACTTTTTCATTTTTACTCCTCAAGTAAAAAAGAACTCCTTTCCGCTCGGTCACCCAGCCGAGCGGTATTTGCTGTGAATCACTACACTGCGTTTCGATCTCATCAATTTCTAAGAGCTAAATCTCTAAGAATTGAAGGACTACGACTGGCTTCGCCAGAGCAGATGATGAACAGTACTTGGCGACCAGAGGGAGAGAAGTTCCCATACTAGGAATCACGTCAAAGCTAAAAGGCAAAAAAGCATTCCAAAATAAAAAAAGAACTGACCACAATTATCATGGTCAGTTCTTTTTTTATTTTTTCCACTCAGCTACTTCTTTTGAGTGACTGTCTATCCAGTCTCTGGCAGCTTGAGTTGGTTCAGTTCCGTTATTGATTTCCAACATTACAGATTCCATATCTTCTTTTGTCCAATGGAAATTTTTCAAGATGTTATAGGCTTCAGGATTTTCTTTTTCTAATCCTTTTCTAGCCATTGTGTGAATTGTTTCTTCTTTGCCCATTGTGCCTTTTGGATCTTCTAAATATTTAAGATCGTATTTAGCAAACATCCAATGTGGAGACCAACCCGTAATAACAATCTCTTCTTTGTTTTTGATGGCTTGTCCAAGAGCAACGGTCATGGCACCAGAAGAAGAAGTTTCAACTGACCAATCAGATAAGTTGTTATAAGCTTTTTGTGTTTTTTCAGCAGCCGCAACAACACCTGCACCAGGTTCGATCCCGGTGATTTTTTTACCAGCTTGATCTTTTAAATCTTCAATTGAATTAACGTCCATGTATTGTGGAACAACGATACCAAGTTTAGCACCTTTTAAGTTTTCACCTAAATCATCCACTTTATTTTTATATTGTTTGTATTGCTCACCATGAGTTCCAGGAAGCCAAGCGGCAACCATTGCATCTGTTTCCCCTTTTGAGAGAGATTCCCACATAATGGCATTATCTAGCGGTGTCAGTGAGACATTGTAACCAACATCTTTTAACACTTCACCGATCACATGAGTTGAGGCAACTTCTGTATCCCATTCTACATAAGAAAGAGAAATATTTTTTTCTTCATTTTTTGCAGAAGAGAACAGAGTAGAGCCGGCGATCAAAGCGATAATCGCTACAATAGCAACAGCAGTGCCACCAATTTTTTGTTTTTTAGATAATTTTGATTTAGCTGGCGTTGATTTTTTCTTATTTAAATTTTGAGTAAAACGATCAATGATAATCGCTAAAATAACTAAAGCAACCCCATTAACAAAACCATTTCCGACTTGGGCACGTTGTAAGGCAGAAAGAACGCCGCGGCCAAGTCCAGGAGCACCGATCATTGATGCGATAACCACCATAGAAAGTGCCAGCATTGTTGTCTGGTTGACCCCCGCCATGATCGTATTTTTAGCTAATGGTAACTCAAGTTTGAATAGTTTTTGCCAACCGGTACTACCAAATGAATCAGAAGCTTCAACTAATTCTTTCGGTACTTGACGAATCCCAAGATTGGTAAAACGAACAGTTGGTGGCAATGCAAAGATCACTGAGGCAAATACCCCAGGAACCATCCCGATTCCGAAGAATGCCACTGCAGGAATCAAATACACAAATCCAGGCATTGTTTGCATGAAATCTAAAATAGGGGTAATAATGCTTTGCGCTTTATTACTTTTTGCCATTAAAATTCCTAATGGTACACCAATGACGATGGAAACTACACTAGAAAGTAAAACTAAAGTTACGGTACTCATTAAATCTGTCCATAAATTTTGATTGTAAATGAAAAGTAACCCGATCAGTGTGAACAAGCTTAAACCAATTTTCTTATTTGAAATAAAAAATGCAATGGCAGTTAAAATAATGATAAATAGTACGGGAGGAATCGCAACTAATAGAGAGGTGATTCCGTCCATTAAACTTTGACCTGTTGATTGGAAGAAACTGAAAACTCCTGAAAAAGTATTCGTCATCCATTCTGTGATCGTTTCTACCCAACTTGCTACTGGTAATTGATAATTATTCATTGATATTCACCTCTGTTTCTGCTAATGCTTCAAGAACGCTGCCTCGAATGACGACACCAAGCAATTTATTGTTGTCCGTTACAGCAACTGGTGTAGGTGAATCATAGATGATTGGAAAAATATCGTTGACGAGCATATCTTTGTCGATAGAAGTGATATCTGTATCCACATAATCAGTTAATGGTTTACCTGCTTTACGTGCTTCTAACGCTCGCTCAGCTCGGACGACCCCTTTTAGTTGACGTTTTTTATCAACAGCTAAAAGCATACTAACTTCTTCTTGACGCATCCGTGTTAAAGCAACCGTTGGGCCGTCAATTTCAATATTAGTTGTTAATGCAGGAACCATGATATTTTGAGCAGTTAAAACCTTAGAACGATCCACATCTTCAACGAAGGTACGAACGTAATCATTGGCTGGGTTTGTTAAGATTTCTTCACCAGTACCAATTTGCATAATCTGACCGTCTTTCATTAGAGCAATTCGATCGCCGATACGTAATGCTTCATTTAAATCATGTGTGATAAAGATGATCGTCTTTTTCACATTTTCTTGTAGATCTACTAATTCATCTTGCATTTCTCGACGAATCAACGGATCAAGAGCAGAAAAGGCTTCATCCATCAGTAAAATTTCTGGATCGTTAGCTAAGGCTCTGGCTAAGCCAACACGTTGTTGCATTCCGCCAGACAGCTGTTTAGGAAACTGATCTTTAAAAGCGAGTAAGCTTGAGTTTTCTAACGCTTGTTCGGCTTTAGCAGTACGTTCTTCTTTTGGGACACCGCGAACTTCTAAACCATATTCTGTATTTTCTAAAATGGTGCGGTGAGGGAATAGACCGAAATTTTGGAATACCATGCTCATCTTATTACGACGAACTTCTCTAAGGCCTTCTTTATCCAATTTTGAGATATCTTGATTATCAATAAAAATATTTCCTGAAGTTGGCTCGATCAGGCGGTTCAAAAGACGAATCAACGTAGACTTCCCACTACCTGAAAGTCCCATGATCACGAAGATTTCCCCTTCTTCTACTTCAAAATTTACATCGTAAACCCCGACAGTAGCACCAGTCTTCTTCAAGATCTCGGTCTTATCCTTGTTTTCTTTGATCATATCCAGTGCTTGCTTTGATCTTTTACCGAATATTTTTGTTAAATGCGATACTTTTACTTTGGGCAAAACAAAATTCCTCCTTATTTTAAAAGCTTAGCAGGCTCGTCCAGCTCTGACAGGAAAATAGGAAAATCAGAATGTGGCGTTATTTGCCACAATCGGATTTTATCTTTTTCCCAAAGAGCTAGCCTGCGAAGCTATATAACACTAAAAGTTCAATACACTCTTTCTTTTTGCTTTTACAGAGTAATGTAAAGAAAATCAATTTCTTTTCTGTAAAAAAAGTGACCATTCTAGGTTAACATCGGCTAGTCACTTTGTCAAATTGCTTGCTTTATAGATAAGAAGAAAGAAAAAAGAGCTATCAATCCACAAATGGGGTTGATAACTCTTTAGATTATGAATTTGGGTAGAAAAAATTCTGAACTCGTTGCAACGTTGATTCATGACCGACAAAATAAATTGTATCACCAGAAGTAAGCTTTGCATAGGGTCCAGGGGAGACTAGCAGTTCGTCTCCATGCTTGATTGCAATCAGAGTAGCAGAGGTGCTTTGCCATAAATTCAATTCGCTGATCGTCATTTCAAGATGCACTGCATCATCCGTTAGCGTAAAAGTGACTGGATTCAACGGGTTGAATGAGTCAAAACGTTTCGTTTGGCCAACAAGTTTATCTAATATTTCTGAAAAGTAGCTTAATTCTTCTTTTTGTTTTTTGACACTGCTGATCAGGTTTTCTTTTAAGTCATGGATCGATTGGACATCCTGGTATTGATCGACGAAAAGCTTGGCTTTCTCAATTGAATGAACATAAAAGCCGCTGCCATGCTTGGCTTGGACAATTTCTAAATCAACTAATACACTGATTGCCTTACGTGCAGTTTCAGGAGATACACTGTATTTATTTGCCAGAGTAGATCGTGCGTGGATTTTATCTCCAACTAAAAAAGTTTGATCAACAATTTTGGAGGCTACATCAACAGCAATTTGTTGATACTTAGGTTGTGTTACATTCATACGTTTTGACGTCATGATTGTCCACCTTTCGTCAATTATTTTCTTCTAACTCTTCAAGCTCTAAACTAAGATTTTCCCACTCCGTCAACAATTGTTCTTGTTGAGTTCGCTGGGCTTCTAATGACTCGTTCAAAGCCATAAGTTGCATGTGGTCATCGACGAGCTTTGGATCACTCATCGTTTGTTCGATTTCTGCAATCGTCGTATCCAAAGTAGCTAAATTTTCTTCGATTTGCGTGATTTTGCGACTTAAATTACGTACTATTTTTTGTTGTTCTTTATTTTGATAAAAATCATTTTTTGGTTTTGCGGTTTCAGTTTGTTTTACGGAAGTTTGTTCAGCTAATAGGGCAGCCAATTCTTCTTCTTCCTTTTTCTTTTCTAAATAGTAATCGTAATCACCTAAATAGAGCTTACTGCCAGTTTCAGAAAGTTCAATCACTTTGGTGGCAATTCGATTAATAAAATAGCGGTCATGGGAGACAAATAAAAGTGTACCTTCATAATCAATCAAGGCATTTTCTAAGACTTCTTTATTATCTATGTCTAAATGGTTGGTTGGTTCATCAAGAATTAAAAAGTTTTCTTTATCCATTGAAAGTTTAGCTAATGCAACACGGGCTTTTTCACCGCCGCTTAACAGAGGAATTGTTTTTTCAACATCATTTCCACTAAATAAAAAGCTACCTAAAATATTACGAATGTCTTTTTCAGGAGTAGTAGGATGTTCATCCCACAGCTCTGCTAAAACTGTTTTTGTGCCATGCAAGTTGGCTTGTTCCTGGTCATAATAGCCAATTTGTACATTAGTTCCAAGCGTTGCGCTACCTTTAATGAAGGGAATTTTTCCAATTATCGATTTTAGCAATGTTGATTTTCCAATTCCGTTAGGACCGACCAGAGCAATGGCTTCTTGTCGCCGAATATCTATTGAAACAGGTTCAGATAAGATACGAGCGTCATACCCAATAGCGGCATCTTCTACTTGTAAGACGACATTTCCAGAAACTTTCTCAATTCCAAAAAGAAAATTTGCTGATTTTTCATCTCCTTGAGGGCGGTCTAGGCGTTCCATTTTCTCTAACGTTTTGCGGCGACTTTGTGCTCGTTTGGTCGTGGAAGCTCTAACTAAATTACGGGCGACAAAATCCTCGAGCTTGTTGATTTCAGTTTGTTGTTTTTCGTATGCTTTCCATTCACTGGTCAGCTGCTCGGCTTTTAATTCCAAATATTTTGAATAATTTCCTTTGTAATAACGCATTTTATGGCGACTGATCTCATAGACCTCATTAACAACTTTATCCAAAAAGTAGCGGTCATGTGAAACAATCAAAAGAGCACCAGAATAATTAGGTAAATAGTTCTCCAACCAAGAAAGAGTGTCGATATCTAAATGGTTGGTTGGTTCATCGAGGATCAAGATATCAGGTTTTTGCAGTAACATTCGAGCTAAAGCCAAACGAGTTTTTTGTCCCCCAGATAACGTACTGATATTTTTTGAATAAAATTCTTCTTTAAAGCCAAAACCATGCAAGACCGAACGAATCTCGTTCTCATAACCATAGCCATTTTTTTCTGAAAACTCGTGCTGTAAGCGATCATATTCTTTCATAACCGATTCATAATTTGATGCATCTGGTAACAGTTCACTAATGATCAATTCAAGTTCACGCATTCGTTTTTCCATTGTGATGACTTCAGCAAAAGCTTCAAGCATTTCATCCCACACGGTTTTATTAGAATCAAGTCCTGTATCTTGGGCCAAATAGCCTAAACTAGCTGTTTTATTTTTAGCAATCGTGCCGGCATCAGGTGCATCGATTCCAGCGATGATTTTTAAAAGAGTAGATTTACCAGCACCATTGCGGCCGACTAAGGCAATCCGGCTGTTTGTACTGATCTCCATTTGTATGTTATCAAACAAAGTGTCCGCACCGAAATAACGGGCGATTTGATTTGCTTGGAGTAAAATCATAGGGTAACCTCATTTCTATTTCAATGCCTTTAGTGTAGCATAAATTGATTCAAAATAGCACCCATCCAACAGCTTGAGAAAAAAATTATCAGAACAATTTTAAGAAAGTTTGAAAAATGTTTCTTTTTCTGAGCTGTAAGATTGCTTTTTATCTGGAACAACTGCTATTATGAGAGGTGGATATTTGTCTATATTTAGAGTATTGGAGGTACGATTGTGAAAGACCAAATTATTCCAAAAGCAACGGCAAGACGCCTTCCCCTATATTATCGTTATTTGAGAATTCTGCATGATGCAGGAAAAAATAAAGTATCATCTACTGAGTTAAGCGAAGCGGTTCAAGTAGATAGCGCAACGATTCGACGTGATTTTTCTTATTTCGGCGAATTAGGTAAGCGCGGCTATGGTTATGATGTAGAGAATTTGATGAATTTCTTTGCAAAGACACTGAATGATGATGAATTAACGAATGTCGCTTTGATTGGTGTAGGTAACTTAGGTAGTGCCTTACTAAAATATAAATTCCATCAAAGCAACAGTATTCGTGTAAGTTGTGCCTTTGATGTCAACGATGACATTGTAGGAAGAATTGTTGATGGTATTCCGGTTTATCCAATGACGGATATGATGGAACAAATTCGAGTACAGCAAATCGAAGTGGCTATTTTAACTTTACCTGCTAGAAAAGCGCAAGAAGTTGTTAGCCAATTAGCAGATGCTGGAGTAAAAGGGATCTTGAACTTTACAGCAGCTCGATTAGTAGCACCTACAGACGTGTTGATCCAAAACGTGGATTTGACGAATGAATTACAAACGTTGATTTATTTCTTGCATCACGACAGTGAATTAGTCGATACAGAAATCGAAAACGAAAAAGAGTAATAAAAATCCCATATGATTGCATTTTAAGAAATGCAATCATATGGGATTTATTTGTTTAGACTATTCTCTATTTTGGTAATTCGATATTGGCATAATGCATCACCAGTTGGGCAATCACAACGAGTGTGTTCATTCCACAATGCGCAATGATCGAGGTCCAAATTTTTCCAGTCATTTTATAAAGTAGCGCGAAAAAGAAGCCCATGAAAAAATAAACAAAAAAATGACCGTCTTGATGAATCACTGAAAATAATGAGGAGCTTATAATAGCTGAAATCCAAAAACCGGTATAACTTTCTGTCAATCCAATCAAAGAACGACGAAAAACGAATTCTTCCATAATCGGTCCGCCAATCGTAGTTGCTAAGATAAATAGTGGATTAGCTAAAATAACAGCAATGATATTTTGAGTATTTTGGGAGCTAGGTTGAACGCCAGTAATTGCTGTTTCAATACTAAAGACAATGGCTTGAATGATCATAGCTATAAAGATCCCACTAAAGCCAAGCAACATAACGAAAACAGGTGATCTGAGTTTAGCGTTTTGCTCAACTTGAGTTATAGCAGTTTTTTTATTGTTGAAATAAAGCCAAATCATCAAAACAGCCCCGAGGATATAAGTAAATGTTGTGCCTCCAATGACAATGTCAGGTGAAAATGGTCTAAAAATAAATGGAGAGAAAAAGACAAGTCCATAGAGTAGGATTGTTGTAATGCTTAATTTTTTTATAGACATAGTTGTTGACATAAAAGCAGAGAACTCCTTTCAAAATTGTTAGCATAAAGAAAAGTATAGTATAAACAGTTTGGGTTACTTCTTATGCTTATTACGATAGCCTAATAATAGAAAGATAAATACGAAGAAGAATGCTGCTTCCCACAAAGTCGTTGTCCAATCAAATCGTCTGGTTACACCAAAAAAGAAATTACCAACATTTGCAATGATCAAATAAAGTCCTGTAGCCATCAAAGCGCCTGTGATTCGTTGTTTCATTTCTATCGCCTCTCTTTCTATAAGTATTTTACCACGAAATGATTCAGAGGAAAGGAATAATCGAGTCAAAAGGAAAAAATGCTTTGTCGTCTATTAAATTTAGAAATAGAAATAAGGAAAGAATTATTTTATAAAATTAGTCAAAAGACTTGCAAAGTGAAGGGGAAATGAGTATTATAAATAGTGTGAGTTAGCACTCGATAACCAAGAGTGCTAACATAGAAAAATTTTTTTATGGAGGGATTTATTGTGTTAAAACCATTAAGCGATCGCGTCGTTATTGAAGTCGCGAAAGAAGAAGAAAAAACAGTAGGCGGTATCGTATTAGCATCAGCAGCTCAAGAAAAGCCGCAAACAGGAAAAGTTATCGCAGTAGGTGAAGGCCGTGTACTAGAAAACGGAACAAAAGTTCCTGCTGCTGTTAAAGAAGGCGACACAGTAATGTTTGAAAAATACTCTGGTACAGAAGTTAAATATGAAGGTAATGAATACTTGATCGTTTCTGGAAAAGATATTATTGCGATCGTTGAATAGATCGTTTAAAACAGAGACAAAACCATTTAAATAAAAAAATACTATTTTGAGGTGAAGGAATTATGGCAAAAGAAATTAAATTCGCAGAAGATGCACGCGCAGCAATGCTTCGTGGTGTAGATATTTTAGCTGATACAGTAAAAGTAACATTAGGCCCTAAAGGCCGCAACGTTGTTTTAGAAAAATCTTTTGGTTCACCACTGATCACAAATGATGGTGTGACAATTGCTAAAGAAATCGAATTAGAAGATCACTTTGAAAACATGGGTGCTAAACTAGTTTCTGAAGTTGCTTCTAAAACCAATGATATCGCTGGGGATGGAACAACAACAGCTACTGTTTTGACACAAGCAATTGTACGTGAAGGCTTGAAAAACGTTACTGCAGGGGCTAATCCATTAGGCATTCGCCGTGGGATCGAATTAGCAACAAAAACTGCGGTTGAAGAATTACACAATATTTCAACTGTTGTTGATTCAAAAGAGGCTATCGCTCAAGTAGCGGCTGTTTCTTCTGGTGATGAACGTGTTGGCCAATTGATTGCGGATGCAATGGAAAAAGTTGGTAATGACGGTGTGATTACCATCGAAGAATCAAAAGGGATCGAAACTGAATTAGACGTAGTTGAAGGAATGCAATTTGACCGTGGTTACTTATCACAATATATGGTAACAGATAATGATAAAATGGAAGCCGTTTTAGAAAATCCATATATCTTGATTACGGACAAAAAAATCTCGAATATTCAAGATATTTTACCTTTGTTAGAACAAATTTTACAACAAAGCCGTCCATTATTGATCATCGCTGATGACGTAGATGGTGAAGCTTTACCAACATTAGTGTTAAACAAAATCCGTGGAACATTCAACGTTGTAGCTGTAAAAGCTCCTGGATTTGGTGATCGTCGTAAAGCAATGCTTGAAGATATTGCAATGTTAACAGGTGCTACAGTGATCACAGACGATTTAGGTCTTGAATTAAAAGACACAACTATTGATAACCTTGGGAATGCAAGCAAAGTGGTTGTAGATAAAGACAATACAACAATCGTTGAAGGTGCTGGCGAAAAAGCTGGTATTGATGCTCGTATCCAATTAATCAAAAACCAAATTGCAGAAACAACTTCTGATTTTGACCGTGAAAAACTACAAGAACGTTTAGCTAAATTAGCAGGCGGTGTAGCCGTAGTCAAAGTTGGTGCTGCAACAGAAACAGAATTAAAAGAATTGAAATTACGAATTGAAGATGCGTTGAATGCAACACGTGCAGCCGTTGAAGAAGGTATGGTTTCCGGTGGTGGAACAGCCTTAGTCAATGTTATTGGTAAAGTAACTGCATTAGATGTTGAAGGCGATGTAGCAACTGGTGTGAAAATCGTAGTTCGTGCATTAGAAGAACCAATTCGTCAAATCGCTGAAAATGCGGGCTATGAAGGCTCAGTAATTGTTGATAAATTGAAAAATATTGATTTAGGTATTGGCTTCAATGCTGCAACAGGCGAGTGGGTAAACATGGTAGAAGCAGGAATCGTTGACCCAACAAAAGTAACTCGTTCAGCATTGCAAAACGCTGCATCTGTTTCAGCTTTACTGTTAACTACAGAAGCCGTAGTTGCAGATAAACCTGAACCAGCAGGAGCAAGCATGCCTCCAATGGATCCTTCAATGGGTATGGGCGGTATGATGTAATACAAATAAAAAACAAGCTGACATTTTTAGATGTTGGCTTGTTTTTTTACAATGATTTTCTGTTAAATCAGGTAAGGTACAACCAAAAATTGTTGAATTGCAAAAAGAACGAGTAAATGAACGGGATAAAACCAATAAAAAAAATATTTCCATTGTTTACCACGTTGCCCGTTGTAAAAATAAATTGGTATAAAAGCAAACAGCCCAAACCAACTATTTTGTAAAAGAACCAATCCGCCTAAAATACACTTCAACAATGAAGAACGCCTAAATAGATACAAAATAGTGATGAGTAAAATACCGATCCAGCCACCATAATCCGTTTGGAGCCACTCTGCTAAAAATACTCCGCTACCAATGAATATCAGTGAGAGTATGCTGTTTTTAATAGAAGTAAATGTATATTTTTCTACCCCTATAATGACCACTAAACCAATTACTAACGTGAAGAATACATTTTGACTGTCAAAATCAATAACGCGATGTGAAAAAGCTAAATCGTAAGGGACTTCTGAAATCAGTGCAAATAAGGAAAGCCGTACCAAATATCTTCTAGTATTAGAAGTATGGACAAAGCCTTCAACCAATAAAAAACAAAACAATGGAAAAGCAATCCTTCCAATTAGAATAAATATAGGGAAAAGGATTTGGCTTAAACCAAATAGCTTAGTTGTTTCTACCATATAAGGAAGAGCTCCATTTATGAAAGGTCGAAAAGAAATGATTTTTGCTATATGGTCGAGTAACATTGTAACAATGGCGATCCATTTTAACTGGCTACCTGAAAAAAATTTAGGCTTCAATAGATCACTCCTTTTAAGATAGATAGTTAGACTCTATTAGTTTACCATAGATAACCAACTACTTTAGCTAAAATCTTACTCTGATGCTATTTATAATGGGGAAAATTAAAAGGGACTTACAACGGTTGTAAGATTGAGAAAGAATAGATTAGACAAAAACAGTTGCTTTAGCCAGAAAAAGTGCTAAAGTAACTGTTTTTATTCAAACATATAATAACGATATAAAAGATATTTTATTTTAATAAAAAGGTGAAAAATAGGGGGTATATTGTTATAATGAAATTGTGTTAAGGAAGTGAAATTTCTTTCTTGAATGTAACAGTTATAAGAAAATAATAAATCTAATAAATGTATAAACGTATTTAAATCTAACTACTTATTCATTCTATATCAAAATTGAAAAGTAGTCTATAAGGAAAAGATCATTTTTTTATCATATTTTTAATAATTTTGATAAAAAAATGAGAATAGTTATTTATTATTTTTGGTTACAAATTCAAATTAAATGGATTTGTCTGTGGAATTACTTGTTTATATTGTTTTTATTTCAGTAAATACTATTGTTTATACATTGTAAAAATAGATTTTTATTTTTTAGCCGTCAAATAAGCCGTCAATTTTTTTGGGAAAGGGTGTCAAGTTGTGAGTAGAAAAGGTGAGAATATTTATAAAAGGAAGGATGGACGCTGGGAAGGACGTTATATGAAGGCAAGAAATGAACATGGTAAAATCATTTATGGCTATATTTACGGAAAACGCTATGCACATGTAAAAAAGAGGCTCGCCGAATTGAAAGTTCAATACTCTTTTTCGCATAATAATCTTAACTTATTCAAAGGAACGGTTCAAGAGTGGTTGAATTATTGGCTGAATGGGTTGATGCGGAAAAAAATCAAGCTTTCTACTTATTCCAGCTACCGCTTACGAATTGATAAATACATTGTTCCGTTTTTAGGAAGAAAACAGCTGGTTCAAGTAAAAAGCGGTGAAGTAGAAGAATTCATCAATTATTTAACAAATTTAAATCTATCATCTTCCACAATCCATTCAATTGTGACTGTACTAAAAAGTGCCATGAATAAAGCATTTTTAGAAAATTACATTCTTTCAAACCCATGTAGTAATTTGTCATTATCAACAACAACAGTAGGCGAAATAACAGCGCTTAGTTTAAAAGATCAAGAGAAGATCGAACAAATCGCACTAAATGAAAAAAAATGTTCTGCTGTTATCTTAGCATTGTATACCGGGTTAAGAATTGGTGAAATCAGTGGATTGAAGTGGTCTGATATCGATTTCGAAAAAAATATTATTTATATCAAAAGAACATTATACAGAATCCCAAATACAGAGAATAACAAAAAAACGGAAATAATTATGGCTGAGCCGAAAACAAAAAGTTCGAAACGATCGATCCCTTTGGCAAAAAATTTAAAAAATTATTTATTGGATAAACAAAAAATCGATACTTCTGAATATGTGATTTCTTGTAAAGGTAGCTATGCAGAACCTAGAGTAATTAGTTATCGATTCAAAAAGAATATTAAGGATGCTGGAATACGTCCTATTCATTTCCACGTGTTACGTCATACGTTCGCTACCCGATGTGTAGAACAAGGAATTGATATCGCTACGCTAAGTAAACTATTAGGCCACGCTTCAATAAAATTAACGTTAGACACATACACCGATTCACTGTGGGAAAATAGGAAAGAGGCTGTTTCTGTTATAGATCACAAACTTGGAAATGCGACTATTTTCTCTTAAAAAAGCTTCAGATAAACTAAGATCTTACTTTAGTTTATCTGAAGCTTTTTTGCTTTAACTGAAGCAAATATTTTATTCAAATGATTTTTAAAGCCGTCAAAAAATGGTCAATACTAATGAGAAGAGCTAGTATATAGACAAAAAAAGGCTATTTTCTTATAACTGTTACATTCAAGAAAAAGCCAAACAAATTATCTTTCTTCAAAGATAAGCCATGATTGGTTATTCATTAAGCCCATAATGAATAACCATGTGACTATTATAAGCGTAAAACGATAATTTCTAAACTTTAAAGCCTTAAAATAAATAAAAGTTTAGAGTAAAGAAACAAAGTAATCAAACTGTAAAAAATGATGATAGGGAGGGCCTCATTAATGTATACGATCGGTTGTATCTCACACAGTAGCGAAATCAGCGAAGAACATAAAGAATTATTCCAATCACTTCAATGTAATATTCAAATTATCAACAAAGAAAAGGCACAACTTTTATTTGAAAGCAATAACAGTACATTGAATTTAATGGACACATTGATTATTGAAGATTCTGATGCTAGTAATATCAACTGGACTTGTGAACTGATTATGAATGTAAGGAAGCAAACAGCATTACCACTTTGGATTTTATCCTCATCAGATACCATCAATAAAACGAATCGAATTGTTTATTTACAATTGGGTGCAGACGGCATCATCGAACAAGGAAATGAAACGGACGAATCGATACTGATGATGAGAAACTTACTAAAGCGTTTTAAACAACTAGAGTACCCAATAGAAGCACCTCAAAAAAAACTGGTTGAGCGGTCCGCTATCTTTAAGTTAATACCAGAAAATTTAAGTGTCTGTTTAGAAGATGGGATAGAAGTCAACTTAACAAAGCTAGAATTTCTTACAGTTGAATATTTACATAAAAATGCACGTAAGACGATGACATATGAAGAAATTTACAAAAACGTTTGGAACGATACCTATAGAAATCGAAAATATCGGGTTTCAAACTTAGTTTTTCATTTGAGAAAAAAACTTGAAATAGATATCGAAAAGCCTCAATATATCAAAACCATTCGTTCTAAGGGATATATGTTGAATATTTGATACCAAAAATGAACAAAGACTGAGAATCGGCTGATTGAAAATTGACTCAGTAAAAGGATAAATCATTTGATTTTTAATGGGAAAGTAGGAGGAAAAGACATGCTTAAACATTTCATTTCAGTCAAAAAGGTAATTTGCGAAACTGGTTAGAAATAACGAGTAAAGTAAATATGTACTCATTTTTCTGGAGAGGAGGAAGAGTCAAAAAAGTTTCGTCAAAACACACATCTTAGGAGGAAGAAAATTGAAAAAAACACAAATTTTCAAAAGAGGATTAGTAACATTAGCTGCAACTGCTGCATTAGGAGTAGCGGTATTGTCAGTACCAACACCATTTACCGGAGAGTCAGTTATTGCTTATGCAGCGGAAGAAACAGCAGAAGTATCAACGATTGAAGAATTCGATGCAGCGTTGAAAAATCCAGCAATTACAGTAATCAATGTTAATCAAAGTATTCAATTCAAGAAAAACATTACAAACATTCCAAATCGTGATTTAACGATCAATGGTAATGCAGATAAAGGTGTAGTGATCAACTCAGCACACAACTCTATCTATGGAAAACAAAATACTAAAGGTAAAAATACAATTTCAATCAAAAACGTCAACATCGTAGGCGCGGATGGCGATGGACGTTTCTTCACTGGTGGTTCTGGTAATGGACCATCAAGTTATGGTTGGGATGTTTATGCAGAAAATGTAACTTATGAAGGCGCACGTTTTGTTCACCTTAGTGAAGGGAAATTGACGTTTGCTGGTACAAATAACATTAATACTCGTGGAGAAAATGCATGGGTTCATGATTTAGAATTCTTACCAGGAACAGTTTATAACGGAATTGCTGCTAATAAAGACCATGGTCAATTTGGTGCATTTTACTTTAATGGTGCTTTGATCAAAGGCAAAGCAACTGGTGAAGTGAAAATTGGTGCTAAAGCTAACGTTAATGTAAAAATCGGACCACAAAGTGATGTAAATCACTACTACCCAGTATTTTATGATAAAGTTCAAAAAGTTGATATTGATGAAAATGCAACTTTAGATGTTGATGCAGCTGGTGTAGCATTTGAGTTTATTCCACGTGCTGACTATGTAAATAAATTCCCATCGTTAAACTTAGCAAGTGGTGCGAAAGCATACTTTAATGGCCGTGGTGGCGGTAACTACGCAGCAGTTAATTTACAATATTATGGCGCTCAAGTAAATCTTGCACCAGATTCTGAATTTGTAGCAACTGGTAATAGTAGCAAGGGTGTTATTCGCAGTGAGTACAAAGGTGCTCAAATCAATATGGATTCTCCAGCAAAATTTGAAGTAGCAAACAAAAAAGCAAATGCTAAATTGTTCTATTCAACAAATACAACAATTAACGCTAAAAATATAAGTGATGTTTCAACATGGGCACAAATTGGTGGAGATTACGCTGAAAATCCTTCTCAAGTTTTTGATGGTGGCGACTTTGCAGTAAACTTCGGTAAAATTTGCAACAGTAAAACACTTTCTGTTACTGGTGATTTAGATCAACAGTTCAAAATGGAAAATTACGGTAAAATCTCTCTTGAAGCTGGTGGCTTCTAAAAGATTAAGCGTGATAAAAGAACCAAGTTCATATTTTAGGTTCATTTAAATATGAACTTGGTTTATTTCCAAAAATCATGAAGGAAAGGAGGACTAAAATGAGAAAAAAACAAAAGTTCGTTTTTTTGTCGTTTGTTGGTGTGTTTCTTTTGATTGGTTGGTATTGGATAAGTGGAAATCATTCGATTAAAGCCTCACCAGAGGAGTATGAACAATATCAAGTATTTAATAGTGTTAATACCCCTGGGGTACACATTCTTAATAATGATGGAACAGATGCAGTCTCAGGACAAGCTGTTGAATTGCCGGGTGATTTTGGAACTAGTTTTAAATTAACAGATAAAATTGGCTATGAAGTATCAGGTGAGGATACAACCATTATTCCGCAGGGATTGGAAAAAACAAAAATTTTTCGATTTAAAAAAGCTGATTTAGGCAAGGAAAAATCGGTTTTGGTTAAAAATGCTGCTGTTTATAATGGAAGAGATATCAATTTGAAGTTAGTAATCGATGAAATGAACTTTCAGCAAGATCCGAATATTAACTTTATTGCTGTTGGAAGTGTTAAAGATGGTCAAAGTAGCGATTTTCTACCTGTTTCTACTAACTCAGCAGAAAATTGGGGAAAACTTTTCCTATTCTTTGGAAGTGGTAATAGAAATGGTGTTACGAATACTGATATTTGGGATAAATATGAAGTCAATGACAGTATTTCATATCACTATGAGTTTTTTGATGCGAAAAGTGGTGCACCATTAGATTTTAAAGGTGTTTGGAACTTTAGTAATATTAATGGATTAAAAGCTGTTTCAGCTCCACAAAATAAGGACGACTTTAGCGATGTTTACGTTCGTAATCTAACCGATGTCCGGGTCAAAACAGAAACAAAATCAGGACTTACAGTACCAGGATTCTCAGAGTTTTATGGATCTGGTAGTAGAGTTGGATTAGATTCATCTAAAGTTTCTAAATTGGTTTCAGGTGAAGAATATTCAATGAATATGCAACGTCGTTCAGCGAATAGTAATACAGCATCTTCCGCAATGGCCATTCTTTATGATACAACTTCCATAGTACGAATTGCTCCAGCAAAGCCGATTGTCTTTGGTGAACGAAACAGTGCTAAACATGATGATCCAGATTATTTAAAATTAAAATATTCGATTCTTCAAACAATTGCAGATAATGTAAAAAATGCTGAAGTAAATAACAGAAGTACGACATTCAAAATAGATACTCAAGTACCCGATTATTATGAACTAAAAAAAGAAGACATCAAAATATTTGAATACGGTTCAACAGTCGATATAACGGACAAAGTATTTAATATTGTGATTACAGGTGGTAACAAAGCAACGATTGAAGCCAAAGATTCTACCTCAGATGAATTCAATGGAAAAGTATTTGATATTCAAGTTGTAGCAAATCCTAGTCCATCTTTTGATTTTAAAAATAATAAAGCTGCTTACAATTATCAAAACAGTGGGCCAGATAATGGCTATATGACAGATTTTGAGATGGCAGGAGCCGCAACGACTGCATCCTATACATTCGTCAATCCAAAAACCAATATTTCGCAGACACTTATTTCAGAAACCAATACCGAACAAACTCAATCTCAAGTTCTTTATGAAGGAGTCCCTTATGGAACGGCCAAAGAAGATCTAAAAATCCCAATGGGCGGGAATATCGCTACAGCATTTCCAGAGGCCAAGGAATTACTTTCTTCATATGACGTTGATACAGAAAATGAAATCGATCGTCCAGTCACAGTCTCATATGTTGGAACACCACCAAATATCAGCACCAACAAACCTGGGGATATTGTAGAAGTACCTTTGATGTTAACTTCTGCTAAAGGCGTTGAAACGCCGATTACAGTCAAAATTGAGATAACTCAAACAATATTTGACTTAGATATTGAACATCTTGATGCTGAAACAGGGGCAGCAATTGCGACGACAAGTCCATTACCAAGTGGTGAAGAAGGAGTAGAATATATAGCTACTTCTGAACAAATCAAAGGGTATATCCCATCGGCTGTACTTGTAGATGGTGTAGATAAAACACCATCACCAATAACAGATCCGTTATCGGTTACAGTTAAGTTTGTCACAAATAAAAAAGTAACATTCAAATACACCAAATTAAGAACACCTGTGATTAAGGCGGAATTTGATGTTAGCCCAACTACGGTTCCTTTAGGCGGAAAAGCCACTTATACAGCTACTGTCAAAAATACAGCGGAAGCACCGACTGCTTGGGGGAATGTTTCGTTTAAAATCGATACACCATTCCCTGACAAAATCACGCCAGATGTGAGTACTGTTAAGGTCAATGGAGTAGCACTTGAAGCAAGTAAAGTGGATTTCGATCTATCGACTAAAGAATTTAAAATCGATCTAAGTGATTTGGATTTAGATGAGAACGAGGCAGTGATTAAATATGACGTTATTGTTGCTGCAGATGCTGCTGTTCAGGTTGTCAATCAAACATATACTGTGTCGGGCGCAGCTGGAGACGGTTCCAAAGCTTCTCAACAATCCAATTCAACTAGTTTGAACGTAATACGTGGTGAAAGCCAGTTAAATGTTCTTTATAGGAAAAAAGATGAAACTAATAATGATGTGAAAATGGATCCAGATCGTGATACCATCACTACTCAAAAGGATGGTACAGCATTTGATATCACACCTGAAACGTTTGATGGATATGTTTTAGATAAAATCATTGTTGACGGTCAAGTATTACCCGAACCATTGCCAACATCTGTCAAAGGGAAATACGGAGAGATTTCAACGATTGAATTCCATTATAAAGGAACATTATTGATCACATCAGCACCAACGCTGCTTGATTTTGAGATGAACGAAGCAAGCGCAAAAAATCTTCGCGTAGAAAGTGCTAAAACGGACAAGGATTTAGTCGTTACAGATACACGAGCAACAAAACAACGTTGGTATTTATACGCCAAAGTAACGGAAGATTTTAAAACAACTGATGGATCGAATAAGACTCTTTCAGGGATCTTGCGATATAACGATGGCGGAACAACTGAAAAGAATTTCCCAGTAGATCAAAATCAATTGTTGACATCACCTGATAATTTTTCAGATACGAAGTATAACATTAGTCAAACTTGGTCTGCAAAAGGCAAAGGCTTTAAAGTTGAAGTGCCGGGAGATTATGTCAAAAAGCTAGGCGAATATCGAGCAAAAATTGTTTATACATTAAGTGAAGTGCCAGATCTTCCATAAAGCGAAGGAGAAAATGTCAATGATGAAGAAAAGAAACTATTTGTATATTGGCCTAATGTTACTCGCTTTAATGGGAGGAATCTTGGGCATGTTCACTACTTCTGTTTATGGAGAAGAAGCTGCTGTACAAACGAATGGCGAGATTGTTTTTTCTGCTGAAAGTAGTGGTCCAAGGTCTAGCACAACACCTTCAGAGTCAACAGCTTCTAGCAGTGAACCAATTAAAAAGCCAACTGGGAAATATCCTTCAACTGGAGAACTTGTTATGAAGAGTTTGACGATTAGTGGGATAGTTTTAGCCGCTTTAGTAGTCATCTTTTATCTTGTTAAAAGAAAAAAAGATGCGAGTGAAAAGGAGGGATAAGCAATTGAAGAAAAAAACATTTTTTACCGTTATTCTTCTTGGATCCCTTCTGTTTACACTTAGCAACGCGAAGACTTCTTATGCTAAAGACGCTTCATTATCTGGGGATGCAGAAGTTGAGTTAAAAGGGTATAAAGAAGAAAATTCAATTATCCGAGATCCAGAAAATCCAAAAGTTGAAGTTGATCCTGGGGAATCACCACAAACTGAAGGAGACTTAAGGATTGATTTTGCCCCAAAACTAAATTTTAGTACAGTTATGATTTCAGATGAAAATGCTGTTTTTCCTGTCAATGCACAACTATTTCATGGCGATACTTCTGCTCGTGGAAATTTTGTGCAAGTATCGGACTATCGAGATGATCCAGATGGTTGGACGTTGCAAGTCAGACAGGAGAATCAATT
The DNA here is from genome assembly GCF_001465345.1 of Enterococcus rotai. Lineage (NCBI taxonomy): Bacteria > Bacillati > Bacillota > Bacilli > Lactobacillales > Enterococcaceae > Enterococcus > Enterococcus rotai. The sequence goes on along the minus strand of NZ_CP013655.1, from coordinate 3,594,379 downwards.
TAAGCATGCCACTAAATTGGGGGCAGAATTGAAAGGCGCAGTGATATCATTTGATCAAACATGGGTTAATTCTTCAAGAGAGTTAACCAAAGCACCGACTGTATCAAAAGAAGTTATTCGTATGAGCAATGTAGGTGAAACTTATAACCTAGCAGTTGCACAATCGGGCAAAGGGGTAGGAACTTGGAGTATTGTGTTTGGAGCATCACAAGAAAATCATAATGAACGTCCAAATACATTGGAAATAAGAAAAGACGGTTCGGGTAAAGAAATAATAGATCCGATCTTTAAAAAACCTGTGTACACAAACCGAGCAGTTACGCTCTCTGTGCCAGGGGCGACTGAGAAAGAAGCAGGCGCTTATTCAACGGTGCTAACTTGGGTATTAGCTGAGTTACCATAAATAGAACAAAAAAATTAGGAGGAAACACAAATGAAATTAACACACAAATTATGTGGTGCAGCGTTATTAGCTGTACTAGGTGTAGCAGTAGCAGCACCAGGAGCAACAAAAGCAGCACCAGATCATTCAAAAGCAGGCGAAGGTGAAATCCAATTCACTAAAGCTACTTATGGTTCATATGATTCTACAGGTGGGGTAGTACCACGAGATACATCTTCTCAATCAACAACAGATACTGATCCAACAAAATTATTAGATGGTGAATTTGTTGTTCAAGGGATGTCAAAATTAGTTTTTACTGAACAACAAGCTACAACCGGTGCTATCAAGTCTTGGGCAAAACCAACAACTGCCAATGATGGTGCAACGGATGGCAGTTATGTGGAAAGACGTGCTAACTGGGTTCAATTTAAAGATGATCGTCTTGTAGATAATCGTACGTATGAATTATCAGCTACACTTGTTGATCCAGATGGAAAAGGTGCATTTGAGTTTGATGATAATGGCAAGAAAAGACGTATCGCTGGTGCAACAATCGATTACAAAAATACAGATTTAGTGGCTCATGAAGATAACGTTAGTCTTAAGCCAAGTACTTCTGGATTAAAGCCAACTCTTCATCTAGCTGAAAATACTCGCAAACAATTATTTACAGTAAATGAAAATAACACTGGTAAAGGCCGTGGTAAATATGCTGTTTACTTTGGTGATACATTAAATCCAGCTCAATTAGATTCAGAATCAATCGAATTGAGCATTCCAGCTAACCAATCGGATGATATCCGTGATGGTAAATACGTAGCAACAATTCTTTGGACACTTTCAGAAACACCAATGTAATACGAAAGCTACTATAATTTAACAAATAGTAGATTAAAAGATTCACCGGTGATTTACCGGTGAATTCTTTCATGATGGAAGAGAGAGGACAACGAAATACATGAAAAAACGAATTTTATTAAGTCTCTTTTTATGTTTATACATAGTTTCACTTTTTGGTTTTTCAAGAGATGCATATGCTGAATTGCAATTTGCATATGAAACTGTGCTACCTGAAAATCAAAAAGGGGAAGGGCGTTATTTTGACTTACGTATGACACCTGGACAGGAACAAACGGTCCAAGTAATGTTAACGAATCGTGCAGATCAAGAACAAACGATTCAAGTGTCTTTAAATGGGGTAAAAACGAATTCAAATGGTGTTTTAGAATATGGACCAAGTGCGTTGAAAAATGATCCTTCTTTAAAACATGACTTTAAAGACATTGTTAAAGGGCCATCAGAAGTAACCTTGGCACCAAATGAAACAAAGCCTTTAGAGCTAACCATTACGATGCCAGCAACAAGCTATGATGGAAAAATCGTGGGTGGAATTTATTTGAAATCCAAACCGACAAAAGAAGAGGAAGAAGCAAATAAAAAAGCAAAAGGCGTAGTTAATGAGTATGCGTTTTTAGTTGCAATGGTTTTACAGGAAACAGATGAAAAAGTAACAAATGATTTAAAATTAAACAAAGTTTATGCAGGCTTATCAAACTATCGAAATAGTGTATTTGCCAATTTTTCAAATATAAAGCCAGAATTTTTAAATAATATGACAGTAGAAATGGAAGTAATGGCAAAAGATTCAGATGCTGTTTTATATGATACGAAAAAAGCGGATATGAAGATGGCGCCCAATTCTATGATTGAATTCCCTCTAGAAATGAATGGAGATAAGATGGTCGCAGGGGATTATAAGGCCCATATACTAGTTACAAGCGGTGACCAAAAATGGGAATGGACAGAAAACTTTAAGATTACCAATGAAGAAGCTGATAAATATAATGCTCAAGATGTCTCTTTGATTCAGGAACCAGGTATTAATTGGAAACTAGTGGCTTTGATTGGTGCGGGTATTTTCCTGGCATTTTTAGCAATCTTCTTTATCGTTCGAGTGGTAAATAAGAACAAGAAGAAAAAGAAAGGAAATAAGAAGAGAAAGAAAAAATAAGCTTAAGGAGGTTATCATAATATGAGTCTATTAGACTGGTTTTTCATTGGACAACTTTCCTTTGCGACTCTTAGCTTTTTGTTTATCTTTTTTTTCTTTTTCTATTCTTTATCGATTCGAAAAGAACTAAAGAAAGCGAAGTGGCAAAAACGACCTAAAAACAAAGCGAAACGAAAACGTTGGATAAAAGCGCGAAAGCAATTGGAAAAACGTCGGAAACGATTTGATCGAAACAGTTTTATTTTTCTATTGTTCGTGATTATAGCGTCTGGAAGTGCTTTTTATTCTCGATATTATCAGATGACCCATTTAACAGCTGAAGATGCAAAAGGAGTTGTTCAAGGTTATTTTATGTCGGAGGATATCGAAAAAAAGTTGGAGACAATGAGAGATGGCGGAAGTATTGAAAAGGAATATCAAGCATATCTGGAAATTAGCTCTTTAATCGTAACTTATAGCAATCGATCCGTTTCTGACGGACTGTCGGAAGAAGGAAAGAGATTATTGACCCGTTATAATGTGGGGATGAAAAACTTAGGGATGAATCTCCATAGTCTATCAGAACAGCAGTTAGAAAATAAAGAAACGATTGATGGCTATTTAAAAGATATTCAAAAAATGAAGAAGCAGCAAAAAGAAGTTTTTAAGTATTTTAGAGTGAATGAATCAGCATTAAAAAGAAAAGGGTAAGGGAACTGATTGCTGAGGGAAACAACATGAAACAGACAAAAAAAACTAAAGTAAGACGACAGTCGCTAAAAGCAACTCCTAACAGGGAATTAAGTCAACCCAAAAAAAGAAAAAAGAATGTAGTCGATCAAAAGAAAAGAAAAAGTAAAAAGTCGAATGACCCTACAAAGAAGTCTTCTTCTAGAAAGAAAAGACCCACAAAAAAATATATTAATCGTAAAAGAGAAGAGCAAAAGCAATTAGTAAAAGAACTTATTGTTAGTTTATCCCTTTTATTAGGATTGCTTGTTATAGTACAGTCTTTGCTTTTTTCTTTTCCATTGGTTGAGGGCTATGGAATGACCCCGTTGCTAAACGATGGTGAACGGGTGATTGTCAGAAAAACGAAGGAAATTAAACGGTTTGACTTAGTTTATATCAGGGAATCTGGAACCAAAAGAACGATGGTCCGTAGAGTGATAGGTTTACCTGAAGAAGAAATAGCCTATCAAAACGATCAGCTATTAGTGAATCAAAAGCCTATTGTAGAGCGTTTTTTGAAGAAAGAACTAAATGAAGCAAAAGTGGAGCAACGATTATTGACAGATAACTTCAGTTTGAGAACTGTTACAGATGAAAGCCGTTTGCCCAAAGATAGCTATTTTATTTTGGGTGATAATCGTCATTATGCTGCAGATAGCCGTAATTTTGGCTGGATTGAGAAGAAAGATATTTTAGGGATTGTAAAAGCAAGGATCTCACCGATGCATCAAATAACATCATTTTAGAGATAGGAGGAATGGATATGGCAAAAGGACCTCATTTCTCAAAGAAAAAAAAACAACGGCAAACGACTTTAAGTCCAAATAAGCGAAGAGAGCAACGATTAAATTTATCAAAAAAACAAAGTGAAAATAATATGCTGGAGCATAGAAGAAGTTGGCTAAAAGAAGGCTTTTTGTTTTTTGCACTTATACTAGTTATTGTTTTTTTAGTTGTATTTAAAACCCATCGTGTTTCAGGGAAATCAATGGCACCAACTTTTGAAAATAGTGATCGAATTATTGTACAAAAGAACACATCCCCAAAAAGATATGAGATCGTGACATTTGATCCTGAGATTCCCAATGACCCAAGCTATGTCAAACGAATAATAGGTCTTCCAGGAGACCAAATTTGGACAGAATCAAATGCGGTTTATATTCGTCCGTCCAATGCTGCACCGTGGCAACAAGATGAAGTTCCACAATTTATTATTAGCATGTTACCAGATAGTACGCTTAAAGTATTGGTTCATGAGGAGGTAGCTCTAAAGCTTTCGGGACTGGCAACAATCCCGAAAGGAAGCTATTTTGTATTAGGAGACAATCGCGCTGAATCCAAAGATAGTAGAGCTCTTGGACTAATTGAAGAAGAGCAGATTGAAGGCGTAGTAGTATTTCGCTACTTTCCATTCAACAAAATAGGGTTAGTACACTGATAAAGTATTAAAAAATAACAGCCACAAAGCGGCAACGCACCACAGTTAATTTGTACCTAGGAGGAAGAAATGACATGAAACTAAAAATATGGTTTAAAAGAAAAGGTTGGGCATTTCTTTTAAGTGTACTCATTCCCATCATAATAATGGCAGTAGTCTACTTAATGATGGGCATTTATCCTACTAGTCAAAGAACGGTCTTAGCGAGTGATGCGTTATCTCAAACATCTAATTTTTTTGCAAGTTTTAATAATACGTTACATGGCAAACAAAGCTTTTTTTATACATGGTATGGTTCTTTAGGATTGAATTACTGGTCATTTATGGCCTATTACATAAACGGGATTTTTAGTTTTGTTGTTGCGCTTTTTGATAATCAACATATTCCTGATGCACTGTATTTGATTTTGTTACTCAAGTTTGGAGCCATTGGCGGTACATTTTGGATCATGAGTGATCGCTTATTTAAATTGCCGCAAATTGCAAAAATAATGTTAAGTGTTAGTTTTGCTTTGTGTGGATTTAGTATTGCTTATTCGCCGCAACAAATGTGGTTGGATGGATTAATCTATTTACCTTTAGTTATTTTAGGGATTCATTATTTAATGGATGACCGAAAACCTGCACTATTATTTATTAGTTACTTGTTACTATTTTTATCCAACTTTTATATGGCATTTATGGTTGGCGTATTTTCTTTTTTCTATGTATTTTGTCGATTTTTAACAGAGCCTAAGCGATTTAAAGCAAGCTTGGTTCCTTACTTGATAACGTCGCTACTTGCAGGTGGCGCGTCGATGGTCACGATTTTGCCAACATTATTAGACTTGAAAAATAATGGTGAGGGATTAACACCGATCTATAGCTTTTTAACAAGAGGGATGGATATCTGGGATATTCCAGCCAAAACAATGGTAGGGTCATACGATACGAGTAAATATGGGAGTGCACCCTTTATTTATTTTGGGATGCTAGGGTTGATTTTTTGTCTTTTCTATTTTATAAGCCGGAAAATCGCGCTTAAAAATAAGCTGATCTATGGCAGTTTGTTTCTTCTATTGATTGCAAGTGTTTATATTGAGCCGATGAATCTTTTTTGGCATGGAATGCATTCTCCTTATATGTTTTTATTTCGTTTTAGTTTCTTGTTTTCCTTTTTAGGGCTTTTATTGGCTGGATTTGGATTGGAACAGGTAACCAAGGATGACTTCAATCATTTCGTTAATATTGTCTTGGGCTTGATTTTTCTATATGTTTTGATCAGTTTTGTAGCAAATCGTAAAAGATATGAGTATTTGGATCAGAAAACGTTACTCGTTACATTAACTGTTGCCTTGCTCTATGTGCTATTAGGCGTTCTGATTCAAAAGTGGCCGAAGCGTTTGGTATTGATCGGATGTCTATTTTCTTTTGTTTTTATTGGAGAACAGTTGATTAATGCACAAAGCATTGTAAAAGGAATTGCAGGAGAATGGAATTATCCAGATCGTATAGCTTATGATGATCATTTTTCTGATATCAATACATTGATCGAGACAACCAAAAATGAGAACACTAGTCTATACCGGGTAGGAAATGTTGATGCAACATCTCGAAATGAGAGTTTTATTCATGGATATAGCGGTGTTACAATGTTTTCTTCTATTCGAAATCGTCACTCTTCCCAGTATCTAGATCAGTTAGGCTTTCGTTCAGCGGGAACTAATTTGACGATTCAATATGAAAATAATACGTTGATTATGGATGCCTTATTAGGCATAAAATACAATTTAGCAAAAGAAGATTTAAGAAAATATGGGTATAAAGCGATAAAAACAGCAGGGGATTATACCTTGTATGAGAATCAGTTCGCAATGCCTCTAGGTATTTTAACAGACAAGGGGATTTATAAGAAAAACGCTGTAAAAAATCAAACAGAATTAATGCAATACCTATCTGATGATGAATCAACTATGTTTTCTTTTGCTGAAGTGGAGACAGTGAAAGAAAACAATGTCAAAGTAGAAGAACAAGAAGGCGGCGTTTATTATTCAAGAACCGCAAACGCCAATCGTGAACTGACCTATTCAATTGATGTTCCTGCGCATTCCCAAGCCTATTTAAGTCTATATGGTAAAGGAACAGAAGTGGATATTATTACGAAAGTCAATGGGATACAGCGTCATGGGAGTCTGGATTCCAGTGGTCAGTATTATGACTTAGGCTATTATAAAGAGTCCAAAACGATTGAAGTCCAGGTTGTATTCACTGGTGAAAATGTTGTACAACTGGTAAAACCAAAAGCAATGTTTTTAAGTAGTGATCGTTTCGAGCAGATGATGAAAACAATCAATAAAAATGGCGTTTCGTTCGAAACCAGCGGGCGAACTTCAGAAGCAGAAGTCGAGTTGTCTAAAGATCAGGTGATTTTGACAACCATCCCCTTTGACAAAGGCTGGAGAGCTTATATTGATGGCAAAAAAGTTGAAATTCCCACATTTAAAGATGCTTTCTTAGCGTTGCCTGTTCCTAAAGGAAAACATTCCGTAAAATTAGTATTTTTACCTGAAGGCTTTAGAATCGGTCTTTCATTATTCGTTAGTTGTATTCTACTTTTTATAGTGTACAACTGGTGGTTAAGGAAAGAAATGGAACAACAGACCCATATATAGAAGGAGTAAGAGGCATGAAAAAAATAATAAGGTATTTCCCGATTTTCGTTTTTAGTTTATTCATCATCAGTGGTTGTTCGGCAACATTATCGGATAAAAAACAATCCTTTGAAGCAGAGGGAATTCAATATCAATTTCAATTACCGAGTACTTGGGAAGTTACCAAAGATTATAAAGCAACTTATAATAAGTCAGCAGTTTTTGGAGCGAAAGACAAAAAGAGTAATTCATCTTTATTTGTTTTAGCTTCTCGTAAAGAGAATGTTGATTTAGCTGATTTTGGTGAACGAACGCGTAAAGAACTGGCAAAGCTATATAACTATAAAGCGAAAGATATATATATGAAAGAAACCAAAATTGGCAAGTATAAGGCCTATAAATATACACTGAATACTACGTTTGAGAAACGTTCTACCTGGTTACATCTCTATTATATTGAGACAGAACATGGTTTGGTTCAATTTGATTTTTATTCTGCTGATGATGGTCAACATGAAAAACGTGTTGATATCATTGATTCTTCCGCATACTCCATCAAAGAAAAAGAAGATCAAGGTCCTGTTGAAGATGAAGATGAAATTGTGTTTGATTCAAGTACATTAGAGGTAAAAGTGACAGGTGTAATGGATTTAGCTGGAGAGAACGATACCTCAGTTTATGCGATTCGGTATATGGTTACGAACAAAGGGAAACAAGACGATATCACACCAAAGAAATGGCAAGAGTTGATTAAAGTAACTCAAAATGATCAAGGGTTACAAGAAGGAACCGTTAAAAAAGACGATCAAGTAGTGGATATCACGAAGCTATTAGAACAACAAAATCAAACGATTCCCAGTGGGGAAAGTCTTGAGGCAGTTGTCATATATACGTTGAAAGACAAGACAAAGGATATAGTACTTACACCTTCTAAAGAGGTCTTTAAAGATGCTGAACCTGTCCATTTAACGCTTGCAAAAGATAGTGGAAAGGAAGATGGAAAATAATGCAAAAAAAGCGTACTTTATTTTTGTGTGCAACAACGATTTTAATCCTTATAATAAGTGCCTGCTCAGCAAATAAAAAGACAACTTCGATCGAACATGAACAACTTCTTTGGCACGATACTAGAGAAAAGCCTTTTGGTCGATTTGATTATCCCAAAATCAGCAAAGAAGAAGGACTCTCTTTGTTGAAAGACAAGTTTAAAGTAAAAGTACCAGATATGATAGCCCAAGCAGAGGCGTTGATGGAAAAAGAAGTGGCAACAGATGGAGTGAAACCTGGTGATTCTGAATATACTCTTTATGCTGAAGGGGATGAATTAAGAATTCAAGGCTATTATCCATTTTCTAAAGAGAGTCAGCTAGAAACAGTTGCTGCAGTAGAATTTACGTATTTGTTTAGACGGGAAGAAAAAGATGTTCGACTAAGAACTCAGAGTTTTTCTATTGTGAATGTTGGAGAAAAAGAAGCATTTACCAAAGAAAAATTTCATACTCTTTTAGAAGAAACGGCTAAAATAATTGATTTGCCTAAAACGATAGCAGATCGTTCAATTGAAAATTTTGGCAAAACATATCAAGAATTGGATAGTCGCCCAGCAGCACAACGAGTAAAAGTTTATAGTAATGATGAGGAAATGACAGAAAAAAAACGAATCACACAGTCTATAGTGGCTGAATTCAGTCAAAAGAAAGAATTGAAAGGCCTTCAAGTTGCGATTGTGGATCGTACGGAATAAACGAATAAAAGGGAGAAACTAAATGGCGGTCATTGTATTATATTCAGTTATGATAGGCTTTATTGGAGTTGGAGCTGATTTTCTTCGGCGCGTATGGATACAAGGGGAACAGTATAAAAAGAACAAGCAGTTTTTACAAATTCTTTTCTTTTTATTCGTTATAGGAGTCATTACCCGTTTTGTTAATATCAATCAATTGCCTGGTCTCCAAATCGATGAAGCGATGTCAGGATATGACACTTGGGCTTTAGCAAATTATGGGACAGATAGCGCCTTGAATTCGTGGCCAATTTACTTGATGGGGTACGGGACAGGACCATCAGCATTTTATACTTATTTATCTTTACCATTTGTAAAGCTATTAGGATTATCTCTTGTTAGTACTCGTTTAGCAATGGCTTGCCTTTCTTCCTTTACGATTTTGACAGTATTATGGACCCTATTAAAACTGAAGCTACCAGAAACGTTAACTGGATCGATTTTCTTTATGCTGATCATTAGTCCATGGCATATGTTGATCAGTCGGTTTGGTTTGGATGCAAATGTAGCGCCGCATTTATTATTAATTGCTGTTTGTCTAGTCTTGGTTGGTATGAAAGAAGTAGAAAACAAGCAGATGCTTTTTTATAGTGTAGGGATTTGGTTGATTGGATTAACTTCATATGCCTATTTAGCAACGTGGTTTTTCTTACCTTTATTTTTACTTTTTCTTTTAGGTTATTTCTTGAAAAATAATCTATTAAATAGACGACAAGTGGTGCTATTAATAGCCGTTTTAATTGTTACAATCATCCCTGTCATGATTTTTGCATATGTCCAGTATGTGCGGCATGAAACCCTTACTATTTTCGGTATAACATTTGCAAAAATGATCGGTAGTCAGAGTGAAGGGCAAACCATTTTATTTCAAAAAGATATCTGGAGCGCATTTTTAGGCAATCTTCAAAGAATTTTTGGTTTTCTTTTAAGTGGTAGAGATGGCTTGATTTTTAGTTCAATACATGGGTTTGGTTTTATGTACAACTTGGCTGGGTTACTGTTGGCTAGTTTAGGTTGGATTCACATGCGGCAGGAGAAAAGTCCGTTGAGTCAATTAACGATGGGCTGGTTTGTATGTAGCATTCCTTTATTGCTGATTATCGTTCCTGTTGTCCATCATTGGAATGTCATTATGTTTCCTTTAATTATTATGATGGGTTATGGACTTGCTAGTTTAGGGGCATTGGGAAATAAAGCAGTTTTCAGAAGTACATTTGTCTTTTTCTCAGTATTATTTGTTTCCTATGTTTACACCTATAATGTTGTCTATAAAGAAGAACAGCAAGACAGCAAATATATGGCACCAATCACATTAGCAGAGATACTTAGGGTTGGAAATGAAAAAAAATTAGAAAAAATATATGTTGAGCGAACTAGCTTGAAACAGTTGCAAGACTTAACCTTTATCTTCATCCGTTTTTATGATCCTATCTCACCAGAGAGTTATCAGGCTAGCCGTGATACGCCATATGATAAAAATAGTAATCTGACCTATCGTTATTATGGAAAGTATATTTTTTTAGATGAAAATGAGGCTACAAAAAAGGATGAAACAAGCGTTGGTTATCTGTATCACAAAGGAACTGATTTATCGAAAAAAACATTTTTAAAGGATTTTTCAGTGAATGAAAATGCTGATTTCATCCTTTTTTATAAAGAATAGTTAACAAGTTAGGAGGAAATCTAAATGAAGCGAATTACTGTGATCATTCCATTTTTGAATGAAGAATCTGTTTTAGAAAAACTGTACGAACGACTCATTTTATTAGCGGATGATTGTTCTACGTATCGTTTTGATTTCCTCTTTGTAAATGATGGCAGTAATGATCAAAGTTTAGCAATTGTATTGGGGTTAAGAAAAAAGGATGATAGAGTTACCCTACTTGAACTTTCAAGAAACTATGGGAAAGAAATTGCGATGTTAGCAGGTTTTGATCACGCTAAAGGAGACGCAGTGGTTGTGATCGATTCTGATTTACAACAGCCACCAGAATTAATTAAAGAAATGATTATCTGGTGGGAAAAAGGCTACGAAGATGTATATGCGGTCAGAAAAGAACGAAAAGGGGAACATTTTTTTAAAAAATGGACGTCTGCTTGTTACTATAAAATTTTACAAAAAGCGAGTAAGACAAACATTTATCCGAATGCAGGGGATTTTCGTTTGCTAGATCGAAAAGCTGTAGAGGCGTTAAAAATGATCCGGGAATATGAACGCTATACTAAAGGATTGTATGGCTGGATCGGATTTAAGAAAAAGGAACTTTATTATGATGCTGATGAACGAGCGGGAGGAACAACAAAATGGCGTTTTTCTTCTTTGTTTAATCTTGCGATGAATGGAGTCACCTCTTACACAACATTGCCATTGAAAATCACAACAGTTATAGGCGGCATCGTTTCATTCGCTGCATTTATATATATGTTGATCGTTTTAGTTCAAACACTTCTTTTAGGAGCGGATGTTTCAGGATATCCTTCATTAATGATCGGTATTTTATTTCTAGGAGGCCTTCAATTGATTTCGCTTGGCATTATTGGAGAATATTTAGGTCGTGTGTTTAATGAAACGAAAAAACGACCATTGTACTTTATCGATACGTATTATGATACCCAAAGCTCGGAAACAGCGAAACTAAGTGAACAAAAGCTAGAGGAAAACCCTATTTTTTCATTGATAGAAGAAGAGATGAGAATCAGAAAGGAGCATCGTCATTAGTGAAAAGGCATTTGGGTATTGAATTATTACGAATGGTATCTATGTTTATGATTTTGATCCTACATATTTTAGGAAATGGTGGAATTTTGAATAATGTACAGATTGGTAGTTTCAATTATTATCTTTTTTGGGCAATAGAAATTATATGCTTTGTCGCTGTAAACTGTTTTGCTTTAGTAACGGGTTACTTTATGAGTAAAGGAAAGTGGCGAATTGGACGATTTATTCAGTTGTGGGTTGAAGTGCTTTTTTATTCGGTTACGTTAAGTCTCGTTGCTTATTGTATTTTAGGCGAGATTGTTCCACTATCGCTGTATACTGATTCATTATTTCCTTTATTTAAAAAAAGTTATTGGTTTTTCTCGGCATATGCTGGTTTATTTTTGTTCATGCCGTTACTAAATAAAGCCATAGGTAAACTTACAAAAAAAGAAATGCTTTACGGTGTATCCGTCATCGTGTTATTAGGTTCAGCATCTATTTTATTTAAAGCGGATCCGTTTAATTTGGCTGAAGGCTATAGTATGATTTGGTTGATTTTTATGTATTTTATTGGTGCATTTATTCGTTTACATGTGGATATTGACGCTATTGATAAGACGAAAATCGTTTACTATTATTTAGGCGTAAATAGTGTGTCGCTAGGACTGATTGCGATTAAAACAATGGTAGGAAGTTTGGAAGAATCCAGAGATACTGTTTGGTTTATCCATTATGTGTCGCCGCTTATTTTAGCAAGTTCGATTTTATTGTTTATTTTATTTTTAAAAGCGCCAATCAAAAATAAACAGAGTTCTTTTATGATTGAAAAAGTCGTACCTTATTCTTTTGCTGTTTATCTTATTCATACGCATCCAATCATTTTTTATTTTGTTTTAAAAGATCGTTTTATTTTTTTAGCAAATGAGCCGATCATTGTGGCGTTGATTCAAGTGTTGATATCCGCAAGCTTGATCTATTTGAGTTGTCTTTTGATTGATTTTATTCGATCACTGTTATTTCAATTATTACGAGTTTCAAATCTAACAGATAAAATTGGAGAAAAGTTGCATCAGCTGATTGGGTTATAACTCTAAGAGTTATACTCCAATCATTTTTTGTTTATATTTGCTAGAAAAATTGAATAGGAGCAGTAACATCGGGAAGTTTATTATGCTATACTCAAATGTACGAATTGAATTTTTCCGATGACACCAATTGTTTAATAGGGGAAGTGAAAGGTTCAACATAATAATAGAACGACATTAAAGCTAAAAAGGAGTTTAACAACCAATGAATGTAGTATTTTGTGATATAGATGGAACATTTCAAGACCTTGGTGGCGAGGTACCTCAAGTCAATTACGATGCAATTTATGCCCTGCAAAAGCAAGGGGATCATTTTGTGTTTATCAGTGGACGAGGGTATGCACAGTTGACTGAATTGATGGATCAGTTAGATAGTGAATGTGATGTTATTTTTAGCAATGGTGGCGGTTATAAATTAGTTGGCGAACCAGTGCAGTATAATCACTGTTTATCAATGGCTGAGTGTGAAAGAACGATGGCTATTTTAGAGGAGCGCAATATTTTTTATCACATTCATACGAATGAAGGAATCATTTTAAAAGCAGTTGAAAAATACGAGACAAATATTTTGGATTTAAGAAAAAAACTTGAACCAATGGGCGCTATGGGAAAACAAATCATGGACTTCAAAGAAAGTTTTTTCAAAGAGCAGTGTCAGCACGTTGACGATCCATACCGTTATCTGACTGAACATCCTGAATTAAAAGTGATGAAAATTGAATTGATGGAAGCCAGTGATCAAGAACACGAACTTTTACGTGACGTGTTAAGTAGTGATAGCGCAGAAGTTTTCTCTTCATTTATTCAGTGTCTGGAAATCGTTGATCCAAAAAGTAGCAAGGGCAATGCGATCAATGAGTTTATGAAAAAATATCCAGGAGCTCGTAGTTATGGTATTGGCGATGGTGAAAATGATTTAGCTATGTTAGACGTTGTCGATGTTCCAGTTGCAGTGGGCAATGCAAAACCAATCGTCAAAGAAAAGTGTCAAAAAATTATTGGAGACTGTTTAGACGGCGGTGTTGGACAATTTATATTTGAAGAAATTATTGAATAAGGCAGTTTCATATCAAAAAAAATTCAATAGTTAGTAGAACTTTGGAATAGGCATACAAATACGTGGTCATTGACGTAAAAGAATTATTTTATCGTTTTGGGGGAGTATAAATGAAAGAAAATAAAGAAAACATCGAACACGATTTAGAGTATTATCAATCAGGTATCCGACAATTGTATCTAAAGACCTATCAAAAATATCTATTGATTCTGCTGGCGGTCATGTTGGGAACCGCTATTGGAATTGGAGCCACTGAATCAATCGTTAGATGGTTGCTGATTGCTGTCTTTTTAATTGAAGCTGGTATTGTAGTCTATTTGTTCCGTTATTTGCGAGCTGAAACATTTGAAGCGTATTTCCAGCAAATAAAAGAACAGTTACCAAATGAGTTTCATAAAATGGCTTCGATTGAAATCCAAGAAGATGACCAAGCGTATTATTTTTCAGATGATCAAGCGTTATTTGTTAAATTGAAAAAGAAAAACACTCGAAATTTTCCGTCAAAGATCAGACAATATACCTTGTTAGTCGGTTTTACAGACGAAATAAATAAAAATGGACTAGAACAGCCACTACAATTTTTTACTATGATATCACTCAAATCAAACATTCGGCGAATTATAAAAAAGAAATACTAAAAAATACTAATTTTATTGCAAAGCGTAAAAGAAGAAGAATCAAGACCACTGTTTTAACGCTTATTTTACTAGCCGTACTAGGTACGTTAGTTTATTTTGGTGCAAAAACATACTTACAAGACGACGGTCGAACCTTATATGAAAAAAGGGTTGAGGGGGAATATGAGGATAATATTGGTCAAGAGACGCAGGTAAGGATTAGTGAGCTTGCTGTCACCAATGAAAATGAAACGTTGAAAATTCAGTTGCCAAAGCATTTTCATGAAGAAAAAGGTGAATTGTCATCAGCGGATGAAGTAAAAGGACTGGCAAGTAAAGCCTTCAGTAGTCCCACGCTCTATGTTTCGATCCTCATGAGCCAAGTGTCAAATGCAACTAGCTTATCAGAATTTGTAGGTCAAGTGCTAGAAGACGACGGTAAAATAAACGATAAAAAAACGAGCGAAACGTTACATCCTGATTTGTTCAAAAACGAATATATCATCACCACCAAAACTAGTAAAAATGGTCAGTCAGATTCTAGCAATTATACGACTTATTTTTTTGAAACAGGTCATAATTATGGCTGGATCATGTGTGAAATAACAGCTACTTCTCAAATGGATGACCTTGATTTAGAGCAACAAGTACAAGAAATCCTGCGTTCAATCGAACTTGATACAAAAGGGACAGTTATTTAAAAAAGAACCTTCTATCAAGGATGTCGTAATCCTCGAAGTTAGATGATAAATTCTAACTTCAAAAGGTTCGTACACTTAGGTAGAAGGTTCTTTTTAGTAGATAGTATTCAGTAATGTTAATGACTATCTAGTTAGCAAACTGTTGAATGATTTCATTTAAGGTTTGTGCAGCATTGGCGCCGGCCCGATTATTATAGTAAGCAGCAAATCGTCCATCGGCTACATACATTTGGCCAAGGCCTCGGTGCATTTCAGCTGAATAGGCAGGTGAAGTATAGCTTAACCATTCTTTGTGTTTTAAAAAGACTGTTTCTGCTTCTTGCGAGTGATAGTCTTTGGTCTCCATCACAACTTTTAATGCGTCGATCAGTTCTTTTTCTGCAGTTTCCATTTGATTAAAATCTGCTTCACTTAGATTTAGCCACTTTTGATTAGATGCTGCCACTGTTTCCTCACCATACTTTTCTCGAATTTCTTGTCCGTAGGTTGCTTCATTTTTCTCTAGTTTTTCTTGTTTAAAGCCAATAAATTTTTCTTTGTCGGTCATGATTAGCTCTCCTTTTTGATAGCGTAATGTTTTTTCTACAGTCAGGATTAGATGATCCATTTGTCGCCGCTTTTCCAATAATTTTTGATAATGGTCCTGTAACGCGTGTTGGGGATCATAGTTTGGTGTGCCAAGTAACGTTTGGATGTCTTCTAATTTCATATCCAACGAACGATAAAAAAGGATTTGCTGCAGCTTATCGATTTCTTTTGTTCCATAGATACGGTAACCAGAAGAATTAATACGTGCCGGTTTTAATAAGTTGATTTCATCATAATAACGCAACGTTCGCGTGCTGATTCCAGATAATTCGGCAATTTTTTTGATCGTGTATTCCATCTTTTTCCCTCCTGCATGAAACTAGCATAAACCTTTACTTAACGTGAAGGTCAAGTTTTTTATAGCATAACATAACTATAAATTTTTGATTTACAAAAATGGACTGAAAGAGTAAAATTTTTATGTAAAGTTATTATGGAAAAAGGAGCTGAGTAAATGAAACTAATTGAAACCCCGATTAATAGAAATTTAGATTTAGAGTATTTTTATCCAAATATCACTAAATTCGTTTTTGGGACAAAGGCGATCAAATTTTTTAAATTATACGCATTGGATCGAACACAAATCGTGTATGCTGATGCCTTTGATAAAATCGATATCATCATGATTAATACCAAGAAGAAGATCAACAAAAAAGAGGTTGATTATGTGATCAAGAAACTGTTAAATACGACTAGAGAAGAAGTCACTGTGCATATTGGGATTAAAAATGAAATGCAGAAAAATGGTTATTCTTTTAGTGCTCCGAGAAAAGATATTATTGTGATTCAGAAAAATGTGGAGCCATCATAAAAAAGGTAAAACTCTTGAGAAAGTGGAAATAGCACTTTTTCTGGGGTTTTTTTCTTATTTGCAAGTTAAAATGATCAGATTTCGTCAGTATAGCGAGCTGATTTTATAAAGTGTTTCGCACTCACTTAAATTTGAGAAAAGATGAAAAATGTAGTAAAGCAGTATGATTTCTATGTTAACTTTGATAAAATGTTAAATAGAGTGAAAGGATGCGTAGCTGTTGAAAGAATTGTTTCATAAATACAAAGAAGTAATCTCGTATTTAGTGTTTGGAGTAGCGACAACTATTGTGAATATCCTTGTCTTCTTTCTTTGCAAAGATGTTTTAGGGATTGACTATAAAATTAGTAATACGATTGGCTGGTTTTTATCTGTATTATTTGCATTTTTCACAAACAAATATTTTGTTTTTGCCAGTAATCATGAAGATTTTGGTTCTTTTGTAAGAGAAATGCTACTGTTTTATTGGTATCGCATATTGTCTTTTGTAGTGGATATGGCATTGATGATTTTGATGATCGAAGTCCTGCATATCTCAGAATTTTGGGCAAAAATGGTGACCCAAGTAGCAGTCGTCGTATTGAACTACTTTTTCAGCAAGTTTTTCATTTTTAAGAAAAAATCACCTTAAAAGCAGATTTTAGTTAAAAAAATGTTTTTTTGTTATAATTGAAGTTAAAATTCTAGAAAAAATAAAGGATGGCACAGTGAGATGAAGAAAGTTTACGATGATGATAGCTTAACCTTACATACGGATTTATATCAAATCAATATGATGCAGACTTATTGGAAATTAGGACGAGCAGATTTACATTCAGTTTTTGAATGTTATTTTCGAGAAATGCCATTTAACCATGGCTATGCAATTTTTGCCGGGTTGGAACGCTTAGTTGACTATTTAGAAAATTTAACGTTTACAGAGACAGATATTGCTTATCTTAGAGAAGTTGAAGATTATCCAGAAGATTTTTTGACCTACCTAAAAGAGTTCGAATTTAAATGTACTGTTCGTTCCGCGTTAGAAGGAGACCTAGTTTTTAATAACGAACCATTGATTCAGGTAGAAGGTCCGTTAGCTCAATGTCAACTGATCGAGACGGCTCTTTTAAATATGGTCAATTTCCAAACGCTGATTGCAACGAAAGCTGCACGGATCAAATCCGTGATCGGTGAAGATCCATTAATGGAATTCGGCACACGTCGTGCACAAGAATTAGATGCGGCTGTTTGGGGAACTCGTGCAGCTTACATTGGTGGAGCTGATGCGACGAGTAATGTTCGAGCTGGAAAGATTTTTGGCATACCAGTTAGTGGAACACATGCTCATTCACTAGTACAATCTTATGGAAATGACTATGATGCTTTTACGGCCTATGCTCAAACTCATCAAGACTGTGTCTTTTTAGTAGATACCTATGATACGTTGAAATCAGGAGTTCCAAGTGCAATTCGCGTAGCCAAGGAAATGGGAGACAAAATCAATTTCCTAGGTGTTCGTCTTGATAGCGGGGATATGGCCTACATTTCCAAACGCGTACGTGAACAATTGGATGAAGCAGGCTATACAGAAGCGAAAATCTTTGCTTCTAATGATTTAGACGAAAATACTATTTTAAGTTTAAAAATGCAAAAAGCGAAGATCGATGTTTGGGGTGTGGGTACAAAATTGATCACCGCTTATGATCAACCTGCTTTAGGTGCAGTATTCAAATTAGTTTCGATTGAAGATAAAAACGGTCAGATGAAAGATACGATCAAACTTTCTAGTAATGCAGAAAAAGTCACGACGCCAGGTAAAAAGCAAGTTTGGCGGATCACACGTAAATCGGATAAAAAATCTGAAGGTGATTATGTAACATTATGGGATGAAGATCCTCGTAAGCAGGAAGAAATCTATATGTTCCATCCAGTGCATACCTTCATTAACAAAACTGTTAGAGATTTTGAAGCTCGAGCTGTTTTACAAGACATTTTTGTCGAAGGGAAACGAGTTTATACAATGCCGACCTTGGAAGAAATCAAAAGTTATGCGAAAGAAAATCTTGATTCTTTGTGGGAAGAGTATAAGCGTGATCTTAATCCGCAAAAATACCCAGTCGATTTGTCCACTGAATGTTGGAATCATAAAATGCGTTTACTGGAAAAAGTCCGTGTAGATGTAAAAGCATTAAGTGAAGGAAAATAACGATTATTTAACGATGCGGGCTTTTTTCTACGAGACTGAGTGAGCCCGCTACGCTTTTATATTATTTAGGAGGAAATTTCTATGGAATCGTTGCAAAAAGCCATTATCGAAGAATTAGGTGTCAAACCACAAATAGATCCAAAGGAAGAAATTCGTAAAAGTATTGAGTTTATGAAAAGCTATTTATACAAATATCCTTTTTTAAAAACGTTTGTTTTAGGAATTAGCGGTGGTCAAGATTCGACACTAGCAGGTCGACTCGCTCAGTTAACGATGGAAGAGATGCGCAACGAAACCAAAGATAAAGACTATCAGTTTATTGCAGTTCGTTTGCCATATGGTGAACAGGCAGATGAAGCAGATGCTAAAAAAGCCTTAGATTTTATTCAACCTGACGTCTCATTATCTGTTAATATCAAACCTGCGATTTCAGCCTGTGTGCTGTCTCTTGAAGAGTCAGGTGTTTCAATCAATGATTTCAATAAAGGTAATATGAAAGCACGACAACGCATGATCGTCCAATATGCGATTGCAGGCGAAAAATCAGGGGCTGTGATTGGAACGGATCATGCTGCTGAGAATATTACAGGTTTTTACACAAAATTTGGTGATGGTGGAGCGGACATTTTACCATTATTCCGTTTAAATAAACGTCAAGGTAAGGCTTTATTAAAGGAGTTAGGTTCTCCTGCTGAATTATATACGAAAATCCCGACTGCTGATTTAGAAGACGACAAACCTTTAGTGGCGGACGAGGTAGCACTTGGGGTAACCTATGATGATATCGATGATTATGTTGAAGGAAAAACAGTATCAGAGAAAGCTAAAGAAATAATTGAAGGTTGGTATAAAAAAACACAACATAAACGTCACATGCCAATTTCTATTTTTGATGATTTCTGGAAATAAGAAATGATCAGCTCATTTTGGTGCGAACCCTAAGTGCCCATAAAATTACTGGGAGATTCGCACCGAAAAAAGGACAGATATAAGGGCTATTTAGAGCTTTTTATCATTTTATTTTAATGTTTAAATAGTTTTACGTGGGAATTTAGTGATTGTCACCGATTTTTCGTAGATAATCGCTTGTTTTCACAGTCTCACTCTGTTATGAGTGAGTGGATTGAAATATCATACCAATCAGCATCACCGGCTTTAATCGCGTCTCACTCTGTTATGAGTGAGTGGATTGAAATTGCGTGATCGTTTAGCAGGAGCTGGAGTGCTTTCGTCTCACTCTGTTATGAGTGAGTGGATTGAAATGACTCGGTTAACAGACAACTAAAGATAAATAAAATCTCAACCAAATCCCATCAAAAATAGACTAAAAAAGAAAGACTAAAAATTTAGCCTTTCTTTTTTTAGCGAATTTTTAATCAGAGTACCTTCAGTTTGTGCAAATGGTTAAAAAAAGTGTAAACTTAAACTAGTTCTCTGAAATAATCGATGAATTATTCTACAATTGAATTAATTACAGCAAGAAAAAGGTGAATGAAAATATGAAAAAATGGTTTAGGAAAAAAAGAAATATCGATAACGAGGAGTTTCTTTCATCTGAAGAAAAAACACAATCAGTTAATACTAACGACATTCGGATTCCAAACGATATCAATGGTTTGTCCGATCAAGAAGTCGAACAGCTATACGCAGAAGGAAAATACAATAAAGAAGTCGAAGATTTATCTAGAACGACAAAACAAATCATTTTAGATAATTCACTAACATTATTCAACTTTATCAACCTATTTTTAGCAATCGCAGTTTTTGCTGTGGGGTATCCGAAAAATGCTTTGTTTTTCTGGATTATTATCATAAATACAGCAATTGGTGTGATTCAAGAAATCCATGCCAAAAAAACGATCGACAAATTATCGATTGTCAATAAAACAGAAGTTACAGCTTTAAGAGATAACCGATTACTAAATATTTATCAAGATGAAATCGTACTGGGGGATGTTTTAGTTCTATCCTTAGGAAACCAAGTCCCTTCAGACGGAATCGTTTTACACGCTGAAGGAATGGAAGTGGATGAATCCTTATTAACAGGAGAGTCGGATAAAATCACAAAACAAAATGGCGATAAAATCATGAGTGGTAGTTTTATTACCGCTGGATTGGGATTTGTTAAAATCAATGCCGTAGGAGAAGACAACTTTGTTTCCAAACTATCTAAAGAGGCTAAGACAGAAAAACCGTCAACCTCTGAACTAATGAATTCGTTGAATCTTTTGATCAAAGGATTAACATTTGCCATTGTTCCTATTGGTTTATTGCTCTTTTGGTCACAGTATCAATCGACACAGTCATTTCCCAAAACTGTTTTAGGGGTTTCAGGTGCGTTGATCAGTATGATTCCAGAAGGCTTGATGCTTTTAACGAGTGTTGCATTTGCCGTCGGTGCTGCTAACTTAGCTAGAAAACAAACGTTGATCCAGCGACTATCATGTATAGAAACGCTTGCTCGTGTTGATACGATTTGCTTGGATAAGACCGGTACAATTACTGATGGGACGTTGACCTTTAAAGAACTGATTCCGCAAGCAGGCTTTCCAGCTAGTGAAATTGAACGTGCAATGAGTGAAATGATGGCTGGTTTATCTGATCAAAATGCTACGGCTAAAGTTCTGAGAACGAGATTTCCTTTAACTAAAACGGAATGGACAGTCAAAGAAGTGATTCCATTTTCTTCCGATCGAAAATGGAGTGGTGTGACGTTTAAAGAAAAAGGATCTTTTGTTATGGGGGCACCAGAATTTATTTATTCAGAAGTTCCAGCGGATTTAAGAGAAAAGTTAGCTCCTTATAATGAGCAAGGAGATCGTGTGTTGATCTTAGTTCATTTTTCTGAAGAATTAACTAGACCAGAGTTACCACAAACAAAAGAGACTGTTGCGATTTTTATTATTGCGGATACGATTCGTGCGAATGCAGTGGATACTTTTTCTTATTTTGCTAAACAAGATGTTACCCTAAAAGTTATATCAGGAGACAACCCAATTACAGTATCACAAATAGCGAAGCAAGCAGGAATCGCCGGTGCAGAAAATTTTGTCGATATGAGTACGATTTCCGATTCAGCAGATTTTAATGAATTGGTTGAAAATACAACTGTTTTTGGCCGAGTGACCCCTTATCAAAAAAGAGAGTTGATTCAAGCCTTAAAACAAAATGGACATACAACGTGTATGACGGGTGATGGCGTCAATGATATCCTGTCATTAAGAGAAGCAGATGTTAGTGTTGCAATGGCTAGTGGAAGTGATGCAGCTCGGGCAGTATCCGATGTCGTGTTGTTGAATTCTGATTTTAGTTCAATGATTCAAGTCTTGAATGAAGGTCGCAGAGTAATCAATAACATTGAACGAGTGGCATCGATGTATATGGTTAAAACGATCTACTCAGCGATTCTGGCTGTAACATTTATCTTTTTATTCTTACCTTATCCATTTGCGCCGTTACAATTAACACCGATCAATACCTTAACAGTAGGGATTCCCTCTTTTATTTTGGCGTTAGAGCCTAATTATCAACGAATCAAAGGACATTTTTTAACGAATATCTTGCGAATCTCAGTTCCAGGTGCTTTGACAGTCGTTTTTAATATTTTAGTCTTGCAACTAGCGGGTATTTGGTTTGATTTATCCCATCAAGATGTTTCCACGATGTGTGTCTTGCTAACTGGCTGTGTTGGTTTTCAAGTGTTATTAAAAGCAGCTCGACCACTTGATTTGAAAAAACAAATCATGATTGGTTTGCTATTGATAGCATTCATTGCTTGTTTCCTATTCTTTGGCGATTTCTTTATGCTAACCTCACTCTTCACAAGAAATGTACTCTTCTACTTGCCGTTGATTTTAGGTAGTCGATCAATTTTCAATTACATCTCTTTATTTATGACTAGAGCAGTACATGAATTTGAAAAAAGAAGTGAAAATAGAAAAATCAAAAAGAAGAAGCGTGTGATTTAACTTATAAAAATAAAAAAAGTGAAACATTTCCAAAAAGAGGAAGTGTTTCACCTTTTTTTATGTTGACGTAGTAAGAATGACAATCATTTTCATTTAAGGCTTTTACCTTTGTTATTTGTTTAACTGAGCGTAATCTTAGTAATAGAGAATGAAGAGGGGAAAAAGGAGGAGTAAAAATGAAACATTTAACGAAATTGATCATAACAATCGTTACAGGTATTTTAGCGCTATTATTTGAATTTGTTTTTCACCAAGCTTCTTTAGCATTTGGCATCATTGTGATCACAGGTTCAGTAATGACTTTATCTATGTTGGTTGAAATGATTAAAACCTTAAAATCAGGGAGATATGGAGTAGATATATTAGCGATTACAGCGATTGTAGCGACACTAGCGGTAGGTGAGTATTGGGCAAGTTTGATGATCTTGATCATGCTGACTGGTGGTGATTCTTTAGAAGACTACGCTGCTAAACGAGCCAATAAAGAATTAAAGTCATTACTTGATAACTCACCTCAAAAAGCCCATCAGTTGGTTGACGGGACTCTACTGGATATTAGTGTTGAGAAAGTCAAAGTTGATGATGAGCTAGTCGTAAAGCCAGGAGAAATAGTTCCAGTAGATGGGGTTGTCATAAAAGGATCATCAACTGTTGATGAATCTTCATTAACTGGAGAATCTCGCCCAGAAAATAAAAATCAAGGGGATCCATTGATGTCTGGATCAATCAATGGGGATAGCTCTATCACGATGAAAGCGGAAAAAAGTGCAGCAGACAGCCAGTATCAAACCATTGTTAAACTAGTCAAAGAATCTGAAGCACAACCAGCTCACTTTGTTAGAATGGCGGATCGTTACGCCATTCCATTTACGATTACCGCATATGTAATTGCAGGTGTTGCTTGGTTTGTATCAAAAGACCCAACTAGATTTGCTGAAGTTTTAGTTGTAGCATCGCCATGTCCGCTGATTTTGGCAGCACCGATCGCACTTGTTGCTGGAATGAGTCGTTCAAGCAGAAATGGAATCGTTGTAAAAACAGGAACGACCTTGGAGAAAATGGCGGAAACACAATCAGTTGCCTTTGATAAGACTGGAACGATTACAAAAGGTGCCCTATCAGTAGCTCAAATTGTACCAGAGTCCGGTATTTCTAAAGAAGAATTGTTAGTGTTAGCAGCCAGTGCTGAACAAGAATCAACTCATATCTTGGCGCGCTCACTCCTTGCATATAAAGATACGCCCAAAAAGTTAAAAGAAGTTTCTGATTTAGCAGAAGTAACAAGTTCTGGGGTAAAAGCTATAATTGAAGGAAAAGAGATTCGTGTGGGAAAACCTGCATTCGTCTCACACCAAAAAATAGAAAAAATCGTAGATCAGACGACGATTTACATTTCTCAGGATGAAGTGTTCTTAGGCTACATCACTTTTACAGATACCATTCGTCCAGAAGCGAAAAAAACAATGGAAGAACTACGTAAACTAAACGTGAACCATTTGCTGATGGTGACAGGAGATCATCAAACAGTTGCAGATACGATTGCTAAAGATGTTGGGATTACAGAAGTTTACGCAGAATGCTTACCCCAAGATAAAATAGATGTGCTAAAGAAAATTACAGCTTCCAAACGTCCAGTAATCATGGTTGGAGATGGTGTAAATGATGCGCCTTCTTTAGCAATTGCTGATGTTGGCATTGCAATGGGGGCTCACGGGGCAACAGCAGCGAGTGAAACCGCTGATGCTGTTATCTTAAAAGATGACCTAGAAAAAGTAAGTACAGCTGTAAAGATTTCAAAAGATACAATGAAAATCGCCAAACAATCTGTCTTGATCGGAATTTTGATTTGTACAATCTTGATGTTAATCGCAAGTACGGGAATTATACCAGCGTTATTTGGTGCAATTTTACAAGAAGTAGTGGATACTGTTTCTATTCTATCCTCTCTACGTGCCAAGAATGACTGAGTACAATGAAGAAAGTGTGTGTGGCTAGCGAGAAAAGATAGTTGCAGCAAATGACTTAAGTTGTTAGAATCAAAAGAAGAAACTAATAAAAAACAGATGTAATTTTATTGTTAGTTAACGTTGAAAGTTAGCTTATACATTAGGAGGAAAACAAGATGGATGGAAGTAAAATAAACGACAAAGCAGTGACAGAAGAGATGCTTTTAGAAGAAGGGTATCGTAAATATTCAGGTGAGGATTTGGACATTTATTACAGCAAAGATATTTGTGCCCATATTGGAAACTGTGTTCGTGGAAATAAAGCTGTTTTTGAAGTGGGACGTCGTCCATGGATCATAGCTGATAATGGCGGTATTGAAGAAGATATCCGCGTGATCAATACTTGTCCAAGTGGTGCGTTAAAATACATTCGAAAGGATGGCAAATAGCTATGGAAATTAAAGAAGAAGAAAATCGCTTTGTATTATTTAATGATGAAAATCAAGAAATTGGTGAAATGACTTGGTCGAATGCTGGTGATAAAATGATGATCATCGATCATACTTTTGTTGACCCTACATACAGAGGTCAAAAACTAGCGGAAAAATTGGTCTTAAATGGTGTAGAAAAAGCACGCCGTGAAGGAAAGAAAATCATTCCGCTTTGTCCTTTTGCTAAAAAAGAGTTTGATACAAAACCTGAATATGGGGACGTTTTAAGAAAATAGAAAAAAGATCTGTGCTGGATTAGATCAGCACAGATCTTTTTTAAACTAGGAACGAAAGTTGAACTGGTATTTGTCTGAAAAATATGCTAAAGTATAATAGATGTATTTTGTGAATAAGGGAGAATTAGACTATGTATAATTTTATTTTAACACTTGTAATCATCCTTTCAGTAGTGATGGTTATTGCCGTTATGATGCAACCAAGTAAACAAAACAGTGCAGCAAGTGCGTTTACAGGTGGTGCAGATAAACTTTTCGGTAAACAAAAAGCACGTGGATTTGAAGCTGTTATGCAACGTGCAACAGCAATTATTGGTGCGGTTTGGATGTTACTATTATTTATTTTAGTATTATTATCATCAAAGTAAGACCTTTGAAGTCCTTCATTTACTGAGGGGCTTTTTTTCTTTTAAAAAATTGAATAGGCACATATGAAAAGTTACAGGAAAACCTTTCTTTTCATAAGGTTTTCAAAGGATAATGTGCTAAAATGAGGATGAGGTGAATTGAGAAGTGAAAACAATAAGTCTACCTAAACCATTATTTACAAAAAATGGTTCTCGTGCTGTATTACTCTTGCACGCTTATTCAGGAAGCAGCAACGATGTGCGTATGCTGAGTCGTTATTTAGAAAAAGAAAATTATACCGTTTATTCCCCCAATTTTTCGGGTCATGCAACCGTTGCGCCAGAAGATATTTTAGAAAAGACAACAAAGGATTGGCAGCAGGATACAATTGAGGCTGTTCAGTTTTTAAAAGAAAAAGGGTATCAGGAAATTGCCGTTTTTGGTCTTTCAATGGGTGGGATTTTTACAATGGAGGCATTGACAAGTCAGGTGGCAGGAGTTGTCGGCGGTGGTTTTTTCTGCTCACCGATTTTCCCTGTAAAAAACACAGTTCCGGAAAATTTTGTTTTATATGCAGATAAAGTGTTAAAGACGGCTGGTGTGCCAAATGAAGAAAGAGCACAGCGGATGGTCAAAATCAAAGAAGCCTCTTTCGCACAATTAAAAGATATTGAAAATTTTTCAGAACAGACGGCCAATAAACTTGATCAAATTAAGGTTCCTGTTTTTATGGGACAAGCAGGTAAGGATCAAATGATCGATCCACTAGGTGTTTATAAAACTGCTGAAGCGCTAACCCAAACACGATTTACATTAAACTGGTATCCAGATAGTGGTCATGTACTAACGATTGGACCAGATCATAAACAATTAGAACAAGACGTAGTCGCATTTTTGAATACATTGTCTTGGAATGAGGAGAAAGAATGACAAAACAAACAATCAAGGAGAAAATCCTGTTTTTCATGGAAAATCATCCGAAAAAAAGTGTTTCCATGGAAGAAATCGCAGAAGGGTTGCAACTACAAAAAAGCTCAGACTTTAAATTGTTAGTTCAAACCATTGCAACCATGGAACGTGAAAAATTAGTTGAATTTAACAAAAAAGGCAAGATCCGTTTGCCACAAAAAAATGGGGATATCGAAGGAACCTTTCGTGCTAATGAACGAGGATTTGGTTTTGTAACGATCGATCCTGAAGAAGCAGATGTTTATATTCCAAAAGAAGCAGTTAACTTTGCTATGGATGGCGATATTGTTGTAATTGATATCGTACAACCAGCAGATGCTTTTTCAGACCGCGGTGCTGAAGGGAAAGTTGTAGCAATTAAAACACGTGCAATTACTCAAGTAGTCGGTGAATTTATCGCCTATGATGAAAAAGAAGTCAGCGAAACCGATTTATATGGCTATGCAGTTCCAAAAGACAAAAAAATGACTGGGCTGACGTTTAACATCGCAGCTCAAGGAATCAAACCAGTTGACGGTAGTATTGTGATCGTAGAAGTGACCCACTATCCAGAAAAAGAATATCCAAAAAGTTTAGAAGGAATCGTCAAAAAAGTAGTGGGGCATAAAAATGATCCTGGTATGGATATCTTATCAATCGTTGTGGCTCACGGTATTCCAACTAGTTTTCCTAACGAAGTGATCGCTGAAGCGGACAAAGTGCCAGAGACTATTTCAGAGACTGATATACAAGGTCGTAGAGATTTACGGGATCAATTGATCGTCACGATTGATGGGGAAGATGCTAAAGATTTAGATGATGCAGTAACTGTAGAAAAATTAACAAACGGCAATTATTTTTTAGGAGTGCATATTGCTGATGTCTCTTACTATGTTACAGAAGGCAGTGAGTTAGACCAAGAAGCTTATGAACGTGGGACTAGTGTGTATTTAACCGACCGAGTGGTGCCGATGATCCCGCAACGTTTATCTAATGGGATTTGCTCGTTGAACCCTAATGTACCGAGACTTACAATGAGTTGTGAGATGGAAATAACACCTGAAGGTCATGTCGTGAAGCATGATATTTTCCAAAGCGTGATCCAAACGACTGAACGGATGACTTATACGGCAGTCAATGAAATTTTAGAAGAAGAAAAACCTGAAACGATGAAACGCTATAAAAAATTATTAACCATGTTTAAAGAAATGGGAGAACTTCACCAGATTCTTGAACAAATGCGAGAAAACCGTGGCGCAATTTCATTTGAAGATCGTGAAGCAAAAGTTTTAGTGGATACAGAAGGTCACCCACATGATATCTTACTTCGAACACGTGGCGTTGGTGAACGTTTGATCGAATCATTTATGCTTGCAGCCAATGAAACGGTAGCAAAACATTTCAATGAGTTGAAATTACCATTTATTTATCGAATCCATGAACAACCTAAAGAAGAAAAAATGCAGCGTTTCTTCGATTTTGCCGCCGTGTTAGGCATTTTAGTCAAAGGCACGAAGGCAGATATTACACCTAAAGATTTGCAAAGAGTTTTAGAACAAGTTGCGGATAAGCCAGAAGAAGCTGTGATCAATACAATGTTATTGCGTAGTATGCAACAAGCTCGTTATTCAGAGGATAACTATGGGCACTATGGCTTGGCTGCCGAGTACTATACTCACTTTACCTCACCGATCCGTCGTTACCCAGACTTGATCGTGCATCGATTGATTCGCAGTTATGCAGGGAATGTCTCCGAAAAGCTAAAAGAAAAATGGGAACAGGACTTACCTGATATTGCAGATCATAGCTCAAGAATGGAGCGTCGAGCGGTTGAGACAGAACGTGAAGTTGACTCAATGAAGAAAGCCGAATTTATGGCAGATAAAATTGGTGAAGAATATGATGGGATCATTAGCTCAGTTACTCGATTCGGATTATTTGT
Organism: Enterococcus rotai; assembly: GCF_001465345.1. Taxonomy (NCBI): domain Bacteria; kingdom Bacillati; phylum Bacillota; class Bacilli; order Lactobacillales; family Enterococcaceae; genus Enterococcus; species Enterococcus rotai. The sequence continues at coordinate 3,565,797 of NZ_CP013655.1, read as the reverse complement.
AGAACTTCCGAATACAATTGAAGGGTTGATCCATGTCAATAACTTGAAACAAGATTATTTCCATTTTATTGAAAATCACATGGCTCTTGTTGGTGAACGAACAGGAATGACCTTGAAAATCGGTCAAAAAGTGAAGGTAAAAGTAGATAAAGCCGATCCAGAAACAAGAGAAATCGATTTTGAGTTTCTTGAAGCGGAAGAAGTAGAAAGAATCGAAGCACCGAAACAAAAGAAACGTCAGGATAATCGCCGAAAACGCAATTCAGATCATAAAAATAGTGATAAAAAATCATTTACACAAAAGAAGAATAAGAAAAAAGGTAAGAAACCTTTCTATAAAGAAGTAGCGAAAAAGAAAAAAGGAAAGAAACAAAAGAATAAATAGAAATTGGAGGAATGGGTATGCCAAAAGGGGAAGGTAAGCTGATTGCCCAAAATCGTAAAGCACGGCATGACTATACTGTTGTTGATACAATGGAAGCAGGGATTGTTTTACAAGGAACAGAGATCAAATCCATCCGTAATGGACGAATCAATTTGAAAGACGGCTTTGCTAGAATCAGAAATGGTGAAGCCTATCTGCTCAATGTTCACATCAGTCCCTATGAGCAAGGGAATATTTTCAATCATGATCCTTTAAGAACAAGAAAATTATTATTACACAAAAAACAAATTGCAAAATTGATTGCTGAAACAAAAAATACGGGGATTACGATCATCCCGTTAAAAGTATATATTCGTAACGGTTATGCTAAAGTGTTGATCGGACTTGCAAAAGGGAAGAAACAATACGACAAGCGTGAAGATTTAAAACGCAAAGAGATCAATCGAGAAATCAGTCGTACCCTAAAAGAAAGTTTACGGTAACGAAATAAAATTCAAGTGTTTAAGAATAAAATCAACTCTTTTAATTCGGTTATTTTATTCTTTTTCGCATATTTATTTTCTTTGCTTTATCTTAAGCGGAAAATTTGGTAGAGTGTAAAGGAAATGATGAGTTTTCATCGTTTTTTCAGTAACTGACCTTCGTACTGCCAAACACCAAAAGGACTCTATTCTTTTAATATTTTGTCATATTAAAAGAAGTGTCCAATTTTCATGAAATTCTTTTGAAATTATTCATCGATGGTGGTATGATACGTGTGGTTAAGAAATAGAAGCCTTTTTAAGCTTCTCGCAAGTTTGTTGGAAAAGAGGTGAAATAATTTGGAAGAGAAGACACTACTCTTCAAGATTGGGCCAATTTGGTTTGACGGAACTATTTGTCTAATGGTTCTGTTAACATGTGTCATTGTCTTTGGGATAGTATATTTCTGCACAAGGAATATTCAAATGAAACCTAAAGGCAAACAAAATGTCATTGAGTATCTCATTGATTTTGTTCGAAGTATCATTACCGACAATATGCCGAGTAAAGAAGTAACAAATTTTCACCTGCTAGCATTCACGATGTTTATGTTCGTTTTAGTTGCTAACATTATTGGTTTAGTAACGAAAGTGGCAATCGGGGATTACACATATTGGAAGAGCCCAACAGCCGATCCAATGGTTACCTTGACATTAGCATTGATCATGATTGCTTTAACACATTTCTTCAGTGTTAGTCGTTTTGGCTTAAAAGGATATTTCAAAAACAGCTTTTTAAGTCCGGTATCTTTCTTAATGCCGATCAAGTTGATGGAAGAATTTACGAACTTGCTTACGTTGGCACTACGTTTATACGGAAATATTTTTGCCGGTGAAGTATTACTTGGACTAATTGCAGGACTTGTATCCAGCGTTGGACTTTGGACAATTCCACTCGCAATACCGCTAGAGATGATTTGGTTAGCCTTCTCATTATTTATCGGCGGAATTCAAGCATTTATTTTTGTAACATTATCAATGGTTTACATGGCTCATAAAGTTGAAGTCGAAGAATAAACAATAAATAAAAACAACTATTTCTTAGGAGGAAAACAATAATGAATTATATCGCAGCAGCAATCGCAGTTTTCGGAGCAGCAATCGGAGCCGCATATGGTAACGGAAAAGTTATCTCAAAAACAATCGAATCAATGACACGCCAACCAGAAATGGCTGGACAACTTAGAACAACAATGTTTATCGGGGTAGCCTTGATCGAAGCGGTTCCTATTCTAGGTGTAGTTATTGCATTGTTATTAGTGCTTAAATAATCTCTTTAGAAGGCAGGACGCTGAGTTTTTAAAACGCCACGCGTTACTGCTTTCTTTGCTGCGAATCACTGCGACTGCCTCCGGCAGAGCAGATGATGAGCAGTACTTGGCGAACGAAGAGAGAGAAGTAACCGATTAAAAGAACCATCAAACTTCTCCAAAATAAAGCAGACCACTCAAAATATCAAGTATACTTCAAAAGTTCTAACCAAAGGCAGAGCAGATGATGAGCAGTACTTGGCGAACGCAGTGAGAGAAGTAACCTATTAAAAAGGAATATCAAGCTTCTCCAAAAATAAGGTGAACCAAACCATACAAAGAACGTAATTCAACAAAAGCACCACAAAGTATTGCAGAGAAAGGAAGTTGAAACTTCATGCTAGATTATTTAGTAATCGGTGAAGCAGGACCCAGTACAACAATCGGTACAATGATTGTTGTAAGTGGCGCTTTTCTAATTTTGATGCTTCTAATCAAGAAATTCGCTTGGGAAGCAATCACTGATATGTTAAAAAAACGTGAAGATAAAATTGCCAACGATTTAGATTCTGCAGAACAATCTCGAATAGCAGCCGCTAAGTTGCAAGAAGAACGCCAACAAAAATTGCTTTCTTCTAAATCTGAAGCAGCAGAAATTATTAAACAAGCGAAAGAGAACGGAGATCAAAACCGTCAAAAAATCTTAGCAGAAACCAATGATGAAGTGTCACGTTTACGAGAAAAAGCACGTCTTGATATTTCTCAAGAGCATGAAGAAGCATTGGCTTCCGTTAAAGATGAAGTAGCGAGCTTGTCTCTACAAATTGCAGAGAAAATTTTAAATAAAGAATTGACACCTGATGCACATGATTCTTTAATCAATTCTTATATTGAAGGTTTAGGTAAGTCAAATGAAGTTAGATAAGTATACGGTAGGTAAACGCTATGGCAAAGCTTTGTTTGAACTGGCAATTGAAAATGAAGAAGCCGACAGCATTTATCAAGACTTATTAAAACTTAGAGAGATTTTTCATGAAGTTCCAGAATTAGGAGAGATCTTAAGTGACGTCCGTCTTGAACCATACGAAAAAGACGAAATCATGAAACAATTAGTTACTGGTTTTGATGGAACAATCGAAAACTTCTTATATGTTGTTTATAACTACTCTCGTATGATCGATTTATTATTGATGATCGATGAATACGAAAGACGCTATGACGAACATAAGAGCTTGCTTTTAGGCACAGCTTTGACGGCTGTTCCTTTAACGAAAGAACAACATCAGTTAATGGAAGAAAAAGCAGCAAAACTTTTAGGGTATGAACAAGCTAATTTAATCAATCTGATTGATCCTGAAATTGTTGGCGGCGTAATTATAGAAGCTAACTATAAAGTAATCGATGGTAGTATCCACAAGCAATTAGAACGAATCCAAGAATTGTTATTAAAATAACGTTCAGCACAATAAAGAGGTGAATTGAATGGCTATCAAAGCAGAAGAAATCAGTGCCTTGATTAAGGAACAGATTAAAAATTATCAACAAGAATTAGCAGTCGAAGAAATCGGGACTGTCACATATGTTGGGGATGGAATCGCTCGTGCCCATGGATTAGAAAATGCGATGAGTGGAGAACTACTTGAATTTTCTAATGGCTCATATGGAATGGCGCAAAATTTAGAAACCAATGATGTCGGTATTATCATTTTAGGTGATTTTGAAACCATTCGAGAAGGCGACAAAGTGAAACGCACGGGTAAAATCATGGAAGTCCCTGTCGGTGAAGCGATGATTGGCCGAGTGGTTAACCCATTAGGTCAACCAATCGATGGTTTAGGTGAAATCAAAACAGACAAAACACGTCCTGTAGAAGCAGCAGCTCCAGGTGTTATGCAAAGAAAATCAGTTGATCAACCGATGCAAACTGGTCTGAAAGCGATCGACGCACTTGTGCCAATTGGTCGTGGACAACGTGAATTAGTAATCGGTGACCGTAAAACAGGTAAAACATCAATTGCCATCGATACAATCATCAACCAAAAAGGTCAAGATGTCATTTGTATCTATGTTGCGATTGGTCAAAAAGAATCAACGGTTCGTAACCAAGTTGAAACACTAAGAGCCTATGGTGCCCTTGATTATACAATTATTGTAAATGCTGGAGCGTCTCAACCAGCGCCATTACTTTATATTGCGCCTTATGCAGGAGCTGCGATGGGTGAAGAATTCATGTATAACGGCAAACACGTTTTGATCATTTTTGATGACTTATCAAAACAAGCTGTGGCTTATCGTGAACTTTCATTACTATTACGCCGTCCTCCAGGTCGGGAAGCTTATCCAGGTGATGTTTTCTATCTGCATTCACGTTTACTAGAACGTGCGGCAAAATTAAGTGATGAATTAGGTGGTGGTTCAATGACTGCCTTGCCATTTGTTGAGACACAAGCTGGAGATATTTCTGCTTATATCCCAACAAACGTTATTTCGATCACAGATGGACAAATCTTCCTAGAAAGCGACTTATTCTATGCAGGAACTCGTCCAGCCGTTGACGCCGGTCTTTCAGTATCACGTGTTGGTGGTTCAGCGCAAATCAAAGCAATGAAAAAAGTTGCTGGTACACTTCGTTTAGATTTAGCAAGTTACCGTGAATTAGAAGCCTTCACTCAGTTTGGTTCTGATTTAGATGCGGCAACACAAGCAAAATTAAACCGTGGTCGTCGTACTGTTGAAATTTTAAAGCAAAAACTACATGCGCCATTAGCGGTAGAAAAACAAGTTGTGATCTTATACGCATTGACACATGGCTTCTTAGACAGTATCAGTGTTGCAAAAATTCTAGATTTTGAATCTGAATTATTCGACTTTTTAGATGGTAAACATCCTGAATTATTTGAAACGATTCGTACAACAAAAGATTTACCTAAATCAGAAGATTTAGACGCAGCGATCAGCGAATTCAAAGAAATTTTCGGTGCAGCCAACTCAGAAGGTTCAACAGCGAAAGATACACTTGAATCAATTCAAAATGCGTAAGAGAGGTGACAAGAATTGGGTGCTTCATTAAATGAAATCAAACAACGCATTGCTTCAACTAAAAAAACCAGTCAAATTACCAACGCTATGCAAATGGTTTCGGGCGCTAAACTGACAAAATCAGAGGCGGCTTCCAGAAGCTTTCAAGAATATGCGTCCAAAATCCGTTCTATCGTTACTCATCTTGTTGCAGCGCAATTAAGTGATCTGGAAGAATTGGATTCATATGACAATGAAGAAGCATCAGAAAGTGGCAACTACCATATGATGCTTACATCACGTCCTGTGAAAAAAACAGGTTATATCGTCATTACTTCTGATAAAGGATTAGTTGGTGGATATAACAGTTCAATTTTGAAACAAACGATGAAAATGATGGCAGATGATCATAAATCTCAAGACGAATATGTCTTGATCGCTATTGGCGGAACGGGAGCAGATTTTTTCAAAGCTCGTGGAATAAATGTTGCCTATGAGCTTCGTGGTTTAAGTGATCAACCTAGTTTTGATGAAGTTAGGAAAATCGTTTCGACGGCTACTACGATGTATGAAAGTGAAGTCTTTGATGAGTTATATGTTTGCTATAATCACCACATCAATTCATTGACTAGCCAATTTCGTGTAGAAAAAATGCTGCCGATTTCAGATTTAGATCCAGATGAAGCGACAACCTATGAGCAAGAATATATACTAGAGCCTTCCGAAGAAGCAATCTTAGATAATTTGTTGCCTCAATATGCTGAAAGTTTGATTTATGGCGCAATTATTGATGCAAAAACAGCAGAACATGCTGCCGGGATGACTGCGATGAAAACAGCCACTGATAATGCCCAAAATATTATTAGTGACTTGACGATTTCTTACAATCGTGCTCGTCAAGGGGCAATCACACAAGAAATTACCGAAATTGTAGCAGGTGCTGCAGCGTTAGAATAAAAAAGTAGAATTTGAGTCGGATTGACTCAAACTTCGTATAAAGTAACAAAGAAGATAGGTTTTATCACGACCTCGTTAGGTGTAAATCTGTCGAGCCTTCGATATTTTTATAACCTCTTTAACGGTATAAAAATATCAAGAGCTCAGCAGTTTCACACAATCTAAATATCCAAAAAGCGGATAGTCAGATTGTGCTCCAACTGCTCGCTCTTGAACAATATTTTTATAACCTCTTCAACGGTATAAAAATACCAAGAGCTCAGCAGTTTCACACAGTCTGAATATCCAAAAAACGGATAGTCTGACTGTGCTCTAACTGCTCGCTCTTTAACACTATTTTTATGACCTTTTTAAACGAAACGGAGGAAAGACACATGAGTTCAGGAAAGATTGTTGAAGTAATCGGTCCCGTTGTTGACGTGGAGTTTTCACTAGATCAATCCTTACCAGATATAAACAATGCATTAGTCGTTTATAAAAACGGCGAAGAAAAACAAAAAGTCGTGCTAGAAGTAGCCTTAGAACTAGGTGACGGTGTTATCCGTTCAATCGCAATGGAATCGACAGATGGATTGCAACGTGGCATGGAAGTTATCGATACAGGTAAACCCATTTCTGTACCTGTTGGAAAAGAAACCTTGGGTCGTGTCTTCAACGTTCTAGGTGATACGATCGACTTGGAAGAACCATTCCCAGAAGATGCAATTCGTAGTGGTATTCATAAGAAGGCCCCTGATTTTGCGGATTTAAGCACAAGTAACGAAATTTTAGAAACAGGAATCAAAGTAATCGATTTATTAGCACCTTACTTAAAAGGTGGTAAAGTTGGACTATTTGGTGGTGCCGGTGTTGGTAAAACCGTTTTGATTCAAGAGTTGATTCATAATATTGCCCAAGAACATGGTGGTATTTCTGTATTTACTGGTGTTGGTGAGCGGACACGTGAAGGGAATGACCTTTATTTTGAAATGAAGGACTCTGGCGTTATCGAAAAAACAGCCATGGTTTTCGGTCAAATGAACGAACCTCCTGGTGCCCGTATGCGTGTGGCGCTAACTGGTTTGACGATTGCGGAATATTTCCGTGATGTTGAAGGACAAGACGTACTATTGTTCATCGATAATATTTTCCGTTTCACTCAAGCAGGTTCTGAAGTGTCTGCCCTATTAGGTCGGATGCCGTCAGCCGTGGGGTACCAACCAACACTTGCGACTGAAATGGGACAATTGCAAGAACGCATTACTTCTACCAAAAAAGGCTCTATCACATCGATTCAAGCAATCTATGTACCAGCTGATGACTATACTGACCCGGCGCCAGCAACAGCATTCGCCCATTTAGATGCAACAACTAACTTGGAACGTCGTTTAACTGAAATGGGTATTTATCCAGCAGTTGATCCGCTAGCTTCATCTTCAAGTGCTTTAGCACCAGAAGTTGTAGGTGACGAGCATTACGCCGTAGCGACAGAAGTACAGCACGTCTTGCAACGTTACCGTGAGTTACAAGATATTATTGCCATTTTAGGGATGGATGAGTTATCTGACCAAGAAAAAATCTTGGTTGGGCGTGCCCGTCGTATTCAATTCTTCTTATCGCAAAACTTTAATGTAGCAGAACAATTTACAGGCCAACCAGGTTCGTATGTACCAGTTGCTGATACAGTGAAAGGCTTTAGAGCGATTCTTGATGGAAAATACGATGACTTACCGGAAGAAGCTTTCCGTAGCGTTGGTAGAATCGAAGATGTCGTAGAAAAAGCGAAGACATTGAACTACTAAAAGGAGGAGACACAGATATGGATTGTTTAACTGTCAATGTGGTGACTCCTGATGGTTTGGTTTATGATCATCGTGCAACGATTGTTGTTGCAAAAACAACAGATGGTGAAATTGGGATCTTACCTAAACATGCACCAATCATTGTTCCTTTAGCGATTGATGAAGTTCGTGTAAAAAGAACGGATTCTGATACACACGTGGATTGGATCGCTGTGAATGGCGGTATCATGGAAGTTCGTGATAACGTTGTTTCAATTATTGCCGATAGTGCAGAACGTGAAAGAGATATTGATGTAAGCCGTGCAGAGCGTGCAAAACAACGAGCTGAACGTATGATTGAAAAAGCGAAGGAAAATGCAAATACGGATGAATTACGTCGTGCAACAGTTGCCCTTCATCGCGCAATCAATCGAATCAATGTATCAAAACATACGTAAAAATAAAGTGACTGAGATAATTTAATTGTCTCAGTTCACTTTTTTTCAAAAAAAGTGATATATACATAAATTCTTTTAGAAAAGTTAAGAATCTTTATTTTTTGTTTCAGCTTATTTGTGATAAACTGTTTCTATATTACTTAGTGGAGCTATGTAAGTTAGACAGTTGGAAAAAAGATAAAAATGGAGTGAGACAAAAAGCGTCTCAATCAATTTTTCCTATTTTCCTGTCAAGAATGAACGAGCCTACTACGCTTTTAAATTAAGGAGAGTCCTATGCAATTTTTTGGTGTTGATGCAGTGATTCGGATCATTTGCCATATGATGTTTATTTATGTTACGTTTTGGGCGATGCAATCGATCAGGATAGAGCAGTTTTTTAAGGCTCATCAAACCTCTCAGGTGCGGTTATTGATCGTACTATTATCAATCGTTATTGGCTATACTGTAAGCTCATTTTTCTTAGAGTTTCTAACGCTGTGTCGTAATTTATTTATTGTTTTTTTTCCATAAAGGTTAATGAATAAAAAGAAAAGATACTAATTGTTGGTAAATAGTGGTATAATAGAAAAGATTTTGGATCGAAGAGTCCAATTCTAACTTTTTTGGGGGGAACAAAATGGAACAGATCATTGTTCATGGTGGTAACCAATTAAAAGGAACTGTGAAAATCGAAGGGGCTAAAAATGCAGTATTACCAATTTTAGCAGCGACCCTTTTAGCAGAAGAAGGAACAACAACATTAAATAATGTACCGATTCTTTCTGATGTTTTTACAATGAACCAAGTTATCAAACACTTAAATGTCGATATTGATTTTAATGAAGAAGAAAACCAAGTTACAATAGATGCAACGCAGCCTTTAGGCATCGAAGCAAATTATGAGTATGTTAGTCAAATGAGAGCGTCAATCGTTGTTATGGGTCCTTTATTGGCTCGTAATGGTCATGCTAAAGTTGCAATGCCAGGTGGATGTGCGATTGGCAAACGACCAATTGATTTACACTTAAAAGGCTTCCAAGCGTTAGGGGCAAAAATCATTCAAAAAAATGGCTATATTGAAGCTATTGCCGATGAATTAATCGGTAATACGATCTATTTAGATTTCCCAAGTGTGGGTGCTACTCAAAATATTATGATGGCAGCTGTCAAAGCTAAAGGAATGACCATCATCGAAAACGTTGCGAGAGAACCTGAAATCGTTGATTTAGCGAATGTTCTTAATAAAATGGGTGCTAAAATTGTCGGTGCTGGTACTGAAACGATGCGTATCGAGGGTGTGACTAAACTTCACGCAGTTGAACATTCCATCGTTCAAGATCGTATTGAAGCTGGAACATTCATGGTTGCAGCTGCGATGACTGAAGGCGATGTGTTGATTGAAGAAGCAATTCCTGAACATAATCGTCCACTTATTTCAAAATTAACTGAAATGGGCGCTATTATTCGCGAAGAAAGAGGCGGTTTACGTGTCATTGGACCTAAAGTGATTAAACCAACTGACATTAAAACATTGCCTCATCCAGGCTTCCCTACAGATATGCAAGCGCAAATGACTGCGATGCAAATGGTAGCAGAAGGATCAAGCGTTGTAACTGAAACTGTATTTGAGAATCGTTTCCAACATTTAGAAGAAATGCAACGTATGAATGCTGATGTTAAGATAGATGGAAATATTGCCATCATCAACGGCACTCAAGCATTACAAGGTGCATCTGTAGAAGCGACTGATTTACGTGCAGCAGCAGCGTTGATCTTAGTTGGACTAAGAGCTAGTGGGATTACACGCGTATCACATTTAGAATATTTAGATCGTGGTTATTATAAATTCCATGAAAAACTTCAAAAATTGGGAGCAAAAGTGGAACGTATCAACGACGAAAAAGTTGTAGAAAAGAAAATGTCTACAGTTAATTAAAAGGGGAAAGAGATATGAGTTCGACACGCTATATTATAGTGACTTTGTTGAAAGTTTTAGTAGTGATTTCTTTAGTGATCATCTTATTTGTGGCTGGTACTATGATTGGCTACGGGGTGATCGGTGGAGGCAATCCAAAAGATGTGTTCAAAGAAGAAATTTGGGCTCATATTCTAGACTTTTTTAAATAGGTAATCATATAAAGACAGCTCAAACTGCTTTGTCAGTTTAGGTTGTCTTTTTGTTTTAGTTAAGGGAAATTATTTGTAATTTCACTGTAATATAAAGGGATGTTCTATTGTTTTTGGTCTGTTTACTAGTCTAATATGCTGTAAATATAACAATAATGTAGAGTAGATATTTTTTTGACTATTTTAATGAGGAACAAATAGTGCTTGCTAAAACTGGTTATTTTTCTGTGAATGTACTTATTTATTCTGAAAAAAATGAAAATATTTCCAATGTAACAAACAATAAAACGTTTTCTTCCGTGCTGTAACGTAGCTTTAATTAAATGGTAACCATTAAGAGCTTGGCGCGTGTTATGATTGCTCCCGTACGAAATTTAGGGAGGAAACAATTTAATGAAACGAAAATGGTTAGCGATTTTATTTATCATTACCTACTTTATTACAGGAGCAGTTATACCTGTATACGCAGCTGAAAATAAGAGCAGTGATATCAAGAGTTTGACAGATTACACGATTGTGCCAGAATATAAAACCAAAAAATTATCGAGCTCAATGATCCATTCAATAACGGATGGAAAAGCATTTCAATTAGTAAAATCTGATATTTTAAATAAAGAAAAAATAGAAAAAGAACAAGCTAAGAAGGCCAAGGCAGAAGCTGAAAAAAAAGAGCAGCTTTCAAAACAAAAGGCTGAATCTGAACAGAAACAAGCCGAATTGGCAAAACAGACAGCTGAAAGTAGCAAACCTAGTGGTCAAAAGCTGATCATGGAAGCAACAGCCTATTCTTGTAATGAAGGGTTTATCGGTGGAGGGAATTTAACAGCAATGGGGCAAGACCTACGTTTAGACCCAATGGCCATTGCAGTAGATCCTAGCGTGATTCCTCTAGGCACAAAGTTACATGTTGAAGGGTATGGCGAAGCAATTGCTAGTGATACGGGTGGCGCAATCAAAGGGAATATTATTGACCTCCACTTTTCTGATGTAGCTCAATGTATCAATTGGGGCCGCCGACAAGTAGAAGTAACGATTTTATCGTAATAATTGAGCCTAGACAGGTGCCGTGTCTAAAAAGACAAACAGGATGAGTGAAATCTTGTTTTTTTTTTTTTTTATAAATTTACGAAGACCAAAATAACAAATAAGAAAAAAGGTTCTATGCTATAATGAAAGTGATTAATAGGATAAGGAGCGATAAATAGATGAAAGCGACAGTGACAGAAATCGGTGCTAGTGCATTAGATGAAAAAGAACCGATGATTATACTTTTTGGTGAAAGTGCTACAGAGGGCTTAAAAGAATATTCAGTGATTCAACAATTTCAAGAAGTCCCCTCATTAAACATGAAACAAGGTGATTTATTAAAAATCGACAAACAAGACTATACAATTCAATATGTAGGACCGTTTGCGAACGATAATTTGAATAGTATTGCTCATGTAACGCTAGTTTTTGCTGATGTCCCTGAAGAGGATGCGATTGTGAATGGCTTATACCTTGACCCTAGCGAATTTCCAACAATGAAAGTTGGATCAATCATTGAGTATACATCGCTTGGAGTGTGATTGAATGGGACAAGAGAAAGAAAAAGAGAGACGATTTTCGTGGTTTTGGCGTTGGTTTTTAAATAATCAAGTAGTGACCTCACTATTGATCGTGTTACTTATTTTACTGATTTTATTAGTATTTACAAAAGTGTCCTACTTATTTAAGCCAGTGTGGCAATTTGTAGGAGTCGTGGGTTTACCATTGATTATGGCAGGTATCTTATATTATTTGATGAATCCAGTCGTTGACTACCTAGAAAAGAAACAAGTCCCACGAATTTGGAGTATCATTGGGCTATTTATTATAGTGGTGGCATTGATTATTTGGGGATTGGTCGTGATTGTTCCCAAAATACAAGAGCAGACGATAAGTTTTGGCAACCATTTTCCACAATATATTGATACAATCGATCAAAAGATGCAAGAAATTTTAAGTGACCCATTTTTTGCGCAATTCCGTAGTCAGTTAGAGGATATGGGCGATAAGATGATCAATTCATTAGGAGATATTATTCGTAATATTTCTACATTTACAGTTCAAGGTATAGGTAGCTTTTTTGGGGCAGTTGCAACGATCGTTGTTGCAATTATTACGATGCCATTTATCTTGTTTTATCTTTTAAAAGATGGCAAACAATTAGCACCATATCTAATGAAATTTTTACCCAATAAAATGCGCAAACCTACATTAAAGGTTCTTGGGGAAGTTAATTCTCAAGTTTCTTCTTATATTCGTGGTCAGCTGACTGTAGCATTTGCTGTAGCAGTGATGTTCATTCTAGGTTTTTCTTTTATTGGACTTGATTATGCGATCACATTGGGGATTACGGCAGGTTTTCTTAATTTGATTCCTTATCTAGGATCATTTTTAGCAATGGTGCCAGCTGTGTTTTTAGGAATCGTAGGCGGTCCTATTTTACTTGTAAAAGTGTTGGTTGTATTTGTTATCGAACAAACAATTGAAGGTCGTGTGATTTCGCCATTGGTATTAGGAAGTCAACTAGATATCCATCCAGTAACGATTTTAGTCGTGTTGCTGACTTCCGGGAAGCTATTCGGTGTAGTTGGTGTTATTTTAGGAATACCTGTTTATGCAGCAGCTAAGGTCATTATAACGCATGTCTTTGAATGGTATAAAGATGTTTCCAGTTTGTATCATGAAGAAGAAGAATTAAAAAAATTAGAGTAAAAAAAGACCGAAATGGACAAGTATGTCTGTTTCGGTCTTTTTATTTTTAAAATGTTTTACCTAAAGTTGTTGCTTGATCCATTGCTGCACCTAATAATTCCTCAGCTTTTTCAGGATGATGGTCGATTCCTTCAATAAATAATTGATCGACTTCAGCAACACCGATGAAGTTTAAAATTCCTTTTACATATTGGGAAGCAAAATCTTGTCCCTCGTAAAAGCCACCATTTGATTGAATGTGTAGGGCCTTTTTACCGTTAGTTAAAGGTTTTGGTCCTTCTTCAGTGTATTTAAATGTTTTGCCGGCAACATTGATTGTATCAACCCAAGCTTTTAAACGAGTTGGGACATTTAAATTCCATAACGCATTGGCAATGACTACTTTATCAGCGCCTAAGAATTGATCTGTCAGCTCATTGAAACGGGCAACTTTAGTCTGTTGGCTTTCATTTAAAGCTGTAAATTCAGTACCAGTGCGTAATGCACCCCAACCAGAAAGTAATTCTTCATCGATCTCTGGTACAAAATCAGCATAGACATCAAGAATGTCGATTTCATCTGCAGGATTTTGTGTTTGATAACTTTCTAAAAAGGTTTCTAACGCACGAACCGAACGAGATTCTTCTTTAGTTAGCGGGTGTGCTTTAACAACAAGTAATTTTGACATGTAAAATCTCCTTTGAATACCTCAGTATCATTTTTTATAGACAAAAACTATTTTACTAATAAAAAGTAAGGAAATCAATATATTTGCATAAATTATATAAAATAACAAGAATTCAAGAGAAATGTTTGTTGTTTTAATGTTAGAAAACTTGCGAAAGGTGCTGTATTCCACCAATTACATGGACAGCATGGAAACCTTTAGAAGCCATAAATGAGGCAATGATTTCAGAGCGTCGCCCACTATAACTAATGATATGATAGGTTTTCTCTTTATTCAGTTTTTTTAACATATTTGGCAAAAGAGTAGCAGGCAGTGATATTGAGTAGGCCAAGTGTGCTTTTAGATAATTACTGGTTTCACGGATGTCGATAACGTTAAGTTCAGTTTCAGTATAAAGTGTTTCAAAATCTGGAATAGAAATCGATTCAAACATACAACTCATCCTTACGAATATTTTTTTTAAAACTCTGAGCTCGATTGTAACGCTTTTTATATCACTTTGCAATCGGGGTGTGACACTTCTTAAGAGATGTCTAAAAACTATTTACCAGTTGTTTTTTGAAAAGGGTTGCAAATAAACTAAAATCATGTTATGCTGTGCATGTAATAAGGATTGTTACTGTTCGGCAGGCAAAACCTGAATCTTCCATAATTGTTTATTTGGGTGGATTCTAGGTTTTTTTCATTTGTATTTGTAAAAGGTGAGGTTCATCATGAATATTGAAAAAATTTTAAACAACAATGTCGTCATGACAAAAAATGAATCAGGTGAAGAAATTGTCTGTATGGGCCGCGGTCTTGCATTTCAGAAGAAGATTGGTGATGTCATTGATCCAGCTTTTATTGAAAAAGAATTTGTTCTTAAAGATTCCATCACTTCAGGACAGTTTCAGCAATTATTTGCAGATATTCCAGTAGAAGAAGTAGAGATCGTCAAAAAAATTGTCGATATAGCAGAAGAAGATTTAGGCATCGAGCTTTCATCGAATATATACTTAACGTTAACGGATCATGTGCATTACGCCATTATGAGAGCTAAAGAAGGACTTGAAATGCCCAATCCACTAATGTTTGAAACAAAAAAGTTTTATCCGAAAGAGTTTGCTATTGCTAGAAAAGGCGTAGCGTTGATTAAGGAAAGACTGGACATAGATTTCTCAGAAAGCGAAGCTGGTTTCATTGCCTTTCACATTGTAAACAGTGAACAAGCCAATGGCAACATGGAAGTAACTATGTCGGCAACTGAAATGGTGCGAGATATTTTAACGATCATTAGTCGTTATTTCGGTAAACCATTTGATGAGGATTCACTAAATTACCAAAGAATCGTGACGCATTTACAATATTTTGCACAACGCTATTTGCAAAATGAAGCCCACGATGAAGAAGATGATTTTCTGTACGAATTGATTCAAAGTAAATATCCAAAGGCATTTCAATCAGTCCAAAGAATCGATGACTATCTGGTTAAAAAATATCAAAAACCAATCGATAAAGCGGAACAGATTTATTTGACCATTCATATCCAGCGAGTTGCTGGTGAGAAAAAAGCATAACGTTTATCTGTCGTTATTAAAAATTTAGCATTCAATCGAAGCGGATTGTTACTGTTTAGCAGGCAAAACCTAGATTGAAAAAACAAGTGATTCATCTATATTTAGTTTTTTTAAGTATAGTAGAGTATTGTTTTTTCAGTTTAGGTTTTTTTATATAAAAAATTAAGGAAAAGAGGCATATAAAATGAGTAAAAATCAAGAAATCGCTGAACGCGTTCTAACGTTAGTTGGCGGAGAAGAAAATGTGAATAGCGTAGTCCATTGCGCAACACGTCTACGTTTTAAATTGAAAGACGAAGGCAAAGCAGATACCGAAAAATTAAATCAAGATTCAGATGTGATTCAAGTCGTTCAAAGCGGCGGTCAGTATCAAGTCGTGATCGGCAGCCATGTTAGTGATGTTTATAAAGAGTTGATGGCTCATAGTAATTTAGGCGATGATGATTCAGAGAGAGATGAAGGTCCTAAAGGGAATATATTTAATCAATTAATTGATATTATTTCATCTATCTTTACACCATTCTTAGGTGCTATGGCTGGAGCTGGGGTTTTAAAAGGATTTTTAACACTAGCCTTGACGCTAAATTGGTTGACTGTTGAATCAGGTGTTTACGTCGTTCTCTTTGCAATAGCAGATGGAATCTTCACATTCTTACCAATTCTTTTAGCATTTACAGCTGCGAAAAAATTCAAAACAAATCAGTTTTTAGCAGTCTGTTTAGCGATGGCATTGGTTCATCCAAGTATTAGTGCTTTAGCAGGTCAAACATTAAGTTTTGCGGGTATTCCAGTTATTATTGGTGCTAGTGCATATACGTCTTCAGTTATTCCAATTATTTTAGCCGTGTATGTTCAAAGTTATGTGGAACGTTTCTTTAAGAAAATCATTCCTTCATTCTTACAAATTATCTGTGTTCCCTTGGCAGTATTCTTAGTAATGGCGCCAGTAACATTTATTGCAATTGGTCCAATCGGCACGATTTTGGGAGATTTATTAGGTAAAGGCTACAATGGAATTTATGGTATTAGTCCAATCATTGCAGGAGCTGTGATGGGTGGTTTATGGCAAGTATTCGTTATGTTTGGTATGCATTGGGGCTTTGTACCAATCATGATGCTGAACCTTTCTCAAGCAGGTGGCGGTGTTGATACAATGGCACCAATGTTATTACCAGCTGTTTTAGCACAAGGTGGCGCAGCGCTAGCAGTCTTCTTTATGACAAAAAATGTAAAATTAAAAGGGTTAGCTCTTTCTTCTACAATGACTTCAGTATTTGGGATTACTGAACCAACTGTTTATGGTGTCACTTTACCACTTAAAAGACCGTTTATTGCGGCTTGTATCGGTGGAGCTGTTGGTGGAGCATTTATCGGATTTAGCCATGTTCAAAACTATGTATTTGGTTTGATCAGTTTACTAAGCTTACCAGGCTTTATTCCACAAGATACAAAAGATACATCTGGCTTGATAGCAGCAGTTATTGGAACAGTAATTGCGTTTGTGATTGCATTTGTCTTAACGTTTATTTTAAAATTTGAAGATAAACCAGAAGCAGGCAGTGAAGCAGCTACTAAAGGCAACAGTTCTAATTCAGCAACGCAACACGGCAATAAAAATGATAAAATCGTCTTAACAAGTCCAATTACTGGAACAATCGTTCCTTTAGATAAAGTAGAAGATCAAGTGTTTTCATCTGGTGCATTAGGTAAAGGAATTGCTATTGAACCAACATTGGGTGAGCTTTATGCTCCTGCAAATGGAGAAATCACAACACTATTTCCAACAGGTCATGCGGTCGGAATCACTACAGAAGACGGTGCGGAAGTATTGATGCACATCGGAATGGATACTGTTGAGATGGATGGTGATGGATTCGAGATTCTAGTGAAACAAGGCGATAAAGTCAAACAAGGGGATCTCCTAGTTAAATTTGATATTGAAAAAATCAAAGCAGCAGGTCATCCTGTTGTAACACCTGTTGTAGTTACAAATAGTGGTGACTATCTAGATGTATTAGATATGGATCAAACAGATGTTTTACATGGTGAAGATTTCTTGGCGATTGTACGTTAATTTATAGTTAAGGTTTACCGCTTTAAATTTACTTAGCTAAGGGGGCTGAAAAAGTTAGCCCTCTATGCTTTTAGAATAAGGAGGAATAATAATGTCAACGAAAACAACTACATTTCCAGATGGATTTTTATGGGGTGGCGCAACTGCAGCGAATCAATTAGAAGGTGCTTATCGTTCAGATGGTAAAGGCTTATCAGTAGCAGATGCAATGCCTGGTGGTAAACAACGCTTTCAAATTTTAGGAAGTGATACATTTAATTGGGAAATTGACGAAGATAAATTTATTTACCCTAACCATCGTGGAATCGATCATTATCATCGTTTTAAAGAAGACATTGCACTGTTTGCAAAAATGGGCTTCAAATGTTATCGTTTCTCAATTGCTTGGGCAAGAATTTTCCCTAAAGGGGACGAAGCAACACCAAATGAAGCAGGATTGAAATTTTATGATCAAGTGATCGATGAATGTTTGAAACATGGAATTGAACCTGTTATTACAATTTCACACTATGAAATGCCTTTACACCTTGCGAAAGAATATGGTGGCTGGAAAAATCGTAAAATGATCGATTTTTTTGAAAAGTATGCAACGGTCGTTTTAACTCGCTACGGCAAAAAAGTAAACTATTGGATGACATTTAACGAAATCAACTCAGCATTCCATTTCCCAGCATTAAGCCAAGGAATGGTCAAAGCAACTGGTGCTGGTGATTATCAAAATGTTTTCCAAGCATGGCATAACCAATTTGTGGCAAGTGCTAAAGCAGTTAAAATCGGTCATGAGATCAATCCAGATATGCAAATTGGTTGTATGATCATCTACGCGACAACCTATAGTATTGATGCAAATCCAATCAACCAAATGGCTACACTAGCTCAAAATCAAGAATTCAATTTTTATTGTACAGATGCTCAAGTTCGTGGTGAGTATCCAGCTTACCAACAACGGATGTTTGATAAATATGGTGTATCTGACTTGGAAATTGGTGCGGATGATTTAGAATTAATGAAACAATATTCTGTTGATTATATTGGTTTTAGTTACTACATGTCTTCAGCAGTTAATGAAACAGCGGAAGAAGAAGATACGGTGATCGGTAACTTATTAGGCGGCGTGCGTAATCCATTTTTGGAAGCAAGTGAATGGGGCTGGCAGATCGATCCAGAGGGAATAAGAATTGCATTAAATGAATTATATGACCGCTATCAAAAACCGCTATTTATCGTAGAAAATGGCTTAGGTGCAATTGATAAAGTTGATGAAAACTTTTATGTAGAAGACGACTATCGCATTGATTATTTACGTCGTCACATTGAAGCGATGTCTGACGCGATTAATGACGGTGTTGATTTAATGGGTTATACCCCATGGGGTTGTATTGATTTAGTTAGTGCTTCAACAGGTGAAATGAGTAAACGTTATGGCTTTATCTATGTGGATTTAGATGATAATGGTGAAGGCACAATGAATCGCTATGAGAAAAAATCATTTAATTGGTATAAACAAGTGATTGAAACAAATGGATCGGATTTAAACTAGCATGAAAAAGAGCCCTAACTCAGTGATAAACTCTGAGTTAGGGCTCTTTTGATAAACAATTGTTAATATCTGAATAAGCCATTTGGAAAGCTTGTTTTATCGGTTACGGTGAAATTACTGTGAGTCAAATAGGTAACCTCTTTTTTCAAAGTTTCCGCTTGCTGAAGGTCACCAATATTTTCAATTAATTTGATAAAGTCATATAGATACTCCATGTAATGGTGCTCTCCCGTTACTAAATACTCTAGCAAGTTATTTAAATATTGGAGATTCATACGAAAATTATAATTTTTACCTTTTTTATCTTGTTTTTTTGCAATTGATAGATACTTCGCTGCACCTTCATAATCTCTTTCATGAATTCTAGAGGAAATGACATTTGTAAGCATATTATAAGCAAAATTCAAAGTTGTAGAATCTCTTAAATCCTCATCAGAAATTGGAATTGCTCTTGAAAGAACTAGGTCTTGTTGTTTGGTACTAAAAAATCTAATAGTATTTGATATAATTAGATAATCGAATTGTTGATAATAATCTTTTTTTAATAAGTATTTGACTATCTCTTGAATCTCTTTATCAGTAATAGGATCAATCTCACTCCAAAATTGAGAAAAGTAAACTTTAATAACAATATAATTTGAAAGTTCTTTTAAATTGTGTTGAAACTTTGCTAGTTTAAGATAGTAATCAACTAATTTTTGTTTCATAGATTGATTATCTAAATGTTCAGCACAATAGTAAAATAGTGCCTTAAATTTTTTTTGGTCTTCATCCAAAGAGATTCGTGCAAAAAATTCTTCAGGTGAGAGGGATAATTTTTTTAAAATTTCAGCTAAAGTATCAATTCTGATAATTTGTTTCCCGTGCTCGATACGGGAATAAGAGGAAGGATCTAAATGATTATCCAACATTTCTTTTTGTGTCAGATGTAATTTCTTTCTGAAAAATCTTAACGTTTCGCCTATGTTCATATGATTCACTCCTAAAAATTGCACGTATGATAAGAAAACAAGTGTTTTTGTGTAAAAAACATATATTATAAAAAAAAAGCATTTATTTTAGTGTTTTATGCAATTTTATCCAATTGTTGTTTATTTAAGTCTTGTTGTTTGTTAAAATAATCTTATGAAAGATATTTTTATATAGAATAGCTTTTATAAATAATCATAGATTGGAGGGAGAAAAAATGACTTTAGGTGTTGCTGTTGTATTGTTTAGTTTATTTGCTTTCACTGTAGGAACTTAAATCTATAAGCATCTTCTAACATTTCAAAGCTTGGGGAAGTTTAGTGCTGTTAGAAGATGCATCGACAGTATTTTTAATAAAATACTATTTATGTAATTATAACATTGATATAAATAAATTGGTAGTTATTTTTTACTATTATGGAAGATTAATTTACAAAATAGAGATAGACAATCATGACTAAGAATTACGTTCATGATTGTCTTTTTCTTTGAAGCAGTTTTCTAATTGTTGTATAGTAAATTTACAAGGAGGAGTGACTATGGGAGAAGCAAAATTAAAACATCCTTTTTTTGTTATTATTGGTCCAAGTGGTTCGGGTAAAACCAGAGTAGCAGAAGCAGTTTTTCCGAAAGAGTACAAGGTGGTTTCTCATACAACACGTCCAATTAGAACTGGAGAGCAAGATGGTACGGATTATTATTTTGAAACAAAAGAGCGATTTGACTATTTAGTGAATACTAAGTCATTAGCTGAGTATGATACTTATCATGGCTATCACTATGGGGTAGGCATTGCGGAGTTAATGAACAGAACAAAGAATCATTCTGCTTATGATGTATTAACGATCAATGGTTTTCAGGAAATTCAAAATCAATTTGGAAGTATGGTTATTCCGATTTTTTTAGAAGTATCCAAAAAAAATGTTTTATCAAGGTTAAAAATTAGAGAAGTAAACGAAGAAGTCATAAATGCACGTGGGGCACTTTATGATCAGGAATCTACAAATAAAAATACAGTGATGAACTATCCGCATCACTATATTATCGATGCGAACCAACCATTCGAAGAAGTTGTTAAGGATGTAAAGCAAGCAGTAACTGAAGTAATGCAACTTAAGCTAGGATGAAATACGCTATTCATCTAGCTTTTTTGTGCTTAATTATTGGTTTAAAGAATGTTCCCATGAAAAACTCACACCTTTTCTATTGTTTTTTCATTTTAAATTGCTATGATGACATCGTTTCATATGACGGTGTGTCATGTTGTGGAGAGGGAGGAACAAAATGCCAAAAAGTACTTTTTTCCATTTATCAGAAGAAAAGCAACGTAGGTTGTTGGAGGCGGCTTCGATTGAATTTTCTAGAGTTGCACTGAAAGAAGCATCCATTGCTAATATTATAAAGCTAGCTGAGATCCCCAGAGGTAGTTTTTATCAATATTTTGAAGATAAAGAAGATCTTTACTATTATTATTTTGATTTATTAAGTCAGGATAGAAAAAGTGAAATCACAAAATGTGTACAAGAATCAGACGGAGATTTATTTGACGGAATGGAAAATTATTTCTCAAAAATAGTTTTAGAAGTATTATGTGGACCACATGCAGGCTTTTATAAACGTTTCTATATGGAGAGTAATTATCGCTCGATGGTGCGGATTTCGCCTGAATTGCAAACGATTAAAAAGAAGGGCGAAAAGTCACAGAAAAAGCGTCACGGGCATCAACTCTATACCTTGATTGATCGATCTAAACTAAAGATTGCGGATGAAAAAGAATTTAAAATGGTGATGGAAATACTGATGAATATCCTTTTTACTTCGATTGTAGAGGGGTATCAAAAAGACGACGATTCTCTTAAAAAGGATTCTAACGAGATCATCAACGATTTTAAAATCAAACTAAATTGGGTGAAAAACGGACTCTCTAAATAAGTTGTGTAGTATCTAAATGAAAAGACTAGAATAGGATCAAGAATCCATTTATAATCTAGTCTTTTTTAGTATCAGTAAGAAAAGTCAAAATAAAAATGGAGATTCTTAACAAGTTTCAATATTCACAAAATTACAAAAATGTAACTTGTATGATAGCGCTAATAATGGTTAAATGAAAGAGTAGGATAACTAAAGTTGTCGAAAAGGATAACTTGATTAAAAGGAGATGAGGAGAAGGGTTATGAAAAAGAAAAAAATAATGATTATTGTTGGAATAGTTGCTGTGGTGCTTATCGGTCTATTTATTCTTCCTAATTTATTTGGTGGAAAACCATCCGCTAGTTCAGATCAGAAAGCGGCTACGGAAGATCTAGGTATCGAATACTTTGAAGTTCCAGATATTGAACAAGTCTATATCAATGGTGTAGTACAACCGGAACAGGCAGAAGCTTTTTCAAAAGATGCAAAAATGACAAGTACACCAGAAATCAAAGTAAATAATGGGGACGTTGTCGAACCTGAGACAATATTATTTACCTATGAAGATAAAGAAATCACAAAAGAAATCGAAGCGCAAAATAATACCCTAAGTAAACTAGCGACAAAAAAACAGAATATTTATAAGAAATGGAATCGAGCAATCGATACTTATAATAAAACAAAAGAAGAAGACCGAACAACAAACGGAGCCGCGATTGATGAACAACATCAAGCTGAGGTCGATGGCGTGGATGAAGAAATTTTGTTTTCAAATGAAACGGTAGCTGACCTGTCTACCAAGCAATTTATCTCTACCAAAGCAAAATTCAAAGGCCGCGTTTCTATCCCAGAAGTAAAGGATGAAAATGCCCCTGTTCTTCGATTAACATCAGATGGTCTATACGTTGCTGGAAAAGTAAATGAAAAAGATTTAATGAAAATCGCTGTTGATCAAAAAGCAAATCTTTCTGTTGTTTCAAGTGGCACTACAGTAACTGGAAAAATTTCGTATATTGATGACAATCCGCCAGAAGCTAAAGCAACTCAAGGTGAGAGCAGTAATGCTGAAGGATCGATGTCCAATTATAATGTAAAATTATCGCTTGATAGTTTAGAAGGAATAAAAAATGGCTATCATATGCAAGCGACGATCAATTTAGGAGATAGTAAACCAATCGAGGTCCCTAAAAAGGCAGTTCATGAACAAGATGGTAAAAAATATGTATTGGTCAATGACTTTGGTTCTGTAATTCGCCGTGATGTACAAGTTGGTGAAGAAAAAGGAGAAAATACAATTATAAATTCAGGATTAGAATCTGCAGATCGAATAATTGTTTCTTCTAAGAAAGAAGTCAAAGAAGGCGATTTAATTGGAGAAGGCACAGATGAATCGGGAGAAGCAGCGCCAGCAGCAAAAGAATAGGAGGAGCAGACATGATACAACAAGAGCAAAGCCCGCGACCTCTTATTCAGATGCAAGCAATCAATAAGTATTTTCCTGTTGGGAAAGAAAAATTGCAGGTTTTAAAATCATTGGATTTGACGATCAATGAAGGTGAATTTATTATGATCATGGGAAAATCTGGAAGTGGGAAAACCACCTTGATGAATATCATTGGATTTTTAGATCGAGTGTCTGATGGAAATTATCTTTTCAAAGGAGAAGATGTTTCAACTCTTTCAGAAAACAAGAAATCAGAATTCCGTAATGAATATTTGGGTTTTATTTTCCAACAGTTCTTTTTGATCAATTCGCTGAATGTTAGTCAGAATGTGCAGTTGCCTTGTGTTTATGAAGGCAAAAAAAGCAATGATGAAAAGCGCAAGATTGCTGAAAAATATCTAGAGTTGGTTGGTTTAGGGGCAAAAACAAAAGCAAAAGTGAATGAATTATCTGGTGGGCAACAACAACGTGTAGCGATTGCGCGTTCTTTAGTCAATGATC
The DNA here is from genome assembly GCF_001465345.1 of Enterococcus rotai. NCBI lineage: Bacteria > Bacillati > Bacillota > Bacilli > Lactobacillales > Enterococcaceae > Enterococcus > Enterococcus rotai. Next base: position 3,541,938 of record NZ_CP013655.1, on the reverse strand, counting down.
CACTTTTGATCATGGCTGATGAACCTACAGGAGCATTGGATAGTGAGACGGGAACAGAAATCATGGAGTTATTGACTGAACTGAATCGTCAAGGAAAGACGATCGTAATGGTTACTCATGATGCCGATATGAAGAAATATGCCACTCGAGTGATTCATATGAAAGATGGACGCTTTCTTGAAGAAGAGGTGATTCGATGATTTCAAACCTATTGATTAGTACACTTTTAAGTTTGCGTGCGCATAAATTGCGCGTTTTTCTAACGATGATTGGTATTATCATTGGAATTGCTTCTGTTGTGACAATTTCAACCCTTGGTGAAGGGATGAAAAAACAAGTAATGTCGGCAACGAGTGCAATGAATACGGATGTCGTTAAGCTCCATTATACCATGCAAGATGAAAGTGCTTCGGGAATGATGAGCTTTGAAGAACCTGATTATAGTTTTTCAAGAGTTGATATGAAAAAAGTCAGAGATATCGATGGTATCGAAACGATTTATCCTCAATATGGCGATGGTGTGATGGGGGATAATTTAACAACTGAGTTGGATTATTTTGGTGCCAAGGCAAATTTAATGGTCACTTCAAACAGGGGCAACAACAAAATAAAATATGGTCGTGATTTCGATGATCGAGATATCAATAAAGATGTGATCATCTTAAATCATGATACGTTTGATATGAGTTTAAAAATGGATGATCCAAGTGAATTGATTGGTAAAGCAGTTGCAATCAATGGTTATATGTACAAAGTAATCGGTATTTTAGAACCATTTGATTATGACTCATTAGATAATACTGAGGCAATGTCTTTGGATTGGAATACTGTTTCAAGCAGTTTTGTTTCAAGAAGTTCTTATAATAAATTGGCTAGCTCAAAGTCAATCAGCGGAATTAATTTTAAATTAAAAGAAGGTACGGATAAACAAACTGTGATTGCTCAAGCGGTTACGATTTTAAGTGAAAATCATCCAGATGTTAAAGGTGTGTTCAAAGAAAATGATCTAGAACAAAAGAACCAAAAGCAAATGGAAGACGCTATCGGAGGAATGACGATGTTCCTGATGGCTGTCACAGCAATTTCTCTATTAGTTGGAGGAATTGGTGTAATGAATATCATGTATGTCTCTGTAACGGAAAGGAAACGAGAAATCGGGATTCGTAGAGCAATTGGAGCAAAACCGCGAATGATTTTAATGCAATTTTTATTAGAAGCGGCATTTATTACGTTGTTAGGTGGATTGATCGGTGTGGGAATAGGTTACCTGCTTTCTACACTCGTCGGTGGCTTTGTAGATATCGTACCAGTCATGACTCCAGCAATTTTTGCGATTTCCACAGTGGTTTCTATTTTTACAGGCGTTGTTTTTGGGATTATTCCTGCGATTAGTGCGTCAAGAATGGATCCAATCAAGGCTATTTATAATTAAGTAGCTTAGTTAATAGCTAAAAAAAGATGTTTGAATAGCAGATTCAGCATCTTTTTTTATTTTAAAATATTATTTAAGAAATAATTGGAGTATTATATTCATTTTATTCGATAATTGGTATAGAATAAGTGGTAATCAAGTGAGTGTATTTTACTTCTCAATTGGTCTAGGTAAATAGAATTTACTTCTATTCAGTCTTATCTATAAGAGTGATGAACGAAAAAAGTACATTTGCTTGCTGAAATCAGTAGAGATGTTTAGAATAAATATAGGGAGACATTCGGAGGGGGAAGACGAATGGAAAAGTTTCAATTATCGGAAGATGTATATGTGAGAACGGTTGCGTTGCGTGTGAAAGATGTAGAAAAAATGGTTCGTTTCTACAAAAATGTGTTGGGGTTTATTTTGAAGTTGGAAGAAAATAATTTATCTATCTTTGGTTCACAAAAAAAGGATAGTAGATTGCTGATATTAGAGGAAACAGATCCAGATGAGGAGCAGGTAGTCTCTTTAAACAAGGCTATTTGTTTATCATTACGAATTCCGACTAAGGAAGAATTTGGCAGTCTTTTGAGAAGAATTACAGCACATAATTATCCTATCGATAAATCAGTACAGCGAGGAAATCGGAAAAGTATCTTTTTGGAAGATCCCGAGGGGAACGAGCTAGAAATTAGTTATCAAAATTCAGTGGATCAAACTGTAGAAGTAGCTGAATCACTAGATATTCAACCCTTGATACAAGAAAGCAATGTATTATATTCAAGCCTTTCAGCAGACGTGGTCTTTGATCGAATCAAGCTACGTGTAGAAAACAAGTCAGAGCACTTAACGTTTTATCAAGATGTTTTAGGAATGTTTTCTGAAGATGTTTCAATGGGGAAGCTGTCGATGAAAAATGGTAATTTTGAGATTTACTTGGCAGATTCTGTCACACAAAATGAGAACAAACTAGAGAGTGAAGAATGTTTGGGAGTAGATTTTTTCGTTTTAGGATTAGAAACTGAAACTGAAATGAAATTACTTAAGCAGCATTTAGAAAATAAACAGCAAAAATTTTTTGTTGATAAAAAATTAACCATTTTAACCATTTATGATCCAAGTGACATTGAATGGTGGTTTGTGCGAAACTAGTTGAGAAATAAGAATAAAATCAATGAGGAAAATGAATGATGTATAAAGAAACAAGCAGAAAAATCAAGACTTTGATGAATGAGGGGGTTTTTCCTGGTGTTAGTTTTTCATTTATGACGGATACAGCATCCGAAGATCATACCTGGGGAAATGCTCAACTTATACCTGCAGTCGAAGAGCTAAAGCCTTCGCTGCTTTTTGATGTTGCCTCTTTGACAAAAGTGATTTGTACAACAACAGTGGTCTTACAATTGATGGAAGAGCAGATTATCGAAATTGACGCACCTTTCAAAAATTATTATCCAGTATTTGAAGATCAAAAAATAACGATTCGACATCTATTGACTCATACATCTGATATTCAAAGTTATATTGAAAATCGAGATGCTTTATCGAAAAGTGAATTGCAGCAGGCCTATAATCTGGTTCGCTCAGGGGAATCTTTAGGAAAAAAAGTTGCCTATACAGATACTGGGACGATTTTATTGGGATTTATGTTAGAAGAATTGCTAGATAAAGACGTCATTGAAATTTTTAAGGAACGTGTTTTAGACCCCTTGGATATGACGGATAGTTGCTTTTTACCTTCAGATCCATCCAAAACCGTACCAACAGAAAACCACCCTGTAAGAGGCGTGATTCGCGGACAAGCTCACGATCCAAAAGCGTTTGTTTTAGCAGAACATGCTGGCAATGCTGGTTTATTTACTAACTTAGCTGATCTTAAAAAATTCACCTCAATGTATTTGAATGAAGGTCTGTATCAGAAAACGAGAGTATTAAGAAAGCAGACAGTTCGTTCGTTGTTGGCGGATCAAACACCAGATAAGTGCGGACATCGTTCTTTAGGATGGGATTTGAAAGCTGATTTAACAGGAAGGCCGTTTTTATTTCATACTGGGTATACAGGAACTTTTTTGCTAATTGATCTAAAAGAAAAAGAAGCGTTTATTTTTCTATCTAATCGAGTTCATCCTATAGATGAGAGAGCAACGTACATTGAAAAAAGAGATGAATTGATTGACATTTATTTGAAAGAAAAAATAGCAAACAAAGATGAATCGCTTTCTTTTTAGTGGTATAATTTACGAGTATAAATGGAAGGGAGTCTCTAAACTATGCAGCAACCTTTATTTCTAAAACCAGTATTCCAAGAAAAAATTTGGGGTGGAGATCGTTTACACACTGTATTCGGTTTTGACTTACCAAGTAATAAAATCGGAGAAGACTGGGCAATCAGTGCTCATCCTCATGGTGTTAGTACTGTGGAGAATGGTGAATTTTCTGGGCAAAAACTCGACGAACTTTGGGCAAATCACCGTGAACTGTTTGGTCATGCCAAGGGCGATGTTTTTCCTTTATTAACCAAAATTTTGGACGCGGAAGATGATTTATCTGTGCAAGTGCATCCAGACGATACTTATGGATTGGCTCATGAAGGCGAACTTGGAAAAACCGAGTGTTGGTATATTATCGATGCTGAACCAGGATCTACGATCATTTATGGACATAATGCCAAGAGCCGTGAAGAACTAGAAGCAATGATCAAAGAAGCACGTTGGGATGATTTACTGAAAAAAGTTCCAGTTAAAAAAGGTGACTTTTTCTATGTGCCAAGTGGAACGATCCATGCAATCGGTAAAGGGATCATGATTTTAGAAACACAACAAAGTAGTGATACAACGTATCGGGTGTATGACTACGATAGAAAAGATGATCAAGGCCAAACGAGAGAACTGCATATTCAACAATCTGTGGATGTTACGACAGTTCCAGCTAAAGAGGCACAATTATCGATCCAACAACAAAACCAAGGACAATCAAGTATTATTACCTACTTGAAAACACCTTTTTTCAATGTATATGAATGGCAAGTTAAAGGTGTATTGAATCTTAAAAAAAATGCGCCGTATACATTAGCAACAGTCATTGATGGTGTCGGTCAGTTGATTATTGAAGAGGTTGAGACGGTTAAAACTGAAAGCTATGAATTAAGTAAAAGAACAAGCTTTATTTTACCGAATGATATCGCAAAATGGCGTATCGAAGGAGACTTGACGATTATTGCTTCAGAACCTGGTGTAGATGCCTAAAAATAGACAAAAAAGTGTTAGGAAAAAATCCTAACACTTTTTTTATTTAACAGTCAATATCTCTTGTGGGACCTCAAAGGGTTCGTTGTATTTTTTTTCTAAGGCAGTTTTGATCAAGCGAACGCCTAGGTTCTCATTACGAGCAAGAATCGGTCCGTGGAAATAAGAACCAAAAACATTCTTGTAGATCACACCTTCAGAACCGTCTTCACTATTATTGCCTTTTCCCTTGATTACATTCCCTAAAGGACGCTCACCTTTTCCGAGAAAAGTTCGGCCATTATGATTTTCAAAGCCGTAATACGTTTCATTGAATTCTTCATTATGAATGACAATATCACCAATGTAGCGGTTATTATCTTGGCTTAACGTATAGTGATCCAAAGCACCGATTCCATGGATTTTTTCACCTTTAGCCCCCATGTAATAGTGACCTAACAATTGAAAACCACCACAAATTGCTAACATTACGCCATCATTTTCAATATACTCAGTCAAATCTTCTTTTTTAGTTTGGATATCTTCAGAAATGATCAGTTGCTCAAAATCTTGACCACCACCAACGAAAACTAAATCATATTTATTCGGGTCAAAAGGTTCATAAATACTGATAATCTCAGAACGAAAGGTGACATTCATTTTTTCAGCAAGGTATTTTAACATTAGTAAATTACCATTGTCACCATAAGTATTTAGTAGATTTCCATATAAATGGCATACAACTAATTCTTTAGTCATTGTTTTTACCTCATTCGTATTTTATTTTTTCAGAAGATCATAAGACAAAAGTGTTTCACACCGCTGCACAACTATTTAATATAACCTTGAGCAGTTAGTAGTTTTCGTAACTGTAAAACTGCCGTATACGTAGCTAAAATATAAACACGTTCTGTCGGCAATTCTTTGATTGCCATGATCACATCCTCAAGATTAGGGATTTCTTTTAAATTATCTTCAGAAATTCCAGCAACTTTTAGTCTTAAAGCCATATCTGTATGGCGGTCACCACCAGCAATCACTTCGGGAATGTCCATTTGAGCAAACGACTCATGGTCACCGTCCCAGATCCAGCTAACATCGATACCGTCTGCATAATTCGCATTTAATAATGAGACAAGTGAGAAAGAATAAGGAGCAAGGCCCATCATGTCGATCACTTGATTTAAACCAACTGGGTTTTTAACTAAAATCAACGTGCATAATTTACCATCAATATTAATGGTTTCTTGGCGACCAAATACTTTTTCATCATAGCTTAGTCCTGCTTTGATTTTTTCCGGCGCAACACCGTAATACTCTGCAACAGCCGTAGCAGCCAAGGCATTGTAGACATTGTACATTCCCCCAACAGCAATGCTATATTCAGAACCATCAATGACAAAATCAGCGGAAGTATTATCCATTGCAACCATCTCGGTAAGTTGAACATCTAGTTCAGGACGATGGAAACCACAGTTTGGACAATAATATTTTCCAAGATTAGCATAAGTAATCATTTTATAATGTAAAATATGGTGACATTTTGGGCAAAGTAGTCCATCTGTATTGTAATGAGCCATTTGCTCTTTATCTGGCTCATGATTAAACCCATAGTATTTTCTCGGATTGATCGTTTCAACTGAGTTGAAGATCGGTGAATCACCGTTACATAGGATTGGAGCATTAGGAGCAGCCGCTGCACCATCTACAATCAATTTGTAAGTAGTGTAAATTTCACCGTAGCGGTCCATTTGATCTCGAAAAATATTTGTAAATAAGAATAGTTTTGGTTCGATATATTTTGTAACACGACTCAAACTAGCCTCGTCGATTTCTAAAACGGCAAATTTCTTTTTTGCTTTTTTATTTTTGGCAGATAAGAAGGTTGAAACGATTCCTTGTTCCATATTCGCACCTGTTGGATTCGTCAATACATGATCAAATTCTTGTCTTAAAATATTTACCGTTAAAGCAGTGGTCAATGTTTTTCCATTCGTACCAGTAACAACGACGATTTCATAATCTTTTGCTAAGGTATCCAAAATTTTTGGATCGATTTTTAGTGCTAGTTTTCCAGGATAGCTGCTGCCGCCTTTGAAAAAAGTTTGTAAAACCCATTGAGAAGTTTTTCCAGCGGCTATCGCTACATGACTTCTAATTCCCATAAAGTAGTGCCCTCCAATTTATATCAACAATCAAAAATTAAATTCAATAATAAACTCAATCTATAATACCACAATTAAAAAAAAAAATTAATTGCTTTTACTCTTTCTTACTATTATTAGGGGAAAATAAAAATTAGGCAGTTAGGTTCAAAAAGAACACAACTGCCTAATAAATCGCTGCTAGTTACTTCGCATCAATATAGCTATACAATGTATATTTTGAAATATTGAAAAATCCAGCTACTTTGTCGCCTGATTTTGTTACCAAAAAGGCTCCTTTGCTATTTAAAAACTGGATGCATTTGATTTTATCATCTTTTGTCATCAATGGAACAGGTTTGCCAACTAATTTCACTGATTCATCAATCAAATCATCTAAGAGTTCATTGATATCTTGAGGAATATAATCTGGTTCTTTCTCATCCTCTTTTTCATCGATTGAAACAAGTGATTTTAACGTTGATTCGGCCGCAATCAAAGCGGTGATGTCATAATTGATAGCAAAAATTCCATCTAAGCTACCAGATTTATCTTTGAAATAAACGGTGCTTGACTTTAAAATACGACCATCATGTGTTCGCGTCAAATAATTGACGTGATCGATCAAATCAGCTGGATCTTTTTTTAACGCCTCTAAAACAACTTGAGAAGGTCCATCTCCAAGCTGACGTGAAGAAACATGACCATTTTCAATAGAGACGATGGTATTGTTAACATTGTTTTCATTGATTTTATGAATAACGATTTCACAATTTTCACCAAATTGACCAGCCAAAGCTTTAGCAACTTGAGTCAGAAAATTTAATTTTTCATCGGAAAGCATAATGTCACTCCTTTCTATCTTACAGAGTTTATCTTTTAAGTAAATTAAATGATACTTTAGGCTTGGTTTCGCTTGTTTTTACAATTTTAAGAAAATAACAGATATATATATAGACATTTTTAGAGAAAAATGGTTATCTATAATTCGCTTCGTGTGTAATAATATCATGCAGTAAATCATAATACAAGACAATGGGCGTTTTGCACTAAAAAATATTTTTTAGGTAGCATTGTTTTTTTTTAGGTAAGGTGGTATAATTTAATCGAGTTAGGGGAAATAGTTCATTATGAGTACGATTGCAAGCGCTTTTTTTAACGTGAGATCAGAATATGTAAATTGTTACTCAGATAACGAGTCGTTCGTGAATGTTTGAACTATCCTTTATGTAAGCGATTTCTATTGTCGGCAAAAAATAAAAGGAAACTATAGGAGGGCAATGATGTTATTAATTGGAAATGGACGGCTGATCACACGAGACAAGGAAGGGACATTTTTTGAGAACGGTTGTGTAGCGATTGAGGGTCAGAAAATCAAAGCAGTAGGAGCAACAACAGATTTACGCAAAGAGTTTCCCAAAGCTGAATTTATTGATGCCAAAGGCGGCGTGATCATGCCAGGATTTATCAATATGCACAATCATATCTATAGTACATTCGCTAGAGGATTAAGTATCAATAACTATCATCCTAAAAATTTTATGGATATTTTAGAGGGACAATGGTGGCGTATCGATCGAACCTTGAATTTAGAAGATTCTTATCATAGTGCAAAAATTGCTTATCTAGACAGCATCAAAAATGGCGTAACGACGGTTTTTGATCATCATGCGAGTTATGGAGCGATTGAAGGCAGTTTAACGCAACTTTCTAATGCCGCCGATGAACTGGGAGTTCGTACTTGTTTATGTTATGAAGTATCCGATCGAGATGGCGAAGCGAAAATGAAAGCAGCAGTTAAAGAAAATGCTGATTTTATCAAGACAAGTGGTGAACGCCGTGATGATATGCAAAAAGCGATGATGGGGATGCATGCAGCCTTTACGTTATCAGACAAATCGTTAGAACATTGTGCTGCTTATACGCCAGAAGGAGTTGGCTATCATATCCATATTGCAGAAGACATCGCTGATGTATACGATTCACTTGCAAAATATGGAAAACCAATCGTAAATCGTTTATATGACTTGGGTATTTTAGGGAAACAAACAATGGCGGGGCACTGTATTCATATCAATCCTCATGAAATGGAACTATTGCGAGATACCAATACAATGGTTGTAACAAATCCAGAATCAAATATGGGAAATGCTGTAGGCTGTCCGCCAGCAATGCGGATGCTTAATGAGTATGGCATTTTAATGGGACTGGGAACGGATGGTTATACGAATGATCTTACAGAATCATACAAGGTAGGAAATATCATTCATAAACATCATTTAGCAGATCCGAATGCTGCTTGGGCGGAAATTCCACAGATGTTATTCAATAATAATCCACAAATGGCAAATCGCTATTTTGAAAAAAAACTTGGCGTTTTAGAAGCAGAGGCAGCAGCAGATGTGATTGTATTGGACTATAATGGACCAACACCAATGACAAAAGACAACTATAATGCTCATATTCTATTTGGCATGAATGGTGGAGCCGTTACCGATACGATTATCAATGGCGAAATTCGTATGAAAAATAGAGAAGTACAGGGCGTTGATGAAGAAAAAATCTGGCATGATGCGCAAGTACAAGCACAATCGCTTTGGACAAGAATCAATAGCTAGTGATTACTAGCTTAGAAAAATAAAAAAGGAGTGACAAACATGAGTGACATCATGCACCCGATTTCGATCGATGGGTTATTGAACTGGATCTTAAACGAATATAAAAATGAATCAACAATTTTTGGTGTAAGAAAGTTTTATAAAGCTGATCCCAGTAAGACAATGCCTTTATTTGGTGAAAAAATGGAGACACCTTGTGGCCCTGCTGCAGGACCACATACCCAGTTATCTCAAAATATTATTGCCTCTTATTTGACCGGTTCACGTTTTTTTGAAGTTAAAACAGTTCAAGTCATTGATGGAGAAGATTTACCAGTAAGCAAGCCATGTATTACAGCAGCAGATGAATGTTACAACGTAGAATGGTCAACTGAATTGCGTGTTCCTCAAGCTTACGACGAATATGTCAAAGGGTGGTTTGTTTTAAAACTACTTAGTAAAGAACTTGGTTTAGGAGACCCAGATGGTTTTATTTTCAACATGAGTGTTGGGTATGACTTAGCTGGTATTCAGTCGCCAAAAGTTGATAAATATATTACAGATATGCAAGATGCTGAAAATACACCGATTTGGCAAGAATGTAAAGCAGCTGCTTATAAATACCTACCTCAATTCAACTCTATCGACAAAGAATTTATCGAAGGAATCAGTCCAAATGTATGTCGTTCGATCACACTTTCTACGCTCCATGGCTGTCCATCAGACGAAATCGAGCGAATCACAACGTATTTATTAGAAGAAAAAGGGTTGAATTCATTTATTAAGTGTAATCCAACTATGCTTGGTTATGAGTACACACGTCAAACAATGGATGAACTAGGTTTTGATTATATGGTTTTTGATGATCATCATTTTGTAGCAGATCTACAATTTGAAGATGCGGTTCCGATGCTAAAACGACTACAGACTTTAGCAAACAAGAAAAGGTTAAACTTTGGCGTGAAAATCACGAATACTTTTCCTGTTGGGATTGCTGAAGATGAATTGCCTGGGGATGAAATGTATATGTCAGGACGTTCATTATTCCCATTGAGTATTTCCTTAGCTAAAAAATTGTCGGATGCATTCGATGGGAAACTACAAATTTCTTATTCTGGCGGTGCAGATATTTTCAATATTAAAGACATTTTTGATGCGGGGATTTGGCCGATTACGATGGCTACAACATTATTGAAACCAGGTGGATATCAACGCATGAACCAAGTAGCGAATCTGTTAAGTGAATCAGAATATCCAACGCAAGTACGTGTTGATTTAGATAAACTGACAGCAATCGTTGAAAAAGCAAAAACACAAGGTCGCTACAAAAAATCAATCAAATTACCTGAAAGTCCTAAGCTACGTACAACCGTTCCATTAACCAATTGCTACACAGCTCCTTGTCGCAGTGACGGTGGTTGTCCAATCGATCAAGATATTCCAGCCTATCTTCGTTACGTTAGCGAAGGCAACTATTTGGAGGCCTTGAAAGTGATCGTGGATAAAAATCCGTTGCCTTTCATAACGGGAACAATTTGTGCTCATCCTTGTATGACAAAATGTACCCGTCAGTTCTATGAAGGATCGATCAAAATTCGTGAGGCAAAACTGGAAGCGGCTGAACATGCTTATGACGAATTAATGGCGACGATGGAAAAACCAGTTCGAAAGGAAAATGCGCCTAAAACGGCGGTTGTAGGTGGTGGACCAGCTGGAATCTCTGCTGGATTCTTACTTGCTCGTGAAGGAATGCCAGTTACTATATTTGAAAAAGCAGATACGATCGGCGGAGTTTGTAGTCAAATCGTACCAGAATTTAGAATTTCAATGAAATCTGTTCAAAACGATGTTGAAATGGCTAAATTTATGGGAGCAGAATTTAAGACTGGGAAAGCTGCACCGAGTATTGAAGCATTACGTGAACAAGGCTATACCAATGTTATTTATGCAATCGGTGCATGGAAACATGGGAAGCTAAGATTAGAAGCAGGTGAAACGTTAAACTCGTTAGAATTTTTAAAAGCCAATCGCGAAAATCCTCAAGTTAATCCATATGGTGAACAAATCGTAGTGGTTGGCGGTGGAAATACTGCGATGGATTGTGCTAGAGCTGCGACTACTTTGCCTGGAGTGAAGAAGGTTTCTGTTGTTTATCGTCGAGACAAACGTAATATGCCTGCTGATGAGGAAGAATTGTACTTCGCGTTAGAAGATGGTGTGGAATTCTTAGAGCTATTGTCACCAATTAAATTGGATAATGGGCTGTTAACTTGTGAAAAGATGCGCTTAGGTGAACGTGACAGCTCTGGTCGTCGTAAACCTGTTGCTACGGGCGAATATAAGGAAGTTCCAGCAGATACGGTTGTTGCTGCTGTAGGTGAAAAAGTTGATACAGACTTCTATCAATCAATTGGGATTACAACTGATCAATATGGGAAAGTCGTGTCAAATCCAGCAACGTTAGAAACAAACTTAAAAGATGTTTATGTGATTGGGGATGCTAATCTAGGGCCGGCAACCATTGTGGAAGCCATTGCTGACGCAACGAAAGCTGCAGGAAATATTTGTCAAATCCATAATGATCATTATGAACAAACAAATCTAAACGATGATTTTACAGCTGTGCGTAATAAACGAGGCCTACTAGAAACAAATGAAGCATTGTGCGGCCAAGCAAGCAATTGTTTAGAATGTTCAACGATCTGCGAATCTTGTATGGATGTTTGTCCAAATAGAGCCAACATTGTTGTAACAGTCAAAGGGCAACCACAAATTGTCCATGTTGATCGCATGTGTAATGAATGCGGCAACTGTGAAACGTTTTGTCCTTATGCAAGTGCACCATACAAAGATAAATTTACGCTATTCAATACGGAAGCTGATTTTCAAAATAGTACGAATTCAGGTTTTTACGTTATTGACCCAAGAGAAAAAATTTGCCTGGTTCGTTTATGGGGCAATACATCAACGGTTCATTTAACGGCACAAGGAGCTGCTATTCCTGCAGATATCATCGAATTGATGGATACGATGATCGAAGAATACGAATACTGTATGCAAATGTAAAAAGACATGAGTTGCGCAAAACCAACTTCTGAAAAATGGAGGTTAAAAAATGTCTATTCTTTTAAAGGGCGGAATCGTAGTTTCCGCTAAGGGTCGCCGTCAATTAGATGTACGAATCGACGGTGAAAAAATCGTTGAAATGGGTACCCATTTAAAAACAGAAAATTCTACAGTCGAAGACGTGACAGAATGTTTTTTACTGCCGGGATTTATCGACGCCCATACTCATTTAGAATTAAACAATGGGAAAGGCTCAATGGGGACTGCAGATAATTTTTATACGGGAAGTAAGGCAGCTGTTGCTAAAGGAACCACTGCAGTGATTGATATGGCGACACCAAGCAAAGGCAGTTCATTAAAAGACTGCCTAGCTGCTTGGGATCAATTGGCAAAGGGAAATAGTTCTTGTGATTATACCTATCATATGTCAATCATTGAGTGGAATCCCGCTATCAAGGCAGAAGTCAAAGCAATGATCGATGCTGGGATTACTTCATTTAAAATGTATATGGCCTATGACAATTTAAGGACAACAGATGCTGAAATATTTGAAGCAATGAATGAGATTCATAAGTACCAAGGAATGTTAGGTATTCATTGTGAAAATGGTGATATGGTCAATGAAATGATCGCTCAATTTGTAGCGGAAGGGAAATTATCACCTCATTATCACCCTTTAACAAGACCTGATTCAGTTGAAGCAGAAGCTGTAGAACGGTACTTAATGATTGCAGATTTAGCAAATTTGCCCGTTAACATTGTTCATTTAAGCACAAAACGATCTTTAGAAGCTGTAAAACGAGCGAGAGCACGAAATCAAAAAGTCTTTGTGGAAACATGTCCGCAATATTTAGTATTGGATGAACATTTATATGATGGTCCTGACTTTGAAGGAGCGAAGTATGTGTGTTCACCACCATTACGTAGTATTGGTGATCAACAGGCTTTATGGGATGGTGTGATCGATGGTCAAGTCAATACGATTTCAACGGATCATTGCAGTTTTAATTTTGAGGGACAAAAGACGATTGGCAAAGAAGATTTCAGTAAAATTCCTAACGGGATGCCGGGTGTCGAAACTCGTCCTGAGTTGATCTATACGTATGGTGTAACGACTGGGAAAATCAGTTTAGAGCGGATGGTTGGTCTGATTTCAGAAGACATTGCCAAACAGTTTGCCTTATATCCACAAAAAGGCATTATCCAAGCTGGCAGCGATGCAGATATCGTCATTTGGGATCCCAAAACCACAGGCGTTATTTCAGCTACAACTCAACTGCAAAATGTAGATTACACTCCTTATGACGGGATGCAAACAAAAGGCAGCGCGAAAGCCGTTTATCTAAGAGGGCAAAAAGTGGCTGAAAATGGTCAAGTGATCGCAGAAAAACAAGGAAAATTTATTTTCCGGAACATCTCCAAAAATAACTAAGGGAATCAATCAACCTGTGTTGATTTAAATAAATAGATGGAGGGGAAAATTTTTTGGAAAAAATAAAATGGACGGCAAATGAAATGCCCAAAACAGATGATCAGTATTTATCACTGATGTCAAAGGAAGCAATCGAAAAAGCCTTAGCTTTTCATCGTAGTTTCCCTCAATACAATCAGACGCCATTGGCTGAATTAAAACAGATGGCTCAACATTTAGGATTAAAGGATTTTTTTGTTAAGGATGAATCCTATCGTTTCGGTTTAAATGCCTTCAAAGTGCTCGGCGGCTCGTTCGCTATGGCAAACTATATTGCTGAAAAACTGGGGAAAGACGTAGCAGATTTGACGTATGATGTTTTAACATCCGATAAACTACGGGAAGAATTTGGGCAAGCGACGTTCTTCACTGCGACAGATGGAAATCATGGACGCGGCGTTGCTTGGGCAGCAAATAAATTGAGACAGAAATCAGTCGTTTTGATGCCTAAAGGCTCAACACAAACCCGAAAAGAAAATATTGAAAAAGAAGGCGCTAAGGTGACCATTGAAGAAGTCAATTACGACGAATGTGTGCGGATGGCTAACAAGATGGCAGAAGAAACTGAAAACGGTGTCATGGTACAAGATACTGCTTGGGATGGTTATGAAAAAATTCCAACTTGGATCATGCAAGGATATGGCACGATGGCGTTAGAAGCATCTAAACAATTAGAAGAAGCTGGAAACAAGCGCCCAACACATGTGTTTGTGCAAGCGGGTGTTGGTAGTTTAGCGGGAGCAGTTGTTGGCTATTTTGCTAATCTTTATCCCGATAATCCACCTAAAATGATTGTAGTCGAAGCGCAAGTAGCAGATTGTTTATATAAATCAGCAATCGAAAAAGATGGCCAAATTCGTTTTTTAGAAGGTGATTTACAAACCATTATGGCAGGCTTAGCCTGTGGTGAACCAAATACGATCTCATTCGATATTTTAGAAAATCATACTTCAGTCTTTGTTTCAGCACCAGACTGGGTTTCAGAAAAAGGGATGAGAATGCTAGGTGCGCCACTAAAAGATGATCCTCAAGTCATCTCTGGAGAATCAGGAGCGGTCGCAATGGGCTTAGTAGCAACCGCGATGCAAGATCCTGAATATAAAGAATTACGTGATACGTTAGAACTAGACGAAAATTCAACTGTTTTAATGTTCTCAACAGAAGGCGACACAGATCCAGATAACTATAAAAAAATCTTATGGAGGTAATATAAATGGATTTCAACGAAATTAACAAAGCAGCAGAAGGTTACAGAGAGGACATGATCAAGTTTTTACGTGATCTAGTTAAAATTCCAGGAGAAAGTGCTGAAGAAGGCGCTAAAATGGATCGTGCGAAAGCCGAAATGACAAAATTAGGTTTTGATAAAATCGAAGTAGATCCTCAAGGTAATTTACTAGGTTATATGGGAACAGGGAAAAAATTGATCGCATTTGACGGTCATATGGATACGGTTGGTATCGGTGAAATGAGTAACTGGGAATTTGATCCATATGATGGGTATGAAACAGATACAGAAATTGGCGGACGTGGTACTTCTGACCAAGAAGGCGGAATTGTTTCAGCTATTTATGGTGTCAAAATCATGAAAGATTTGGGACTATTAACCGAAAAATATACAGCTTTAGTAACCGTAACTGTTCAAGAAGAAGATTGTGATGGTTTATGCTGGCAATATATCATCAAAGAAGATGGCATCCGTCCAGAATTCGTTGTGTCAACTGAACCAACCGATGGCGGGATTTATCGTGGTCAACGCGGCCGAATGGAAATTAAAGTAGAAGTCAAAGGTGTTTCATGTCACGGATCAGCTCCAGAACGTGGCGATAATGCAATTTATAAAATGGCTGACATTTTACAAGACGTTCGTGCCTTAAACAATAATGGGGACACAGAAAGCACTGTTATCAGAGGCTTAGTCCGTATGCTTGATGAAAAATACAATCCTGAATGGAAAGAAGCACGTTTCTTAGGCAAAGGAACTGTTACAGCTTCACAAATCTTCCATTCATCACCAAGTCGTTGTGCGGTGGCAGATGGCTGTACAGTGTCATTAGACCGTCGTATGACTGCTGGTGAAACATGGGAAAGTTGTTTAGAAGAAATCCGCAACTTACCTGCAGTTAAAAAATACGGAGATGATGTTGTCGTTTCAATGTATGACTACGATCGTTCATCATATACTGGTTTAACCTATCCAATCGAATGTTACTTCCCAACTTGGGTCATTCCAGAAGAACATGGCGTAACAAAAGCCCTGATGGAAACACACAGAAATCTTTACGGTGAAGAACGTAAGGGATCAAAAGAAACGATCGACATGCGTAAAGCGCGTCCGTTGTTAGACAAATGGACATTCTCAACAAACGGAGTATCCATCATGGGTCGTAACGGCATTCCTTGTATTGGCTTTGGACCAGGTGCTGAAGCACAAGCACATGCGCCAAACGAAAAAACTTGGAAAGATGATTTAGTTCGCTGTGCAGCTGTTTATGCCGCATTACCAACTGTCTATTGCGAAAATAACTAATCATTATTTTGACTAGTTATAGTGAATGATCAAAGGGAAAAACGAACTGCGATGCGAATGAGTAAAGGTCATTTGCATCGTAGGGATCGTATTAATAAACTTTAAGGGAGAAATGACATGGAAACTTTTAACGATTATATTGCAAAATTGGACAAATTAGAATTTGATAAAATGTATGAAAACGACTTTTTCTTAACATGGGAAAAAACCCGTGATGAATTGGAAGCTGTTTTTACAGTAGCTGATACTTTACGTTATTTACGTGAAAATAATATTTCAACAAAAATCTTCGATAGCGGTTTAGGTATTTCATTATTCCGTGATAATTCAACAAGAACTCGTTTTAGTTTTGCTTCAGCTTGTAATCTTTTAGGGCTAGAAGTTCAAGATTTAGATGAAGGAAAAAGCCAAATTTCTCACGGGGAAACAGTTCGTGAAACAGCGAACATGATTTCATTTATGGCTGATATTATCGGGATTCGTGATGATATGTATATCGGTAAAGGAAATACGTATATGCGTGAGGTTTCTGAATCTGTACAAGAAGGGCATAAAGATGGCGTGTTAGAACAACGTCCAACATTAGTCAACTTGCAATGTGATATCGATCATCCAACTCAAGCGATGGCAGATGCTTTGCATTTGATCCATGAATTCGGCGGCGTTGAAAACTTGAAAGGTAAAAAAGTTGCGATGACTTGGGCTTATTCACCTTCATATGGTAAACCATTATCTGTTCCTCAAGGAATCGTAGGTTTGATGACACGTCTTGGTATGGATGTTGTTTTAGCTCATCCAGAAGGCTATGAAATCATGCCGGAAGTTGAAGAAGTTGCGAAGAAAAATGCAGCAGAAGCTGGCGGTTCATTTACTAAAACAAACAGTATGGCAGAAGCTTTTAAAGATGCCGATGTTGTATATCCTAAGAGCTGGGCTCCCTTTGCGGCTATGGAAAAACGGACACAATTATATGGTGAAGGCGATCAAGCGGGTATCGATAAATTAGAAAAAGAACTACTTGCTCAAAATACCAACCATAAAGATTGGGAATGTACAGAAGAACTAATGAAAACAACAAAAGATGGCAAAGCACTATACATGCATTGCTTACCTGCCGATATTACTGGTGTGAGCTGTGATGAAGGCGAAGTTGAAGCTTCTGTCTTTGATCGTTATCGTGTGGAACTGTACAAAGAAGCAAGCTACAAACCATATATTATTGCAGCAATGATTTTCTTAAGTAAAGTGAAAAGCCCACAAGCAACATTAAAAGAACTTGAGAAAAAAGCAACTCCAAGAGAAGTCAAATAACACTTTATTGAACTAGGCATGAAGTGAGATGCTTTCTTTATTGATGATGATAGTCGTAAGTAAAATAATTTGTTCTCTTTTCAAAAAGACAAATGAACTGATTTTAAGACCTTTCCAAGTCCATTTATGAATACTATCAGTTAAGGATAAAACTGTCTTAAAATGAATCTGCTGTCCACAGATTCTGACCACTTCATGCAAAATTCAGTTTTTACTTAACAATCATTGATGTGATTTATTGGGAGAAAGCATCTTACTTTTAAAATAATCAATTAAAAGAATCATTATAAAACAGAACACGAGGTGAATGGCTGAATGGTAAAAAGAGTTGTAGTTGCACTTGGCGGAAACGCATTAGGGGATAATTTAACAGAACAAATGACAGCAGTGAAAGAAACATCTAAAGCCATTGCAGATTTGATCGAGGCAGGATACGAAGTGATTTTGTCTCATGGTAATGGTCCTCAAGTTGGGATGATCCAGTTAGCGATGGAAGAACTGTCGTTAAGTGATCCAAGCAAATACCCGACGATCCCACTGTCCGTTTGTGTGGCGATGAGTCAAAGCTATATCGGCTATGATTTGCAAAATGCTTTACGGGAAGAATTATTGAGTCGTAACTTAGAGCAACCGGTTGGAACTGTGATCACACAAGTAGCTGTCGATCCGAAAGATCCAGCATTTGCTCACCCTGCTAAGCCGATTGGTCGCTTTATGTCAAAAGAAGAAGCAGATGCACTTGTGAAAGAAAAACAAGTGACAGTCGTTGAAGATTCAGGACGAGGCTATCGTCAAGTTGTGGCCTCACCAAAACCAAAAGAAATCGTTGAAATCAAAACGATCACGTCTCTGATCAATTCAGGTCAAACCGTGATTGCTTGTGGTGGTGGTGGTATTCCAGTTGTGAAAGAAGGCAATCATTTAAGTGGCGCTGCAGCTGTAATCGATAAAGATTTCTGTAGCGAACTATTAGCTGAAATGGTAGATGCTGATCTACTGATCATTTTGACAGCCGTAGAAAAAGTTTGTATCGATTTTGGAAAACCAACACAAAAGGAATTGAGTCAAGTATCTACAAGCGAAATGAAAAAGCATGCAGCAGACGGACAGTTTGCACCAGGTTCAATGTTACCGAAAGTAGAAGCGGCAATCCAATTTGCTGAATCAAAACCGGGTCGTAAAACATTGATTACCTTATTAGAAAAAGCCAAAGATGGAATCGTTGGGAAAACGGGTACGATCATTGAGCAATAAATGAAGCAAAATACGTAGGAGAAGGAGTGAGTTGATGACAAACAAAATGGTAAATTCAACAAATGCACCAGCAGCTGTAGGACCTTATTCCCACTCAGTTTTAGCGGGACAGACACAGTATATCTCTGGCCAATTGGGATTAGATCCTGTTAGTGGTGAAATGAAAGAAACTGTTGAGCAGCAAGCAGAACAAGCATTGATCAATTTAGGGGCCATCTTAAAAGAAACAGATATGACTTATGATAATGTTGTAAAAACAACCGTATTTCTAAAAAATATGTCAGATTTTGCCAAAATCAATGACATTTATGGTAAATACTTCTCAAAAACACTTCCTGCCCGTTCTTGTGTAGAAGTATGCGAATTACCTAAGAATGGACTTTTTGAAGTCGAAGCAATTGCCGTTAAAAATTAATTTCTGAGAAGTTTCTGATTCAAGAAAAAGGGTTGCGGATTTCAATACTCGGATAAGTGCAGTCCTTTTTAAAATAAAAAGTAAAGAAGGAAACTTGCCTATGAGTGAAAAAGAAGAAAAGGCATTGTTTGATTATGATGCCAAGTTATCGATCAAAGAAGCTGTTCCAATGGGCTTACAGCACGTAGTAGCAGCAGTTGTTGGGATCGTCACACCTGGAATTATGATTGCTAAAGTCTGCAATCTAAGTTCTGGAGATACGACGATCATGATTCAAACGTCACTGATTTTCTCTGCCGTAGCAACTCTGATTCAGCTTTTTCCGATTTTTGGAAAAGTCGGCTCTAGGTTACCTGTTATGATGGGTGCGAGTTTTGCTTATGTACCGATTTTAATGGCCATTGGTGGAGACTTTGGGATTGCCGCAATTTTTGGTGCTCAGTTGGTTGGCAGTATTTTAGTTATTTTAGTTGGACTCTCTATCAAAAAGATCCGAATATTGTTTCCGCCGCTCGTTACTGGTACGGTCATCTTGAGTATTGGATTATCGCTATTTCCAGTTGCAATCAAATACATGGCTGGGGGAGCTGGCAGCCCAGATTTTGGCTCAGCTCAAAATTGGCTAGTGGCATTACTAACTTTTGCAGTAGTTTTTTATTTTAACTATTTTTCAAAAGGGTTTCTTAAGCTATCCTCTATTCTAAATGGGATGATCATTGGGTATGTTGTTTCATTGATTTTAGGAATGGTCAATTTTGCTCCAGTCAAGGAAGCTTCTGTTTTTCAAATGATCACTCCGTTATACTTTGGTTTAGACTTTCAAATCGTACCGATTTTAACTTTAGTA
The DNA here is from genome assembly GCF_001465345.1 of Enterococcus rotai. NCBI lineage: Bacteria > Bacillati > Bacillota > Bacilli > Lactobacillales > Enterococcaceae > Enterococcus > Enterococcus rotai. Next base: position 3,521,665 of record NZ_CP013655.1, on the reverse strand, counting down.
GTGATGTTTATCGTTGATGCCGTTCAAGCAATCGGGCAGTTCACTGCCACAACAGTTGGAGCAATGGATCGGGAACCAACGGATCAGGAACTTTCTGGCGGGATTATAGGAAGCGGTTTCTCCAATTTTATAGGAAGCTTCTTTGGTTCTGTACCTGTTGCAACATTTGGTCAAAATGTAGGGTTAGTTACGGTGACGAGAGTAATCAATAAATATGTCATGGTTTTTGCCTCTGTTATTTTGCTGGTGGCAGGTTTTGTTCCAAAAGTTGCATCGATTTTGACGACAATTCCTTATGCTGTGATTGGCGGTGCAACGGTCTCTGTGTTTGCATCAATTTCAATGACTGGCGTTCGGATGATCGCAACGCAAGAATTAACTCCTAGAAATACGGGAGTTGTGGGAATTGCGTTAGCTTTTGGTATCGGAGTAACATTATCAGTTGGTTGTTTAAGTGGATTTCCACCTTGGGTAACGACTATTTTTGGTAACTCAGAAGTTATTTTGACAACGATTGTTGCAGTTATTTTAAATGTTTTACTTAAAGAGGAAAAGCAGCTAGCAATCGAATAACAATGAAGATTTTCTCCTTAAAAAAGATGCAAAAGATAAATGAATAACTTAATTTGTCTTTTGCATTGTTTTTATGAAGGCATCGATTTAGTAAAGGAAAATGCAGAATGAAGAATTTTTTTCTAGAAGGAGACAAATTCGTCGGCAAGTCCACATTATTACAAGAGGTAATCAGAGCTGTTGGGAAAGCCATCAGTGGTTTTTATGTGAAACGCAGAATGGATGAACAAGGTCAGATTGTTGGGTTTGAACTGAGGGCTGCAAAAGAATTACTTCAAAAAGAAGCCAATTTAGAGCCGATTGATGAACATTGTTTTATTCAAACTGAAAGCGGCAAACGAATAAGAAATCTGCAAGTGTTTGAAACATGGGGTATGGCTTTATTGGAAGAAGCGAAAACCAATCCAACTGATTTTATTTTATTAGATGAAATCGGAGGGATCGAATTACTATCACAAAAGTTCACAAACGAGCTTTTAACAACGCTACAACAACCGCAAAAAATAGTTGGGGTATTTAAGTCAGACATAAATTATCAAAGACAAAAGAAGCATACAGTTGAAGCGTTAGAGATAGGAAGACAACGAGCACAGCTAAAACAAACTATTCTCAAAAATGAAGGGCAGATTTTAGCATTAAATGAGCATAATTTTGCTGAAATCAAAAAGCAACTGTCTGAATTTTTAAAGAGATAATTTTTTTTGATGGTCGTTATCTTTTTAGAGTATAACGAAAGGAGGTTTTGTAATGAAGGAGCAAGAAGCCTTTAATTATACGCTCAATTTGAAATTACGGACAAATCGCATTTTTTTTGGACCTGGCGTCGTTGAACTACTCCAACGGATTTCTCAAACAGGTTCACTAAATACTGCCGCTAAACAGATGCGAATGTCTTATAACAAAGCTTGGCGGATGATCCAAAAAGCTGAGGAAGAACTAGGCTATCCGCTAGTCAATAAAAGTGTAGGTGGGAATAACGGCGGCGGTTCCACCGTAACGAGCCAAGGAAAAAAATTAACAGCAAAGTTTTTGCTTTTTCAAAAGAAAACGTATCAAATCACCAATCAATATTTTGCAGAGATTTTTAGTGATGAATTAGATTTAGAATCAGTAGAGTTGGAGGAAAGAGAATGAAAGAACTTTTTCTACGAATAAATGAAGCAATCAAACAAAGAGAAGATACGGTTTTAGTTACGGTTACTGAAAGTTCAGGATCGACACCTAGAGCCGCTGGTGCTCGTATGCTAGTTGATAAATCTGGTCGGATAAATGGCACGATTGGCGGTGGTGCAGTAGAGTTTCGCGCAGAAAAAATTGCGAAAGAGGTTCTGAAAGCACAACGATCTCGAGCAGAAACCTTTATTTTAGCACCAAATGATGTTGTAGATCTGGGTATGATTTGTGGTGGTAATGTGGCGCTGTTTTTTCAATATCTTAGTTGGCAAAATGCTTCTGTTCAAGCTATTTGCGAAGAAGTTATCCAGCATTTTAACCGTAATCAGCAATGTTGGCTGATCACTGAAATCAATGCTGAAAGAGAAAATGGTTTTGGGGTGTATAGCGTAGAAACAGGATTAATCGGAAATATACCAGCTAAATTAAAAGAAGAGAAGTTTAAATCTGGTTTATCAGAAGTAAAATTGAATGAACGGATTTATTCAGTGGAAGCATTGCTACAACTTGGAAAAGTTTACGTTTTTGGTAGTGGTCATGTTGCTCAGGCGTTGCTTCCTATTTTAAAAACAATAGATTTTTATTGTGTTGTTTTAGATGATCGGGAACAATTTTTAACCGAAGCAGTTTTTCCAGATGCCGATCAGCGAATGGTCGTTGATTTGAGTAATATTGACGCATCGATCCAAATTACAGAGGCAGATTATGCCATCGTGATGACACGAGGCCATCAATTTGATTTTCTAATAGCGAAACAGTTATTAGAAACACCAGCACATTACATCGGTGTCATGGGCAGTAAGCAAAAGATCGCGGTCCAAGTCAAAAAATTAAAAGAAAGCGGCTTTTCAATGGAAGACATTGAACGAATCAATATGCCGATCGGCCTAAAAATAAAATCAGAGACACCCGCTGAACTGGCAATTAGTGTTGCCGGTGAGTTGATTGAAAAAAGGGCGGAAAGACCAAAGGGATAGCGGTCAACAATAGGGGTGAATTTAGTGGAAAACAAACAGTCGACAACGAAACAGAAAAAAATCATTCTTTTAGCTTCCTTCTTGCTTTTTCTACTGGTCTTTATAATTTCCTTTTTTTTAGGGAAGTTTCCGATTGCGATGGACGATTTTTTTAAGGTTGTTTTGAATAAAATAATCCCTTTAGAGCAAACTTGGAGCAGTCAAGTTGAGACGATTTTGTTTAAGATTCGTTTTCCTAGAATTATTATGGCAGTGGTGATCGGTGGCGGTATTTCTGTAGCTGGGGCAACTTATCAAGCTTTGTTTCAAAATCCAATGGTCTCACAAGATATTTTAGGTGCTTCACAAGGTGCTGCTTTTGGTGCGGCTATAGGATTGTTTTTTTCATTGACCTATGAACAGGTGATTTCGTTGTCTTTCATTTTTGGATTATTAGCTGTAGGTGCGGTTCTTTTAATGAGTCGTTTTTTGCGCACTGATTCGGTTTTAAACATGGTTTTGATTGGTATGATGATTGGCTCACTTTTTTCTTCAGCTGTTTCCTTTTTGAAATTGGTAGGGGATCCGACAAATACTTTACCGGCAATAACCTATTGGTTAATGGGCAGCTTATCTTCGATCAATAAGCAAAATGTTGTATTTGCTGCCCCTTTGATTTTAGTAGGAATGATGCCCATTTTTTTATTACGCTGGCGCTTAAATGTGATTTCTCTGGGAGAAGAAGAAGCGTTGAGTTTAGGAGTAAACAGTCGTGTTTTACGCGTGATTTTGATTCTGGCTGCGACCTTGATTACAGCAAGTGCAGTATCGGTTAGCGGACTGATTGGTTGGGTAGGGTTGGTTGTACCGCATTTTTCAAGGATGTTAGTTGGCAATGATTATCGCTATAGTATTCCGATGACTGCTATATTAGGCGGTACTTTTCTGTTATTTGTAGATGATTTTTCACGCTTGATTACAACTAGTGAGATACCGATCGGAATTTTAACTTCATTTATCGGTGCACCGATTTTTCTTTTATTGATTGCTAAAAATAATCGTTCAGTTAGACAGTGAGGAGGAATTTCAATGCTTGAAGTTATTGATTTAGCATTTGCCTATAAACAGCAAAAAATATTGAACGACATTTCATTTACTTTAGATTATGGACAATCAGTTTGTTTATTAGGAAAAAATGGTGTGGGGAAAAGTACGTTATTTAAATGTTTGCTAAGAGTGTTGGAGCCAAGTTTGGGAAGTGTTAAAATCAATGATCGTTCGATTCAACAGTGCTCAAGAAACGAGCTTTCTCAGTTGATTTCATATATTCCGCAAAAACAACGAGGTATTTTTCATTTTACTGTATTTGAAATGGTCTTAATGGGCACAACTGCTAGATTAAAAAATTATCAGCAACCTGGAACAGCTGAAAATGAGTTGGCAGAAGCGGCCTTAGTCGCACTCAATATCACGCATTTAAAGAATCGTATTTTTTCAGAAATAAGTGGAGGAGAGCAACAACTTGTGATCATTGCTCGTTCAGTGGCTCAGCAGAGTAAAATCATTATTATGGATGAGCCTTGTGCTAATCTTGATTACGGCAATCAGATAATGGTCTTAGAAATGATTCAAACACTAGCAACGCAAGGTTATTTGATTATTCAATCGACCCATGATCCCAATCACGCACTTCAATATGCTGACTATGTCTTAGTTTTACAAGAGGGTCAACTATTACAAGGAATACCCAAAACGATTTTAACGAGCCAACAGTTAGAGGCCATTTATCGTGTACCGATCACTGTACATACAATAGCTTCAACTGAAAAAAGAATCTGTTTGCCAACAAAAAAATAAATCGATTGAAATAGAAAGGATAGAATTTTAATGAAAAGAAAGATAAATTTGCTTTTAGTATTAGGATTAGCACTAGTTACAACGATTGGTTGCACTACTAACGAAAAAAAAGCCAATGAAACTGAAAAAACGCAAACAGCTATTCGTTCCGAAAACAAACAGTCAGATGGGACACGCACTTTTGTTGATTCTGCTGGGCGTGAGGTAATCATCCCAACACAGATCAATAAAATAGCCCCTTCTGGACCACTGGCTCAAATTGTATTGTATACTAGCTCCCCTGATTTACTTGTTGGTTTAGCCAGCCCTTTTTCGTCAGAAGCGAAAGAATTTATTGATAAAAAATATCAGAAATTACCAGAATTTGGACAATTTTACGGAAAAAATGCTAGCTTAAATATGGAAGCTTTGAGTGCTGCTGAACCAGATGTCATTATCGATATCGGTGAGGCAAAAAAAACAGTCAAAGAAGATATGGATAAATTGCAAGAGCAAATCAATATTCCCACGCTTTTCATTGAAGCAAATTTAAAAAATATGCCAGAAACCTACCAGAAATTAGGTGAATTATTAGGAAACACACAAACAACAGAAAAACTTGCTTCCTATTGTCAACAGGTTATAGAAAAAGCTGATAGTGTTCGTTCTTCACTAAAAGAATCAGAGCAAAAAAGTATCTATTATGCAGCCGGAAATGCTGGACTAAACACAAATGCTGAAGGGTCATTTCATGCTCAAGTAATTGATGAGATTGGCGCAAAAAATGCGGCAACAGGTGTTGATGTTGTGTCAAAAGGTGGCGGAACCGTTATTTCGATGGAACAGCTAATTCAATGGCAACCAGATTATATTTTAGCTGAGACAAAAGCTGTCTATGATCAAATCAAAACGGATGAGTCTTGGCAAGAATTAACAGCGGTCAAAGCAGGCAAGGTTTATCAAGTACCAACTGCACCCTATAACTTCATTAGTTCACCGCCGTCTGTCAATCGGATCATTGGCATTCAGTGGTTGGGGGCGTTAGTTTACCCTGAACAATACAAACTAAATATGGAAGAGACCGTTAACGAGTTTTACAAGCTATTCTACCATGTTGAACCGACAGCAGAACAAGTCAAAATGATTCTGACAAATGCACAATAAAGAGACAAAGTACTGGGAGGGATTTTATGCAAATCAAAACAGAATTACCAGAAATAGTTGCGGAGTTCGATGATGCTAGACGTCAAGGTTTTATTCAAGTAAAAGAACTAAAAGAACAAGGAGTACCGGTTGTTGGTGTGTATTGTACTTTCATGCCAGAAGAAATCGTCTTAGCAGCTGATGCTGTCCAAATCAGCCTCTGTTCGACATCAGATGAAACGATTTCAGCTGCAGAAGAGGATCTACCTAGAAATCTTTGTCCGTTGATCAAATCCAGTTATGGTTTTGGGAAAACGGATAAATGCCCATTTTTCTATTTTTCCGATTTAGTTGTAGGGGAAACAACTTGTGATGGAAAGAAAAAAATGTATGAATACATGGAAGAATTCAAACCACTGTATTTAATGAATTTACCAAACGCACGAAATTCAGAGGCAGCGTTTGGCTTATGGAAAGATGAAATCATTCGCTTTAAAGAAAAATTAGAGTCATTTCTTGATGTGGAGATCACAGAAGAACGCATTCAAGAAGCGGTTCGTCTAAAAAATAGAGAACGAGCAGCTAGAAAAAAGTTTTATGGACTGGGGAAACTAAATCCGCCTGCAATTGAAGGCTCAGAAATTTTTAAAGTGATGTATGGCGCAAATTATACTTTTGAAAAGGAAAGTCTGATCCAAAAATTAGAGGATACAACTGCAAAAATCATCGCACAATATCCCGAAAACCATCAGCCAAATGGAAAACCTAGAATTTTAATCACTGGTTCACCAATGGGGGGTGTAACGGAAAAAGTGATTCGTGCAGTCGAAGAAAATGGTGGAACCATCGTAGGATTTGAAAATTGTACAGTAGCTAAGGCTGTTGAACGGCTAGTCGATGAAGAGAATGAAGACGTTTATGAAGCCCTAGCAGAGAAATATATCGATATTGGGTGTGCCTGTATGTCTAATAATACCAGTCGCTTTGATTTATTAAGCCAAATGATCGATGACTATCAAGTGGATGGGGTTTTAGATATGGTGCTACAATCCTGCCATCCATATTCGATCGAAGCATTGAAGGTTCGGCGTTTTTGCCAATCTGAAAAAAATGTACCGTATTTATATTTAGAAACAGACTATTCTACAGCAGATATCGAGCAAATCAATACGCGAGTGACAGCTTTTATCGAAATGTTAGAGGCACGCTCATCATGAAAGTAATTGGTCTTGATAGTGGATCGACGACAACGAAAGGCGTTCTTTTTGAACAAAACAATCTGGTGAAAAAATACTTGGTACTAACTTCAGGTGACCCTAAACGAGCAGCTGCAGAAGTTGTGACAAAACTAAGTGGAAATGAACCCTGTAAATTGATTACAACAGGCTATGGTCGCAAACTGTTAAAAGCTGATAAAGCAGTTACGGAAATCACTTGTCATGCTAAAGGGGCATCCTATCTAAGTCCTGGAATTCAAAATGTGATCGATATCGGTGGGCAAGATAGTAAGGTGATCAGAATGAACACTGACGGGCATGTCTTAGATTTTAACATGAATGATAAATGTGCCGCTGGAACAGGACGCTTTGTTGAAGTACTGATGCGGACATTAGGGGAAAGCATCGATCTGATTGATCCCTTTGTGGCCTTAGCTGAACCAGTAAAAATCAATAGTATGTGCACCGTATTCGCAGAATCAGAAGTCATTAGCTTGATTGGAAAAGGCGAAAAAAGAGAAAATATCGCTTTAGGAGTCTTGCATTCGATCGCAGCTCGTATTAGTAATCAACATCGACAGATCAATCCTGATCAAGGTCCGATTTTTTTTTCTGGCGGTTTGTCTCATAGTAAGAAAGTTGTAGATTTAGTTGCTGAATATACTCAAAAAGAAGTATACTATGATCAAGAACTATCTCAATATGCAGGCTCGATTGGGGCTGCATTGATCGGTATTCAACAAAAGTGAATAAAAAATATTTTTTTTGCTAAATAATAATTTTTAGACTAAAGTTTTATGGTATAATCATAGTGATAAAAAGCTATAATTATAACAGAAATTGAGGTGTAAAGAAAAAATGTATTCATTCGTTGTAAATGGTAAGACAGAGACCTGTGACACGAATAAAAAGTTAATGGACTTTCTTCGTGAAGATTTAAGGTTGACTGGGACAAAAGATGGTTGTAATCAAGGTTCTTGTGGTGCTTGTTCAGTATTAGTAAATGGAAGGGTTTCCAAAGCGTGTTTATTTAGCTTAGAAAAGGTAGATGGAAAAGAAATTGTCACGATCGAAGGATTGGACCAACATCAAAAAGATGTTTATGCCTATGCTTTTGCTAAGACTGGCGCTGTTCAATGCGGTTATTGTATTCCTGGTATTGTTATTTCAGCTCACGGATTATTGAACAAAAAAACAGAACCTAGTGATGAAGACGTTCGCAAAGCGATTCGTGGGAACATCTGCCGTTGTACAGGGTATGTCAAAATTGTTGAAGCAATTCAACTAGCAGCTAAAATGTTTCGTGAAAAATTGAGCATTCCAGAAGAGCCGTCAAATGGAAAGTTAGGAGAAGACTTCAAACGAGTAGATGCTGTTGAAAAAACCTTAGGAACAGGACAATATGTAGATGACATCACAATTGAAGGAATGCTTCATGCATCGGCTGTCCGCAGTGCCTATCCAAGAGCGAAAGTGTTGAAAATCGACACGAGTAAAGCCGTTGAACATCCAGAATGTGTATCAGTGCTGACAGCAAAAGATGTTCCTGGAAACAATAAAATCGGTCATTTAGAATTTATTTCTGATTGGGACGTTATGATATCAGTTGGGGATACTACGCGTTATGTTGGGGATGCAGTGGCCTTGGTTGTTTCTACAACAAGAGAAGCTTTGGAAGAAATCAAAGAATTAGTAGAAGTTACCTATGAAGAACTGACACCAATAACTTCATGTGAGGCCGCATTAGTAGAAGATGCACCGTTGATTCATGAAAAAGGCAATATTTTATCTCATGAACATCTTATTCGAGGTAATGCGGATGAGCAGTTGGCGGCATCTGGATATGTTGTAACCCAACATTATTCAGTTCCGATCAATGAGCATGCATTTATGGAACCTGAATGTGCCATTGCAATGCCTGAAGGTGAGGACGGTATTTTACTGTATAGTGCAGGTCAAAGTATCTATGATGAACAACGAGAAGTTGCTCGTATGTTAGGGGTGAAAAAGGAGAATATTCATGTCCAAGCGAAATTAGTCGGCGGCGGTTTTGGCGGAAAAGAAGATATGAGTGTGCAGCATCATGCTGCTCTTGCGGCTTGGTGTTTACAAAAACCAGTCAAAGTTTTACTTAGCCGACAAGAAAGCTTAATGATCCATCCAAAACGTCATGGCATGGAGATGGACTTCACGACAGGTTGTGATGCACAAGGAAATCTAACGGCTATGAAAGCTGTCATATATGCAGATACGGGAGCCTATGCTTCTTTAGGTGGTCCTGTTCTTCAACGAGCATGCACACATGCGGCAGGTCCTTATAAATACCAAGACATCGATGTCGAAGGGTATGCAGTGTATACAAACAATCCACCAGCTGGTGCCTTCAGAGGGTTTGGGGTTTGCCAAACAGCTTTTGCAATTGAAAATAATCTTAATCTTTTAGCCGAAAAAGTCGGTATTTCTCAATGGGCTATTCGCTATAAAAATGCAGTAGAACCTGGAGATTCTTTACCAAATGGTCAATTGGTTTCAAAAAATGCCGCATTGAAAGAAACGTTATTGGCTGTTAAGGATGCCTATGAAAATGCTGAAATTGCTGGGATTTCTTGTTTCTTTAAAAATAGCGGGATCGGTGTTGGATTATCAGATGTTGGTCGTTGCATTGTTTCAGTTGAAGACGGTAAGGTTCATGTTAGAACTAGTGCGGCATGTATTGGGCAAGGGATGGCGACCGTGACAACACAAGTTGCGTGTGAAACCTTGGATCTACCGCCAGAAATGATTATTGCCGAAGCACCAGATACGCGGCGAACGCCAGATTCCGGTACAACAACAGCCTCTCGCCAATCCTTATTTACAGGTGAAGCAACCAGAAGAGCAGCGATGCAACTACGCTATGAACTTGATATGGGGCGTGCGTTGTCTGATTTAGAAGGACAAGAGTTTTATGGAGAATATTCAGCTAAAACAGATCCTTTGATTAACGATAAGAAGAGTCCTGTTAGTCATGCTGGCTATGGTTATGCAGCAGAAGTTGCGATTCTAGATGAAAAAGGCAAAGTCGAAAAATTTGTGGCAGCATATGATATGGGGCAAGTCGTCAATCCTAAGGCAGCAGAAGGGCAAATCGAAGGTGGGATCGTAATGGGGATGGGTTACGCTTTGACCGAGAAATTTGTCATGGAAGATGGTTATGTCAAAGCAAAATACGCTACGCTAGGCTTGCTAAATGCTGCTCAAGTGCCACCAATCGAAACAATTTTAGTTCAAGCGGACAATATTCATGATGGCTTGGCTTATGGAATCAAAGGTGTGGGAGAATTAGCGACGATCCCGACAGCACCAGCTTTGGCCGGTGCTTACTATGCACTTGATGGAAAACTAAGACCCACATTACCTATGGAAGATACCTTTTATCAAAAGAAAAAGAAATAACTGAATGATTCTGTGAGGTGCTGTAAAAAAACGATACACAAAGGCGCAAAAAACGCATCCGATAAAGACAATTGGGTGCGTTTTTGTTTTTAATGATCGATGAAATCAAAAGGAGTAAACCAATGCTGAAAGTAAGTGCAATCATTATGGCTTCAGGATGTTCTGTACGAATGGGAACGAATAAACTCTTTCTTGATTATCAAGGGGAGACTTTTTTGGAGCGGACGTTAAACCTCACTAAAAAAATGCCTTTTTTTGAACGGATTTTAGTTATTTCACCTGAAAACTTGCTGGGATTAAAGCTACCGACTAATCTAAAGGTCGTTCAGAATACAGAAGCGCAGAAAGGGCAAAGTGCAAGCGTTCGTTTAGGAACAAAAGCGGCTACTGGAGAAGGCTATCTTTATTTAACGGTCGATCAACCACGATTAACGCAAGCGTTGCTTGAATCCCTTTTTTCAGCATACTCTAAAGAAAGCATCGTTTTTCCAATTGATCAAAGGGAAGCACCATGTAGTCCTATGTTTTTTGGTGAAGCATTTCGTTCTGAATTACTAAAGGTAACAGGGGGTTCTGGTGGGCGAGTTGTTCGGAATAATCATCCAGAAGCTTGGCGAAAAATTCGTGTAGATAGGCCTGAATGTTTGGTCGATATCGATACGCCAGCAGAATATCAGACCTTAATCAATCAAAGCGTTTGTCACGGTAGGAAGGGATAGAAAGATGAAACAATCTGTGTATCTAAATCATGCAGCCACTTCAAATCACAAATTTGAAGCGACCATTCAATCATTATGTCAATACTTAGAAAAAAATAATAATATAAATACGAATCGTGGTTCACAAAATATCGATGAACTTGAAGTGGTTTTTGAGGCTCGCCAATTGTTGGCGGAATTTTTCCATGCACCTGATCCAGCACATATTATTTTTACGGCAAATGCAACGACTTCACTAAATATGGTGCTAAATGGTCTGTTAAAACCAGGGGATCATGTCTTAACAACTGAAGTAGAACATAACGCCGTGACTAGACCGTTGTACCTGTTAGAGCAACGACAGAATATTTCAGTGACACGTATTCCTTGTAAATCAGATGGCAGACTTGATCCAGAGATAATTGAATCACTGATTCGTCCGGAAACAAAAGTCATAGTGATGACACACGCATCCAACGTATTAGGGACGATTTTACCTGTGAAAGAATGCTTTGAAATTGCAAAAGCACACGGTATCCTCACAGTTTTAGATAGTGCACAAACTGCGGGTTTTTTAGCAATTGATATAGAGGAGATGTTGATCGATGTTTTGGCATTTACAGGACACAAGAGTCTAATGGGGCTTTCTGGCATTGGGGGATTTGCTCTAGCACAAAATATGGAGCACAAAATCAAGCCATGGATGAGTGGTGGTACAGGCAGTGCCTCATTATCACTTGCGCAGCCTGATTTTTTACCAGATAAATTTGAACCGGGCACACAAAATATGTTAGGAATTTTAAGTTTGAGGAGTTCACTTGAATCGATAAAAGCACTTGGACTAAACAAAATCGCAGATCATGAGCGCGCCTTGACCGCGCGATTTTTGACGGGATTAAAAAAATTACCTGTAACAATTTTAGGATGTACAGAAGCAAATCAAAGGGTACCCGTTGTTTCAATCAGGTCAGCAAGGGTTGATTCTGGAGAACTTTCTCAGCAATTATTTGATCGCTATCAGATTGTCACACGATCGGGATTACATTGTTCTCCGTTGGCACACCAAACTGCTGGAACGCTAAAAACCGGAGCAGTTCGTTTTAGTTTTGGGTGGAATACGACCCTAGATGAAATCGAGTACACTTTAAAAGCCTTAAAGGAAATTTTGTCAGAATAGAGATGAAGGAGAAAGACGATGGATTTTTTATCACAATGTACGTCAGGTGGATGTGGTGCAAAGATCGGACCAAATGAATTAGCTGGTTTTTTAGGAGGCGTGCCCAAATTCTCTGATGAAAAGTTACTAGTCGATTTTAATGCATCTGATGATGCAGCGGTTTATCAAGTATCAGAAGATCTTGCACTGATATCAACAGTGGATTTTTTTTCACCGATGGTCGAAGATCCCCGCACTTTTGGCAGGATTGCCGCAGCAAATGCACTGAGCGATGTTTACGCAATGGGAGGAGAAGTGTTGTTTGCATTGAACTTAGTTTGTTTTCCAGAGAAAATGGCAAAACAAAAGCTTTCGGAAATCCTGATTGGCGGTGCTGAGAAATTAAAAGAAGCACAGGCTTCACTGGCTGGAGGGCATTCGATTTATGATCATGAACCTAAATATGGATTAGCCGTTACAGGACAAGTGGACCCAAAAAAAATCATTCATAATAATACGCCAAAAGTCGGCGATATTTTGATTCTTACCAAAGCCTTGGGGGTGGGACTAGTTCAATCTGCTGTTAGAGGAGGAGTAGCGTGTAAAACATCAGAAAAGGCAGCAATCGCTTCGATGGAACGACTAAATAAATATGCGGCTGAAAAGATGCGTGATTTTCCTGTTCATGCGTGTACAGATGTGACCGGTTTTGGCTTATTAGTGCATGCATCTGAAATGGCGGGGGCAGATGTGACGCTTGTGATTGATCCAGAACAATTACCACTTTTACCGCACGCCTATCATTATGCAGAAGAGTTTTTAGCAACAGCGGCCGGACAAAGAAATCGTCAATTTTTGGAAACTAAAATTGATTTGACCAACACTACGCCAGCATTTCAGGAGATTTTATTTGATCCTCAGACCTCAGGCGGATTACTAATCAGTGTCGCTGCAAATAAGGCTGTGGAATGTCTTGCAGCAATCCAAAAAGATGATCCAGTAGCGGCGATTATCGGGGAAGTTTGCCAGAAAGAATCAGATCAGTCGATTATTATTGTATGAGAAAGAAGGAGCAGCAATGAAAAAAATCAATGCTTTAGGCAAACCCTGTCCAATTCCAGTGATTGAAGCAAAAAAAGCAATTCGGGAAATCAAAAATGATGGTGGCCTTATTGAGATTACCGTGGATAATGAAGTTTCTGTGAAAAATATCGAGAAAATGGCTACGGGATTGGGGCTTAAAACAACTAGCCAAGCACTTAAAAACGATGAATTCACAGTTGAAATTGTCGTTCCAAAAAATCAAGATCAATTAAATCAAACAGCATCAGATAGTGAATTAGTCGTTGCGTTTGGACGTAAAACTATGGGGGACGGTGATCCAGATTTAGGAGCAATGCTATTAAAAAGTTATATTTATTCTTTGACTGAACTAGATACACCACCAGAGCATCTCTTGTTCTTTAATAGTGGGGCATTTTTGACGAATCAAGGCTCCAATACGTTGAATGACTTAAAATTATTAGTAGATAAAGGCACACAGATCAGTACATGTGGCGCCTGTTTAGATTTTTACCAAATCAAAGAAACGTTAGCGGTCGGTGAAATCACAAATATGTATGGGATTACAGAAGTAATGGCGCAGGCAAAAAAAGTCATCAATTTCTAAAAACGAGGTGGAAAAATGGAGTATCTTTTCACGTTTCAAAATACCCATTATGCGGTTCATAGTGAAAAAATCTTACTTAATAAAAAAATACCTGTTTCAGTTATGGCACTGCCGACAAGCTTAGGTGATTTTTGTGGCATTTGTTTAAGATTGGCGAGAGAAGATTTTGAACAAGGGCGAGTGCATTTAACGAATGCTAAGATACCGATCGAAGGGATATTTATAATTGAAGGAAACAACAATGAAAGGAAGTATGTCCCATGGAAACCTTGAGCGACTGTTTTGATTTTCAAGGCCAACAAGTCATTTCATTGATCGGCAGTGGTGGAAAAACAAGCTTGATGTGGTATCTTGCTGAGTATTATCGTGATCAAACTATTTTAGTCAGCACAACGACGAAAATTGGTTATCCAGTTGAACGATCGTATGATTATTTTTATAGTGAAGACTTTTCAACACTAGGTAAAGATGGACATGGAATCACATTAGCAGGTTGTTTGGCTGCCGATGGTCATAAATTGAGTGCATTGCCTCATGCTGTCTTCCAACAATCACTTGAGCATTTTGACAAGGTATTTTTAGAGGCGGATGGTTCCAAGCAATTACCCTTAAAAGGCTGGGAAACCTTTGAGCCTGTTGTGGTGCCTGAAACAACTGTTACGATCGGTTTGGTCCCCATCTCTGTTGTGGGAAAAGCTATTGATGACAGAACGATCCATCGTTTGCCGCTTTTTCTGCGTGCTACAGGGGCAACTCAAGGCGCAAAAATCCATGAAGAAACATTAGCTGAAATCATTACTAGTCCCACAGGTTTATGGGAGAAAAGTCAGGGACAACGGATTCTTTGTATCAATCAGGTGGAAACACCAACCCAATTAAAGCAGGCGAAAAAAGTCTTATCCTTATTACCACAAATGTTGTTAAAACGCTTGAGTAAAGTGATTGCCTGCAATATTCAATCGAAAGAAGGCATTGTCTTATGGGAAAAATAAAACAATCGATTTCTGAAACAATCATAGCTGTAAGAGGTGGTGGCGATTTGGCAACAGGCGTGATTCAAAAATTAGTTCATGCCGGTTTTAAAGTCGTCATTTTAGAAACAGCCAAACCTTTAGCAATCCGCCGTACTGTGGCCTTGTGTACGGCTATTTTCCAAGGAAAGCAGCAGGTAGAAGACCTAGAAGCCATTTTAGTAGCTGATGTCTCGGAATGTTCTACAATCTGGGCTGACGGGCAGATCCCTATGCTGGTTGATCCCACAGCAAGTTCATTATCTGAGTTACAACCAACCGTTTTGGTAGATGCAATTTTAGCTAAAAAAAATTTAGGAACGAACAGAACAATGGCGCCGATAACAATTGCTTTAGGACCAGGTTTTTCAGCATCAGAAGAGGTTGATGTTGTAGTTGAAACGATGAGAGGACATTATTTAGGACGCTTGTATTTTGAAGGGCGTGCTATCCCGAATACTGGTACACCAGGTGAAATTGGTGGAAAGAGTACGGAACGCGTCATCCATTCGCCAGCCTCAGGAGCTGTCAAACACATAAAAAAACTCGGTGATGTCGTAAAAAAAGGCGAAGTACTTTTTTATGTTGGAAAAGTAGCTGTACAATCACCATTAGATGGTGTTCTGAGAGGGATGATTTCAGATCAAGTATCCTGTCAAACGGGACTAAAATGTGGCGATGTCGATCCTCGTCCTATTGACCAAGTAGATTGCTTTACGATATCAGATAAAGCACGAGCGTTAGGTGGTGCAGTTTTGGAAGCAGTTCTTTGGTTGGGACGTGAAAAAAACTTGTTTTAGCACGGATGAAACCGACTTGCTAAAAATTATTTTTTTTACCTAAAAAATATTGTTTTAAAGTGGTAGTTTATGTTATAGTATAAGTGAAGTTTTTACATGATTTTGAATTAAAAAAAGAAAGCGTTTTAGCGATTTTTTTAATATGTGAAAAAGGTAATTTGTATTAAGAGATCCTTAACAGGTAAGACAGATGCGTAGTTTTATTGATATTAAGTATGAGAAGAATGAAAAGGGTTACAAATCAATCTTTTTATACTTTAAAATATTATGTAAAAAAGTTGAGAGGATGAGTAAATATGGCATTGGTTAAAATCATTTATGCGAGCATGACAGGAAACACCGAGGAGATTTCAGAAATCATAGAAAGTACCGTACAAGAAGCGGGATTTGATGTAGAAAGAGAAGAGTGTTCAGAAGTAGATGTTGACTTTTTTGATGATGCAGATGCTTGCGTGCTTGCTACTTATACTTATGGCGATGGTGAATTGCCATTTGAATTTGAGGATTTCTATGATGACTTGGAGGAAAAGGATTTAACTGGAAAAATTTTTGGCGTTGTTGGTTCTGGAGATCGTGAGTATGGTGATTTGTTCTGCAAATCAGCCCATGATTTTGTAGCGGCTTTAGAAAAATCTGGTGCAAAAAAAGTTGCCGAAACAGTTGAAATTGAAAATAATGCAGAAGATGAAGATGTTGAAGCATTAAAAAAATTCGTTCAGGAACTAACGGCTGGGTTATAGAGATAAGCAGATATCATATGAAAGAAGGAAAAATGAATGAGGCTATTCATTAACGGTAATCCATATGTATAAGATAACCAAAAAGGTTCATATTTCCAAAAATGAATATGATTTTTGGATCGAAGCTCCTCGAATCGCAGCAAAAGCACAACCAGGGCAATTTGTCATTCTCCGTATCAATGAAGTTGGCGAACGGATTCCTTTGACGATTGCAGATACAGACCCTTCTAGCGGCAGTATTCGTTTGGTGTTTCAAGTAATCGGTAAAACAACTGCTGAACTTGGTACTCTAAAGGTTGGCGATGCTATTTTAGATTTGACAGGACCACTTGGCATGCCGACCGAAATAAAAAATTACGGGACCGTAATGATCGTAGGCGGTGGGGTTGGTATCGCTGCAATTTTTCCAATTGTTAAAGAATTGAAAAAAGCGGGGAATCGAGTTATTACGATTCTTGGTGCCAAAACAGCAGAATTAGTGATTCTTCAAGACGAGTGTCGTGAATATTCCGATGAGTTGATCATTACAACAGATGACGGCACGCTTGGTATGAAAGGACTCGTAACTGAAGCAATGGAACAAGTGATTGCTAGAGAAACAGTCAATTGTAGCTGGGCGATTGGTCCTAGCATCATGATGAAATTTTGTACGATGACTGCCACAAATCACGAATTACCGATTTACGTTTCATTAAACCCAATCATGATCGATGGAACAGGTATGTGTGGTGGTTGCCGGGTAACGATCGATGGAAGTATTAAATTTGCTTGTGTTGACGGTCCAGAATTTAAAGGAACTGAGGTCAATTGGGAAGAGTTTATCAGTCGTATGAAACAATATAAGACTGAGGAAGAAAATAGTTTAACAGATTACCAAAAAGCGCAGGTGGGAAATCATGGCTAGAAGAAGCAGAACAAAAACACCCATTACTGAACAAGATCCTGCTCTTCGCAAAACAAATTTCTCTGAAGTTTGTTTAGGCTATACAATCGAAGAAGGACAAGCAGAAGCAATTAGGTGTTTACAATGTAAAAATGCCCCTTGTATCACCAGTTGTCCTGTGATGATCGATATTCCTGGATTTATCCTTGCAATCAAAGAAGGTCATATGCAAGAAGCCGCTGATGTATTAGGAAAATATACAAATCTTCCAGCTATTTGCGGTCGAGTTTGCCCTCAGGAAAAACAATGTGAGCAAGTTTGTAAATTAGGGATGGCGAAAAATTTTGAACCAGTCGCAATTGGCAAACTTGAACGTTTGGTTGCTGACTGGGCTTTAGAAAACCAAGATTTTTCTAAACAGGTTCAAAGTGATCAACCAAAAATCGGGCGAATCGCTGTGATCGGCTCTGGTCCATCGGGCTTAACGGTTGCAGGAGATTTAGCCAAAATGAACTATGAGGTCATTGTTTATGAAGCACTACATGATTCTGGCGGTGTCTTGACGTATGGTATTCCAGAATTTAGATTACCTAAAAGAATCGTAAAAAAAGAGATTGAAAGTATTGAAGCGTTAGGTGTAACGATCGAGACAAATATTGTCGTTGGAAAAACGATCACGATGGATGAGATCATGAACGATTTTGATGCTTGTTATATTTCTGTTGGTGCAGGAGCACCTAATTTTATGGGAATTCCGGGTACAGCGCTAAATGGCGTCTATTCTTCTAGCGAATATTTAACACGGATCAATTTGATGCATAGCTATGAATTTCCCAAATATGATACACCGATGAAACAATCGAAAAATGTTGTCGTGATCGGTGGTGGGAATGTAGCGATGGATGCCGCACGCTCAGCTAAACGTTTAGGTGCTGAACATGTCAGCATTGTCTACCGCAGATCACTGGAGGAGCTGCCAGCACGTATTGAAGAATATCACCACTCTGTTGAGGAAGATATTATGTATCATTGGTTGACCAACCCTATCGAATATATAAATAATGGTACCGGTGATTTAACTGGTGTGAAATGCGTCAAAATGGAACTTGGTGAACCAGATGAGTCTGGAAGACGTCGCCCTGTTCCAATCAAAAATAGTGAGTTTATTATCGAAGCTGACACAGTGATCGAAGCAATCGGTCAAGGGTCCAATAAAGTCTTATTATCCACTTTCCCAGAACTTACATTAACAAAATGGGGTTACATTGAGGCGGATCCAAAAACGGGAGCAACATCGATTCCCGGCGTCTTTGCCGGCGGAGATATTGTTACAGGTGCAGCAACAGTGATTTTAGCCATGGGTGCTGGAAAAGTTGCTGCTGTAGAAATCGACAAGTATGTACGAGAAAAAAAGAAAACGCCCGTAACAACAAAAGTTTGAGGAAAGATAAAAGGTGAGAAAAATGAAAAAAACGAAGACAATGGACGGAAATACAGCCGCAGCGTATATTTCCTATGCCTTTACTGAAGTAGCAGCGATTTATCCAATCACACCAAGTTCTACGATGGCAGAATTAGTCGATGAATGGGCAGAAACTGGCTTGAAAAATGTCTATGGACAAAAAGTCCAAGTCATTGAAATGCAATCAGAAGCTGGAGCTGCAGGTGTTGTTCATGGTTCATTAAAAACAGGTGCTCTAACAACAACCTATACAGCTTCACAAGGTTTGCTATTGATGATCCCTAATATGTATAAAATAGCTGGTGAACTTTTACCAGGTGTTTTCCATGTAGCAGCAAGAGCGATCACGACAAGTGCTTTGAGTATTTTTGGGGACCATGGGGATGTTATGGCAACTCGCCAAACTGGTTTTTGTATGTTGGCCGAATCCAGTGTACAAGAAGTGATGGATCTTTCCGCAGTGGCACATTTAGCTAGTATCGAAGGTAGCTTACCTTTCGTCAATTTCTTTGATGGCTTTAGAACGAGTCATGAATTACAAAAAATCGAAGTATTGGATTACGCTGATTTAAAAGGAATGCTGGATCAAGATGCAGTGGACCGCTTTAGAAAAAGGGGGATGAACCCAAATCATCCGACAGTTTCGGGAACAGCTCAAAATCCAGATATTCATTTTCAACAAAGAGAAACAGTGAATGCCAATTATGAAGCAATGCCAAGAATCGTTCAAAAGTATATGAATCAAATCAATGAATTACGTGGTACGAATTATGATCTTACAGACTATTATGGTGCGGATGATGCAACAGAAGTCATTATTTCCATGGGATCAGCCTCACCAGTTATTCAACAAACGGTGGATTATTTAAATGAGCAAGGTCGTAAAGTTGGCTTAATTAATATCCATTTATATCGTCCATTTCCAACAGAAAATCTATTAGAAAAATTACCAAAAACAGTGGAAAAAGTTGCGGTTCTGGATAGAACAAAAGAAGCTGGAGCTGACGGAGAACCATTGCTTTTAGATGTTCAAAGCGCGTTATATCAACATGAAAATCGTCCGATCGTAATTGGTGGGCGTTATGGATTAGGCTCAAAAGATGTGACACCTAATCAAATCAAAGCGGTCTATGATCATCTATTATTACCATTTGCTGAATTGAAACAACGTTTTACGATCGGAATCGTAGACGATGTGACCTATCGCTCATTGCCGCAAGGCGAGGTGTTAGATTTAACCCCTAATTCAACATTCCAAGCAAAATTCTGGGGCTTTGGATCAGACGGAACAGTTGGTGCCAATAAACAGGCAATCAAGATTATCGGTGATAACACTGATTTATATGCTCAAGCTTATTTTAGTTATGATTCTAAGAAATCAGGCGGCTTGACTCTTTCTCATTTACGTTTTGGAGAAGAACCGATCACTTCAACTTATTTAGTAGAACAAGCAGATTTTATTGCCTGTCATAATGCTTCTTATATTCACAATTATGATTTATTAAAAGGCTTGAAAGACGGCGGGACGTTTTTATTGAATACGATTTGGGACAAGGAAAAAGTCTATCGATTACTTCCAGCGAAGCTAAAACAATACATTGCAAAACATAATATTCAATTTTATATTATCAATGCTGTTGAATTAGCGCGAGAAGTTGGGTTGGGTCGCAGAATCAATACGGTAATGTCTACTGCGTTTTTTGAAGTAACGGATATTATGACGCGGGAAGAGTACATGCCTTTACTAAAAGCAGAAGTTCAAAAAACGTATGGCAAAAAATCAAAAGAGATCGTCGATAAAAACTACCAAGCAATTGATAGAACTTTTGATTCACTTCAAAAAATCGAAGTACCATCAGAATGGGCAACGATCGTCATTGAACCTGAGAAAAAAGATTTAAACTTACCTAAATATGTTACGAATATCCTACAACCAATCAATCGCCAAGAAGGAAATGAATTAACGGTTGGTGATTTAATCGATAATGGTATGAAAACAGGTGAAATGCCAATGGGCACAGCAGCCTATGAAAAACGTGGGATTGCTTTAGAAGTGCCGGAATGGCAGATGGATAAATGTACCATGTGTAATGAATGTGCTTTTGTTTGTCCACATGCAGCGATTCGCCCATTTTTAGCAGATGAAGCTGAGATGGAAGAAGCACCAGAAGGATTTGTTGCTAGAGAAATGCGCGGTGCTGACGGTTTGATGTATCGGATTCAAGTTTCATTAGAAGATTGTACAGGTTGTGGTTTGTGTGTTCAAGCCTGTCCCGTCAAAGAAAAAGCCATTCTAATGAAACCTTATGAAGAACAAAAAGAACAAGCAATCAACTGGGCCTTTGCAATGACTTTGCAGCAAAAAGAAAACCCAGTTCGAAAATTATCGGTCAAAGGCTCTCAATTCAATCAGCCATTGATGGAATTTTCAGGTGCGTGTGAAGGGTGTGGCGAAACACCGTATATCAAACTACTAACTCAGTTATTTGGGGATCGTATGATGATGGCCAATGCAACAGGTTGTTCTTCTATTTGGGGTGGGTCATCTCCAGTAACACCTTATACGACCAATGAATGCGGTCAAGGTCCTGCTTGGAGTAATTCGCTGTTTGAAGACAATGCTGAATACGGCTACGGCATGTATGTAGCCAATAAAACAAAACGGCAATATTTAGCGGATCAAGTGCAAGAAGCAGTCGATAAAAAACTAGGAACAGAGGAGCTTCATGCTTTAATGGAAGATTGGTTAGAGCATTATTTGGAAGGTGAAGGTACACAACAACGGGCAACTAAACTTGCAGCCGCCTTGAGCGAAGAGTATCAAACCAATCCACTTTTAGAAAAAATCTATAAACAAAGTGATTTACTTGTAAAAACCAGTCAGTGGATCGTCGGTGGTGATGGTTGGGCTTATGACATTGGTTTTAGTGGGATCGATCACGTTTTAGCAAGTGGAGCTGACGTCAATATTTTTGTTATGGATAATGAAGTCTATGCTAATACGGGTGGTCAAACATCTAAAGCTACACCAGCGGCAGCTATCGCAAAATTCTCAGCTGGTGGAAAACAAACATCTAAAAAAGATCTAGGCATGATGGCGATGACTTACGGAAATGTTTACGTTGCCCAAATTGCATTAGGTGCTAATTCCATGCAGACAATCAAAGCCATTGACGAAGCGGAACGCTACCCTGGACCATCATTGATCATTGGCTACACACCTTGTATTAACCATGGTGTTAAAGGTGGAATGATCGAAACATTGGCATTAGCGAAAGAAGCTGTTGAGTCAGGTTATTGGCAATTGTATCGTTATAATCCACAACTTATTGAAAAAGGCAAAGATCCAATGGTCATTGACTACAAAAAAGCCGATTTCTCTAAAATACGTGATTTCCTTGAAAAACAAACTCGTTTCTCTGCACTTCATACGATTAAAGACAATCAAGAAGTTGTAGAAGATCTTTTAACGAAAACAAAAGATGATGCAGAAGACCGTTCTGAAAACTATGTTAAATTAGTGAGTCAGATAAAGAAATAAAAATAGGGTCGGACAAATGACCTTAGAAGGTAAAGTCAGAGCTTCAAGAAGTTAAGGGAATCGAAAGACAGTCGACCTTTTAGGTGCTTATTAAAATCAGGAGTATGAAACAAAACTAATGTTTAGTTTTGTTTCATACTCCTTTTTAGATAATGCTAAAAATAGATAGAGGGATAGAAACCAGCTAACTACATAGGATTGATAAAGTAATCAGGTAGTAGGAGATAAATAAATCTTTTAACAAAAAAAAAGAAACTTAGTTCAATTTACTAATTGATAACGCTATCATTTCTGATATTATAATAAGTAAAGAGGTCTGACCTCTTAGAAGGGGTGGAGAGAGAATTATGGAAGAAAAAGTATTTTTGCCAAATATCAAAGTACACGCTGGAGAAATATCCAGCAAAGTTATTGTTTGTGGTGATCCAGGGCGTGCTAAACAAATTGCAGAGTTATTAGATGATGCACAAGAACTATCATTTGCAAGGGAATATCGGATTTTTAATGGGGTTTATCATGGAACTAACGTGACAATTGCCAGTCATGGAGTAGGTTGCCCAGGCGCAGCAGTTTGTTTTGAAGAGTTGATCAAAGCGGGAGCAAAAGAAATCATTCGTGTAGGAACAGCTGGTTCATATGTAGAGGAATTACCACCAGGTAGTCTGATTGTTGCTGATTCGGCAGTTCGCGAAGACGGTTTAACTTACCAATTAGTTCCTAGAGGAATGCCAGCTGTGGGGGATCTTTCTTTAGTACAGAAAGTAGAAAAAAATGCTGCAACGAAAGACATTCGCTTTAAAAGAGGAACGATTGTCACCTTAGATGTTTTTTATTCAGGAGCGGTGACATTTCCTCATATGGAATACAAAGCAGCAGGAGCACTGGGAGCTGAGATGGAGCTAGCCTCATTGTATATCATAGCAAGGATGCGTGGAGTAGCAGCGGCAGGGATCTTTGCTTTAGATGGTTATGCGTTTGCTGATATGAATGACTATAATCCTCACACTGAAGTTGTTGGAAAAGCAGTAGAGGCTGAAATTACGATTGCTTTAGAAGCTTTATGTGATGATTAATTGATTTCAACTCATTATTTTTTCTGAATATGCTATAATTTATAGACAATTATTCAGGAGGATCTAATGACAAATTTTAAAATTAAAAAACAGACATTAGCGCAAGCGACGTATCAAAAATTAAAAACATTAATAGAAAGTAAAGAGTTATCGGAAGGGGAAAAACTTTCCTCAGAGTTAAAACTGTCTAAAATGTTAGATGTAAGCAGACCTATTTTAAGAGAAGCTTTATTACGACTAGAGACGGAAGGTTACATTGTGAGAAAACATGGTGTTGGTACTTTCGTATTAGACAGTAAACCAAATTTACGCTCAGGATTAGAAAAACTCGATAGTATTACTGAATTTGTGACAGAACGTGATTATCAAATTGGCACAAAAATTACAGAAACGTTGCGCGCAGTTCAAGATAAAAAGATTGTTTCTGCTTTAGCATTGGAAGCTGATCAAGAATTGGTTTATTTTCAACGAGTCCGCACAGCAGACGGTGTTGCCTTTTCAATTGATGATGTGTATATTCCAGAAAAATATTTAGATGAGCAATTGCTGGAAGTACAGTCAAAAGAATCAATGTTAGAATATTTTGATCATGTTTTACAGCATAAAATCAAGAAGTCTGATTGTTTGCTTTATGCTGAAAATGCTGACCAAAAAACCGCAAAACAGCTAGAGATTGAAGAAAATCAAGCAGTTCAAATAATGGAACAAACCTTCTTTAATACCTTGAATCAGCCGGTTTTTTATTGTAAAACGACCGTTTCAAATACTATCTTACAGTTTTATTTTGTTCGTAACCGATAATTTAAAGAGGATTATCAATGAAAACACCACTTAAAAAAGTTGTATTAGAAACAGCTTTAACGGCTTATGAAAACGGACTAATGGCAGGAACCAGCGGCAACTTCAGTGCGATTGATCGAGAAGCTGGAGTGATGGTGATCACGCCAAGCAGTATTCCTTATAGAGAACTTCAAGAAGATGATATGAGTGTCATTGATCTGGAAGGATTACTGATTTCAGGAATGAAACCGTCTTCAGAATGGCAAATGCATTTAGAAATCTATCGAACTTCGCAAAAAACAGGGGCAATTGCCCACACCCATTCTCCTTTTGCAACAGCATTCGCTGTATTGAATGAAGTCATTCCAACGGTTTTGATTGAAATGGCTTTGTTAGGAGGCGCAATTCCGGTGGCGCCCTTTGCAATGCCTGGTTCAATTGAATTAGGGGTTGCCGTAGCGGAAACATTGAATAAATATGAAGTAAATGCTTGTCTGTTGGAAAGTCATGGTGCATTAGCCATTGGAACAACGATGGAACAGGCTTATACAAATGCTGTCTATTTAGAAGATGTTGCTAAGATTTATCATTATGCACGAGCTGTGGGACAGCCGAAAATTGTGAAAGAAACAGCCATTAATCAAATGTTGGCTAGTATGAAGGGGTAGATAGCATGTTGCAAGTAGAATCAGTCCGTTATTTAAAAGAAGAGAACCAAATTATTATTTTAGATCAAACCTTATTACCAACAAAAGAAGAATATCTAACTATCTCAACAATCGAATCACTTTGGGAAGCAATCGTTAAATTACAAGTACGCGGAGCACCTGCGATTGGTATCGCAGCAGCTTATGGAGCCGCAATGGCTGCCCAGAAGTTGGATGTAACGTCTTATGAAGCATTCAATCAGGAGTATCAAGCAATTACAGCTTATCTAGCTAGTTCAAGACCAACAGCTGTTAATTTATTTTGGGCCTTGAATCGAATGGAGCAGATCGTTAAAGATCATTCGCACCAAAGTGTAGCGCAATTAAAAGTGCAATTGATAGAAGAAGCTGATTTAATAAAAAAAGAAGATGCCCAAATGTGTAAACAAATTGGGGAACATGCGCTAACTTTATTGGAGGATGGCCAAACGGTTCTAACGCATTGTAATGCTGGGGCCATTGCAACGGCGCAATATGGAACCGCTTTAGCTCCAATTTATTTAGCGAAAGAACGTGGTATGACACTGCGAGTCTATGCTGACGAAACACGGCCACTGCTACAAGGAGCACGTTTGACTACTTGGGAATTGATGAAAGCTGGGATTGATGTCACATTGATTACCGATAATATGGCGGCGATGGTCATGCAGCAAGGGAAAATCGATGCCGTTATTGTTGGGTGTGATCGGATTGCGGCCAACGGAGATGCGGCGAATAAAATTGGAACATACGGTGTTGCTGTTTTAGCTGAAAAACATGGGATTCCATTTTACGTTGCAGGTCCAACTTCAACAATTGATATGGACACTAAAACAGGTTCAGAGATTCCAATCGAAGAGCGTGAAGCAATTGAAATTACAAACGGTTTTGGCAAACAAACGGCGCCAGATGGTGTAAAAGTCTACAATCCAGCATTTGACGTTACGCCACATGAATTAATTACAGCGATCATTACTGAAAAAGGGGTTATCGAACGGCCTGATGAAGCTAAAATGCGGGCGATGTTTGGTGAATAAAAGGAGTTAGAGAAGATGACAATCTATTTATTGATCAATATACTTGGTGTAATACTATTTATGGGTCTCGCTTGGTTATGTTCAAAAGATCGCAAAACAATTCACTGGCGGTCGATTATTGTATTAGTGTTGCTAAATATTTTTCTAGCCTGGTTTTTAACCTCATTTTCGGCTGGACGTTTTGCCATTGAAAAAGTCGCGGATGGTTTTAATTGGTTGATCGAAACCTCATTTTCTGGTATCGGTTTTGCGTTTTCTAGTATGGTGAATGTCAAAAATATGGATGTTGTTGTTAGTGCTTTGATGCCGATTTTATTAGTGGTACCCCTATTTGATATTTTAACGTATATTGGGCTACTGCCATTTATCATTAAATGGCTAGGCAAAGGGTTATCTAAACTGACCGGGCAACCAAAATTTGAATCTTTCTTTGCTGTTGAGATGATGTTTTTAGGAAACACAGAAGCTTTAGCAGTTTCTAGTGGTCAGTTAAAACGGCTGAAAAGTGCGCGAATTCTGACGATCTCAATGATGTCGATGAGTTGTGTCTCTGCAGCGATGATTGGCGTCTATCTTCAAATGTTGCCAGCCCAATTTGTGCTAACCGCTATTCCGCTAAATATTATCAATGCGATGATCGTAACAAGTGTCTTAAATCCAGTGACGATTACAGAAGAAGAAGATACGATTTATAAAATCGAAAAAACAGATCGTGAACCATTTTTCTCATTTTTAGGGAATTCTATTTTAGAAGCAGGGAAACTGATTTTGATTATTACAGCGATGATTATTTCATTCGTAGCCTTAGCAGCATTGATTGATAAAATTTTAGCACTGTTTCCAGGTGGTCTGTCTTTAAGTAAAATTTTAGGTGTGTTTATGACACCCTTTGCCTTTGTTTTAGGGTTACCTTTGAATGAAGCCTTTGAAGCAGCTCAATTTATGGGGACAAAATTAGTCACAAATGAGTTTGTAGCAATGGCGGAATTGAACCCGCAGTTAGCCTCTTTAAGCAAACACATGGCTGCTGTACTAAGCACATTTTTAGTGTCATTTGCGAATTTTTCTACGATAGGTATGATTTTAGGGTGTCTAAATGGTATCTTAAAGAAAGAGGTTTCAGATGAAGTATCAAAAAATGTTCCTTATATGTTATTATCAGGAGTGTTAGTGTCATTATTAAGTGCAGGCATGGTCGGTTTGTTTATTTGGTAAAAACATTTTGTCGATTAGAAACAGTATGACAAAAAAATAAAATCGCACGTGCATGTGAATCTGAACAATAAGGAGAGTTTATATGTTTCAATGGAAAAAACTTAGCAAAGCAGACCTAAAACGTGAAATCTTGGCTGGAACAACGTCATTTTTCGCCATTTCGTACATCATAATGGTAAATACAATGATATTAGCTGAGGCAGGCATGCCAAAAGAACTGACAGTCTTTGGAACGATCTTTATCTCGATTATCGGGTCGATTTTGATGGGATTCATTGCAGATGCACCAATCGTTTTAACGACGGGAATGGGTGTGAATTCTTTCTTTACGTACACCTTGGTTCTGTCTTTAGGCTTGACTTGGCAACAAGCTCTAGCTGTTAGTTTTTGTGCTGGTATCGTCTATCTACTGGTTGCTTTCACGAAGTTAAGTAAGCTGTTTGCAGAAGTTGTTCCTGAAACGTTAAAAACTGGAATCACTGTGGGGATTGGTTTTTTTCTAGTGCTGATTGGATTAGAAAAAGGGCATCTTATTGTTCGAGGTGAACATACTTTTACTCAATTGGCTTCATTAAGTGATAGTTTGACATTACTAACCTTGTTTTCGTTGATTTTAACTGTTTGTCTTTTTTTGAAAGGGATTCAAGGTAGTTTTTTCATCGGGATTGTTGTGGTGACGATCATTGCCAATCTCATGGGTTTAGTGGATTCAACCGAGCATTTTTCATTGAGTAGTTTAAAGAATTATACTCAAATTTTTTCAAAATTAGATTTTAGCACATTCTTTTCTAAAAGCTTTTTACTAGGAGTGTTTGCTTTATCAATGATTTTGATCTTTGAATCGATGGGATTACTGAAAGGCTTGATGCCTGAAGCAGATGAAAAAAAATATTTACGAGCGTATCGTGTGACAGGATTTATTACGCTGTTATCTGGTATCTTTGGCACAAGTCCAACTGTAGCAGCGGCGGAAAGCGCTACTGGGATCGAAGAAGGTGGTAAAACTGGAATCACGTCGATTACCAGCGGTGTTTGTTTCTTTTTAGCGTTATTAGCGCTCCCATTCCTTTCTTATATTCCTGACTCAGCACTGGCGCCAGCAATCATTATTACGGGGTTCTTGATGATTCAACAAATCAAAACACTGCATTTTGACGATTTCAGTGATTACTTTCCAGCGATGTTGATGATTGTCTTGATTCCTTTTACGATGAACATTTCTGACGGAATGGCCTTTGGGTTTGTAGCATATCCTTTGACGAAATGGATTGCTGGTAAAAAATCTGAACTTTCACTGCCAATGTGGCTGATTTCGGGATTATTCTTAATCTATTTGATTGTTAACGTATTAATCTAAACTAAAAACTTGCTCACCACATGTTCAGATGTGGCAAGCAAGTTTTTTTATCCAATAATAATTTTTTCAGATGGATATTCATACCCAATATCCCGAGTTTCTTTTGGTACAAACAACATTAAAGTATACAACATACCAATACGCCCAATAAACATTAATAGTGCAATCATTAGCTTACCAACAGTCGTTAAATCAGAGGTGATTCCTAATGATAAGCCTGTCGTACCAAAAGCTGAAGCCACTTCAACAATAATGGCGATCAGTGGATGGTCTTCAGTTGCTGTTAAAAATAAAACAGCGAAGAAGCACATGATCAAGGAAAGCATAAAGACAACGATTGATTTTTTTACATCATCATCATCGATCCGCCGTCCAAAAACATTGATCTTATCTTCGCTCTTTAAAAAGGCATACAGATATAAGCCAATGATAGCAACGGTTGTTGTTCGGATACCCCCGCCAACAGAACTAGGACTACAGCCGATAAACATCAATAGAGAAAAAACAATTAAGGTTGTTACCTGAAAGTCGCCTAAATCATTGATCTGCAAACCTGCATTTCGTGTAGTCATAGAATAGAACATCGAAGTAATCCATCGCTGAATCTCACCCATTCCGACAAATAAATGATCTTTTTCCAATAAATAAATCAAAATTGTTCCACCAACAAATAAAATCACAAAAGCTAAAACGGCAATTTTGCTAAATAACGAAAAGCGGAAAGGGAGACCACGTTTTTTCTTTTTAAAGAAAAGCCATTCACGAAATTCCATCAATACTGGAAACCCAATCCCACCGACAAAAATCAAGAACATGATCACGAGTAAAAAAAGATAATCGTGGGCAAACGGAATAATCGAATCACCAGTCACATCAAATCCAGAGTTGGTCACAGCCGAGATCGATTGATAAAATCCAAAGAAAATTGCTTTTGACCAGGTTTTATAATAGCCTGAAAAATAGAAATAAATTGAGAAAAATGTCCCAAAAATCACTTGAAACCATAAAATGATTGTAAATGTGATCCGAATCAAACGAACGATACCACTCAGTTTAGGCTGATTCATATCGGTCATGATCAATTGTCGTTGTTTTAAAGAAATCCTTCGTTTGGATAGAATGATAAAGGCGGTAGAAATCATCATGATCCCTAAACCACCGATCTGAAAGAGGACTTCCAGTAAGATCACACCACGATCATTAAAAACAGAATTAATATCGAAGGTAGACAAACCAGTAACACTAACGGTACTGATCGCCATAAAAAGCATATCAATAAACCCAACATGAGAATTTGGTTCTCTAAAAAACGGTAAACAAAATAATAAATAAGAAACGACTGTCATAATAATATAATAAGAAACAATTATTTGAATAGATGAAAAATGAGTAGAAATAAAACGTCTTCCCTTGCGTTGTGCCAGCCATAAAAGCCGAAATCGATTCATAATGGACCTCCTGAACATCGTTAAAACAAGTATAGCAGAAAATAAATGATGGGCAAACAAAGAATAAATGCTTAGAAGAAATAAGAAATTGATTAAAAAAAGCCAGAATATCGCACAAATTAATCAGAACATGCTATTTTAATTGTGAGAGAAGTAACATTCACATGTTGATTCTTTTTAAAAAGGAGTGAAATCATTTTTTTTTAACTGGTATTTACGCTTCTTATCAAATGTGAATAGAATCACATTTATGTAAGGGAGTTAAAAAAATTGTGTAATCAGGATTGTATGGGTAAAAATTACTGAGGTGGGGAAAAAATGAAAAAAGTTATTATGAGTTTACTATCATTGAGCTTATTTGCGGGAATCGCTGTAGGGTGTACAAGTGATCAAGACAAAACAGCTAAGAAAAGTAAAGAATCAAAAGAAAGCACAGAAGTGACTTCTGGCGCTTCAGCCAATGGCTATACAGATTTAAGTGAATTAGAAGACCAATACGATATCGTGATCATCGGTGCAGGTGGCGCTGGAATGACGGCTGCTTTACAAGCAAAAGAAGCAGGAATGAATCCAGCTATACTAGAAAAAATGCCTGTTGCTGGTGGAAACACGATTAAATCATCATCAGGTATGAACGCTTCTGAAACAAAATACCAAAAAGAAGAAGGCATCACAGACAGTAACGACAAATTCTTCGAAGAAACCTTAAAAGGCGGAAAAGGCACGAATGATAAAGAACTATTGCGCTTTTTCGTAGACCATTCAGCAGATGCGATCGATTGGTTAGATACAAAAGGGATCGAGCTAAGCAACTTGACGATCACAGGCGGTATGAGCGAAAAACGTACTCATCGTCCAGCTGACGGATCAGCAATCGGCGGTTATCTAGTAGACGGACTACTTCGCAATGTTAAAGAAGAAAAAATTCCGCTATTCGTTAATGCCAACGTAACTGAAATCACTGAAAAAGACGGACAAGTTAATGGTGTCAAAGTTAAACTAAACGATAATGAAACCAAAGAAATCAAATCAAATGCTGTAATCGTAACAACTGGTGGATTTGGTGCTAACAAAGAAATGCTAGAAAAATATGATCCAAAATTAAAAGATTACGTTACAACAAATCAAGAAGGAACAACAGGTGACGGGATCAAGATGATCGAAAAACTTGGTGGTGCCACAGTCGATATGAAAGAAATCCAAATCCATCCAACTGTTCAACAAGATAAATCATTCTTGATCGGTGAAGTGGTCCGTGGTGAAGGAGCTATTTTAGCTTCAAAAGAGGGAACACGTTTTGTTAACGAAATGGATACTCGTGATAAAGTTTCCGCTGCAATCACTGCCTTACCAGAAAAATCAGCATACTTGGTGTTCGATCAAGGTGTTCGTGAACGTGCCAAAGCCATTGATTTTTATGATGAACAAGGCTTTGTTGTAGAAGGTGAAACAATCGAAGAACTAGCGAAAAAAATCGATATGCCTGAAGCAAAACTAAAAGAAACCATTGAGCAATGGAACAAAGATGTCCAAGCAAAATCTGACACTCAATATAACCGTGCAACAGGTATGGATCACGATTTATCAACTGGACCTTATTACGCAATCAAAATCGCACCAGGAATCCATCATACAATGGGTGGTGTGAAAATCAATACCAAAACAGAAGTATTGAAAGAAGATGGCGCACCAATCAAAGGCTTGTATGCCGCTGGTGAAGTAACCGGTGGACTACATGGTGCAAACCGTATCGGCGGAAACGCTGTAGCGGATATTATCATCTTTGGTCGTCAATCAGGTACAGAAGCAGCGAACTTTGCTTCAGCACAAAAATAAATAGTTTGATTAAGCTGACAGATATAACACTTATGTGTATCTGTCAGTTTTTTTATTAGAGATTGTGAGAGTGTATAAATAACGTTATACTATAAATAAAATCAGAATTCGGAGAAAAAAATGAAAGATTTTACAATAGTAAAAATAAAAGAGTATCCTGAGCTTCTACTAGAGGCAGCTGAATGGTTTCATCAAAAATGGAAGATACCAATTGAAGCGTACATTCAAAGCATGGAAGCATGCATAAATTCAACTGCTTCTGTTCCACAATGGTATATTGTTTGTGATGACAAAAAAATTGTAGCAGGTATCGGAGTCATAGAAAATGATTTTCATGATCGAAAAGATTTAACACCTAACATATGTGCTGTCTATGTTGAAGATTCTTATCGAAATCAAGGGTTAGCAGGAAACATGCTTCAATTCGTTTGCGATGATTTCAAAAACAAAGGAAACGATTATCTTTACCTTATAACGGATCATTCTACATTTTACGAGAGGTATGGTTGGAAATTTATAGGTATGGTTCAAGGCGATGGAGAACTTACAAAAACTAGGATGTATAGGCGCGAATTATAAATAAATAGTAGATGATTCTAAAGGCTTAACCTATTTCTTAAATGTTGATAGTGACAATTAACGAGAGCGGTTAAGTAAAAAAGCAGTTTTTCTTTTCTATTTTCGTTTACGGATATGGTTTCTTTTCAAAAACTAAGAAAGCAATTTTTCAAAAATACTGCTTTTTTATCAAAAATATAGTAATTTTTCTTTTCTGATAAACGAGAAGAGTAAAACAGAGCAATACCATTGATAAAATAATGTTTTTGAAAAAGAGATGTCCAGTTGAGAGCATGAAAGATGCAGGAAGTTTTATAAGAGCAGGTATATTATAGCAGGTATATTTTTTTAAGAAAGATTTGACTACAGTTGTAGATAGAGGTATCATCCTTATACAAACAAAGAAAGGTGTGTGGTCGAGATGTCTACAACTAGCAAAGTACTAAAAAAATTATATACAGTATTGGGGGAAAAAAGTGAGGGAATTACAGTAAGTGAATTTTGGAATTATCTTTTTGAAGACAAAGAACTTGCTAAAGAATTAGTGTTTGATGGGGAACGTAGAGAAGGTATTGTTGTTGGATTACAAACTCGTATTAAAAAAGGTGGTAAGGCAGTTGAAGGAATTAAAATTATTAAGAATGTAGAAGGGAAAAATGTATTTATTTTAACCAACAATAACTTGAACTATTTAGCAGGTATATCCAATAAATATTTGCAAGAGGCGATAAGTATCAAATTAGAGGTACAAGATTATGCTTTTAATAAATCAGAGCAAGCTATTATTGATAAATATGGAAAGGCTTTGGAAGAATTAGAGCGATTAAATTCTGATTTAGAGAAAATAGCAGATAAAATTTCCGAAAAAATAATAAAAACGGACAATTTGAAGAATGAGAAAACAAAAGAAGAAAAATAAGGTCAGGTTTTCGTTCTGGGTGGTTTTACAAGAGGAAGGTATAAAATTGTATAACCACATTTTGAACTTGATAGAACGTCTTTTAGGGTGTTTAAAAGTATATGAAGTGTCAGTAGTTGTGAATTATAATTATGTACATTTTTTTATGAAAAGAACGTTTGAAGAGACTTTATAAAAAAATGAAAGCAAATTTTGCTAGATATTATATAGCTTGATTGCACATCAGAGAAAGAAATCTAGAAAGATGATAACACTTTTAAGACAACAACATAATTTTGATGTTAAACTTAATTTAAGTTAAGAGTCATAAAGTAAAAAACAAAAAGATTAAACCAAAACTTACAGTATCAATTAAGAGTAAATACTGAAATAATATGTATGTTGAAATGAATAATTATAGAATGGAGATGATAAATAGAATACAGGAGATGATTTAAGATGGCAAAAACCATAGCATATGGAAGAACGAGCACTAATAAACAGGATTTGGGAATAGAAGTACAGTTAGAAGCATTTAAACCTTTTAAACCAGATAAAATTTTTACTGAGCAGGTATCTGGAAGAAAAACTGATAGAGAAGAACTAACTAAAGCTTTGAAAAAATTGGAAACAGGTGATACATTTTTAATTTATCGGATAGACAGATTATCAAGAAGTGTAAGGCAATTAATAAATCTAGAGGCGGATTTAAGAGAAAGAAATATCCATCTAAAAATAATCCATGAAAATATTGATACCAGTACTGCCATGGGTAGGTTAATATTTAATATTTTAGCAACATTTGCCGAGATGGAAAGTGAAAACGTATCATTACGTACAAAATCGGCATTACAGCAAGCAAAAAAAAATGGTGTGATTTTAGGTAAAAAACGAATCGATGAAGAGACTGAGCAGAAGATAGTAGAAATGTATATTAGCGGGAATTATATCTTACAAGAAATAGCAGAATATTGTGATGTTTGCCTTAAGACTATATACAATGTACGAAAAAGAAACAATTTGTTAAACTGAAATTGATTTAGGACTTTTATTTGAGTATAGTCCATGTTAAACTAAATATGTGGTTAAATAAAAAGCGCAAAAAAGTTAGTAAACAGGTAATAAAAGAACGATAGTTACCTTACATAGATAAAAAAATTTATACATATCGAAAAGCTGATTTAAATGGATTTCCAAATCCGTTAAATCGGTTTTTTTGTGCATGTTCATGTCGTTCTTTTATTACCTATTAAAAAGTAAGGAGACTTAAGGCTAAATATGGATATTAAAGGATTTGCACAAGCTATTAATGAGAGTAAATTAGTGATTGAAGAAGGGCGTATAGTGATAATTAATCGGTTCGGGGAAAGGGAAGAATACAATTTGGATACTGAAATCACTTATAATGATGGATTTTTAGCAAAAACTCTAGAATTTAAATCAGAAGGAAGACAAGTTAAAAAAGATATCTATCATATAAAATCAGTAAATGGGATATTAAAAGACAAATTTAAGTAAGGAGTAAAATATGGAAGAATTAAGTTTAAAAGAAATTGAAGAATTACGGTTATGGGCAAAAAGAAAAGAGACAAACAGCATCACAACGTATTTTTTAGTGGCTAGTATGTTGCCTTGTGTCTTATTAAATGGTGGATTTTACTTTATCATATTTTTGTTTGTAATCCTTTGTATCAAATCATTTTTGGGAATGTATTTTGAGGATAAAAATCAAAAAGCATTTATTATATGTGTGGTATTAACTAATATCTATTATTTATTTAGTTTGATGATTCTGAATAGAATTGCAGGTAATTTAAAAGCAGAATTAGCCAATGAAAATAAAGAACTATTATAATTTAAAAGAGGAGAATTTTAAAAATGACAAAGAAAAAACGTTTACAAAAAGCATTAACGGAAGAAAAATACAAATGCCGTATGGTTAAATCTAAAAAAAATTGGGTTATAAAAGGTATGTTATTCTCAACTTTATTGGTTAGTGGAATGTCGATTCAAACCAATGTTTATGCGGATGAATGGTTTGCCAATAGTCCAGAATCAATCCAAATTGAAGAAGGAGCAACTTCCTACACCTTAAAAAGTGGGGATACTCTATGGGCAATTTCGCAAGTAACTAACATAAAAGTGGAAACGTTAGCAGAAATTAACAACATTAATTTAACAAATGGTGACCATTATGCCCTTGAAATTGGAAGAGTTATCCATTTTGATGGCAATCATATAACAATTTTAGATAAAGATGGTAACGTTGTAGCTGATAAAGTCTTGGATGATAATGATAAAGTAGATAGCAGCAAGTCATTTGCAAATCAAAATTCTGATATTCCAAAAAATCCTGTATTAGCAGATACGGATGGTAATGTAAAAACACAAGTAGAAACTAATTTGAATCAAAATTCAGATGAAAATCTAAACTCTAAAAATAATATGAGTGGAAATAACCAGAATGGCAATTCAAATCAGACAGATACTGGAAATAATAACGGTCAAGAAATCAATAAACCAACCAATCCAGAAAAACCAACAACGCCAGAGAAACCAGTAAATCCAGAAAAACCAACAGAACCTGAAAAACCAGAAGTAAAACCAGAAGTAAAACCAGAAGTAAAACCAGAAGTAAAAGAATATAATGTGACGGTTATTTACAAAGATACTGAAGGAAATGTGTTGGACAAAGATGCGGATGTGAAAGTAGAAGAAGGCAAATCATTTACAGCAACTGCAAAAACATTTGAAGGATTTACGTTGCAAGGTCAACCTACACAAACAGTAAAAGTAAATGCAGATAAAGTAATTACATTTACGTATAAGAAAAATGCAGAAACACCAATTCCTGCGGAAAAATTCGATGTAACAATTATGCATGTGGATACTGATGGCAACACTATTGCAGATACAAACACAGTTAAAGTAGAAGATGGAGAATCTTATACAGCAACTGCAGAAACTATCACTGGATATACTCTACAAGGAGAAACTACACAAACAGTGGTGGTTAGCAAAAATACAACAATCAAATTTGTATATAGTAAAAATACTGCACCAGTAGAAAAATTTGATGTAACAGTACAATATTTGGATGAAAATGGAGAAAATATTGCTTATACTTCTGTATCAGAAAATATCGAAAAAGGACAAGTATTTACAGCAACAGCAAAAACTATTGATGGTTATACAGTAATTGGGGATACTACACAAACACTAACGGTTACTGGAAATACAACAATTAAATTTATCTACAAAAAAGATGCAACACCAGTAACTAAATTTAACGTAACAGTAGAATACAAAGATGTTGAAGGAAATGTATTGGATACAGATACACCAGTAGAAGTAGAAGAAGGAAAAACATTTACTGCAAGTGCAAAAACAATTACAGGATATACTTTACAAGGAGCAGATACACAAACAATTACTGTAAATGGAGATAAAACATTAACATTCGTGTATGAAAAAGATGAAACACCTGTAGTAGTAGATAAAACAACACTACAAACAACAGTAAATAATGTAAAAGATACTCAAAAGAGTAACTATACTAACGATAGTTGGACAGAGTTTGAAACAGCATTAGGTGTGGCTAATAGTGTGTTATCTGATGCAGGAGTAACACAAGCTGAGGTAGACCAAGCAAACACAAATTTACAAAATGCTTACAATAATCTAGAAGAAAAAGCACCAGAAGTAAACAAATTTATGGTAACTGTAAATCATAAAGATACAGATGGAAAAATGTTGGAAACAGAAGTACCAGTAGAAGTAGAAGAAGGAAAACAGTTTACAGCAAATGCAATGGCACTTACAGGTTATACATTACAAGGAGCAACTACACAAACAGTAACAGTAACTGGGGATACGACAATTACTTTCACATATAAGAAAGATGAAGTAATTCCACCAACAATGGTTACAATTGATGTAGAGCATGTGGATACTGAAGGTAACGTATTAGGAACGAATGTACCCGTACAAGTAGAACAAGGAAAAAGTTTTACAGCATTATCAAGTACCTTTGCAGGATATACAGTACAAGGTGAATATACACAAACAGTAACAGCAGATGTTGATAAAACAGTAACATTTGTTTATAAGAAAGATGTGGTAACACCACCAGAACAAAACGTATCAGAAGTAGAACAAGCAATTGCAAGCCAAGCATTAGGTTTAATCAATGCACACCGTCAAAGCAATGGATTAATTGGACTTAATAACCAGTCAGCACTACAACAAGGAGCAGATGTACGGTCTGAGGAAATCTTTACCTTGTACGAACACACTCGCCCTAATGGAGAAGATGGAGCAGATGCACCATATGATTATGGCTACGAAAATGTAGTATTTGCCGAAAATATTGGGATGTATAACAACCCAAGTAGTTTGGAATGGTTAGCCCAAAACGGTGCAAGTATCGTAGTTAATGCATGGATTAATAGTCCAGGGCATAATGCCAACTTGCTATTAAACGGAATCAATGAAGGTTCAGTGGGTATCCATTTAGAAGAAAATGGCAGTGGTAAATATACAATGGGAAGTGTATTTTTAGGAGCTAAAAATTACTCAAAACCAACAAAAACACGTAGCGTAACTGTTCCAAAAGAACAAAGAGAATTAAAATTCAACATCCAAGAAACAGTAGAAATTCCAGAAGAATTGCCAAAAGAAACAACACAAGAAATTGAAACTACTGAGGAAACAAAAGTAGAACAAACAGAAAGTAGTAAACAAGAAGCAACTGAGGGCACAATTGAAACTACTGTTGAAGTAACAGAAGAAACTACTGATACTGAGGCAAAACAAGAAGTTGAGGAGCAAGTATCAGAAATTGAAACAGTAAATAAAAGTCAACTGCTAGAAGCTTACAATTTAGCATTAACACTAGATGAATCAAACTATAATGTACATTCTTGGTCAACACTAATGATTAAATTAGCCGATGCTAAATACGTATACGACAACCCTGATGTTTCGCAATCAGATATTAATAATGTTGTGTTAAAATTACAACAAGCAATTAATAATCTAGTATAGTATCAATAATTAGGAGGTGCAAGTGTCAATACTTGTGTCTTCTTTTTTTACAAAAAAATCAAAAGGCTCTGGGAGGCTCTCTAGGGTGTTTTGTAAGTTTTTGGTACAAATATACCAAATCAAATTTTAAAACCCTTAGAACTAATCTGGCGGCTTTTTATTGGTGCTTAAAATAACTATATGGACAGATTGAAATAATATTAAAAAATAAAAAATGAAATAAATCCAATTTAAGCCCAAGAGTTAAAAAAGTTAATAATAATCACGAAATTATATGTATACCAATTTTGGATATAATCATTAATGTCTTAAAAGTAAAGGCTAAACGCTGTTTTTGTAATATCTAAAGATGTCTATTTAAATTTTACAAAAATAGACCAATAGATTAAAATTAGAGTCAACGGATGGGATGGATATATACTAGATTACATACATAGATGTGATAGTACAGATAATGTACTAAGGATTATAAATAACGGGAGGGAGGAAATGGAACATCATATACAAGTAAAATATTATAAAGACAGAGAAAAAGACATAATTGAATATAAGGGAGTTAAGAAGAAGAATAGTAAATATCTAATACATAAAATAAGATGGAAGGAAATACATAGTGATAATATCAAAATGGATAGTGTGGCATATTTATTGCATTGCTTAGAGCATGATATCGTTAAAGATAATAGGATTAAAAACACTGATAGGGTAACGGTTTATCTATCCCTCGATAAATACTACCTAGATATATTAAACAAAGCAAAACAGGGTAAATCAGCATACAGTAACCTAAAAACTATTACTAATGGGCAAGATAGAAAATACCTGATAAAATGGCTGAAAATAATCCAAAAAATCTATGTAAAAAAACAAGTTAGTATAGATTTTAAATGCGATACAGGGATTGATATGAATATTTTTAAACTACAAAAAAACTATACAAATAAATATAAATCGTCCTATATAGTTGAGCAAGCAAAAAATACAACATCAGAAGAAAAAGAAGCAAGAAGAGAACAATTCAAAGTTGCGTTTAAGCAAAAAAAATTAAATTATGATGACCTAATCAATAGGTAGGTAACTACTAATTTTTAAAATAAATAAAATCGGATAACAAATTACAACATGATTACTATTAGCATGGTAATCTTATTATAGATAAAAAAATAACTAGAGGTGGAAAGGATGATGACAGAAAAGGAAGAAGAAATGTTAAGGATATGTATAGATATAGTTGAAACGGAGACAGACAAAGATTCAAGAGGTTATCGTGAGGCTATACAGTACATACAAAATATGGTCGAAAAATATTTAAGATAAAATACATAGCAAACCTAGGAGTCCAAAATAATGGACTCCTTTTTTATGAATTAGTGTCAATAGTTGTGCATTAAAAAAGTAGAAATGTTACCCCACATGGACAACAAATATTTTGTGAAACAAAACAGAAACTGAAACAAGTAATTAAATTATATAGGAGGGGATGAACATGGATTTATATACAATAAAGTTTGGTTTAGATACAAAAATTAGTATGGCATATATAATGTATGTGATTGAAAATGAAGAAATACCAGAAATGGAACAAGAATTTATAAATCAATTTACTCGAAGGGTTTTTAAGAAACTGTTGGAAAACAAAGATAAACATGCAAAAAATCTAAATCAAGGAGGGGAAGGTGAATGTTAAGCAAAAAAGATAAGCAATTAATGTATGAGTTAATAATTAAAATGGAGCAACAAGATTATTTAAGTGGAAAGTTAGAAGAACGTAATATTAATAAATTTGTAATTGGTATATTCAAAAAAATACTAAAAAATTTAAAATAATACATAGTAACATAATTTGACACGTCATATAGAGGTGTCTTTTTTCTTTATTTAAAATATTCTATATGTCCGATTTAGTGAGGTGATATCAGGGATGACATTTTAGATAAGAATAAAAAATCAGACAAAATTTTATCTAAAAACGGAACTGTTTATACCTTAAAAGCGGAAATGTCACCAATGATTAAAATTTAGAGATGACATTTTACATTAATGTCTTAAACGCAAAATTATTCTTTTTGTCTAGGGGCATTTACTGAAACAAAAGCATTGTTGAAACGGACAATAAGATAGTAGGGAGGAGGTGAATAACATGAACAATACGCCAAAAATAATACCACATAATCCAATTTATTTAGTCAAAAGTAAAGATTGTGGATATGATAGTATCAGTGAAGAAGAATGGAATAGGAGAAAGAAAATAAAAAAAGGAATGCAGCAATCAATAAAAAAAATGGGGAGACCTTCTAAAATTGATGATGAAACACTAAAAAAAGCCTATGGTAAATGGCTAAGTGGGACATTAACTCAAAAACAAATTGCAGAAATATTAGGTGTATCTGAAAGAACTGTTAATCGAAAGTTCAAAAAATTAAGAGAAAGATAACAAGTGAAAAACGAATTTTTAAGCGTTATATGAAAAGCAATTAACTAATGATAAATGATTTTTACTATATTCAAATAAAAGACATTTATACGTATATATATATATATGGAAAAGTAATTATAGTGTATAATAAATTATTATTTGAATGAATAATAAGACTTTAGAGGTTATACAAAAATTTTGCGAAATGGAGATTAGTATAGTGGACTTATTAACGTATGCGTATTTTATTAAAAATAATGATGAAGAAAAGATAAAGGAATTTAATAGGCGAATGATGATTGATTTAAAATTACATGAGATTAAATCTGTAGAATCATTAATTGATACTTTAAGTTTAAGTTACACCGAAGAATGGATATCATGGGTTACAGAGGGGTTTCTTTTAAGTTATAAGATACCGCAGATTGGTGAAGAATTTGATTTATTGAAAATGGGTAGTAACTACCATATAAATATTGAATTGAAATCAGATTTGGATTTGGATAAGATGAAAAAACAACTAATAAGAAAAATGAGCTATCTTTCAGCTTTAGATGTGGAAAGTTACTGTATCTCTTTTTCTTCCGAACAAAATAGATTTTTTCAATTGAATCAAGACTTCTTATTGGAAGAGATAAGTGTCGAAAAACTAGCTGAAATTATTAACAAACAAGAGTATGAAAAGTTAACTTTAGAGAATATTGATGCATTTTTTGAGCCAAGTAATTATCTAATTTCTCCTTTTAATACAGTAGATAAATTTATCAATGACGAATACTTTTTGACAAATCATCAAGAAAAAATAAAGAAAGAAATACTAAAAAAAATAGAAATGGATGAATATTTCTTTATGTTAGAAGGAGGAGCAGGAACAGGAAAAACTTTACTTTTATATGACATTATTAAAAACATGTCAGAAAATGAGTTAGTTTTGCATGTAGGTAATTTGAATGATGGTCACCTAAAATTAAGGAATGAATATGGTTTTAATATACATCCTGTGTATAAACTTAACGAAAATATAAATGAAAATATCAATATTATATTTGTTGATGAAAGTCAAAGAATTAGAGAGAAGCAATTGAAACAGATAGTTCACTATTGTACATTAAATAAAGTACCATGTATATTCTCTTTGGACAAGGAACAATGTTTGCATAATAGTGAGATAGAATATGATGTGAAAAGTAAGCTGGAATCCATAACAAACAAAGGAAACAAATTTAAACTTACTGAAAAAATTAGGTCAAATGAAGAATTAGCAAATTTTATTAAATTATTTTTAAAAACTCCTATCAATCAAACAAAAAATCTCTCGAAAGATGATGTCAATTCATGTTTTGAAACTTTTTTGGATTTGAATATTGATTTTAGTTCGGATGATTTAGCTAACTTTATCAAAACTGTAAATAGAATAGCAAAAAATTATGATGGTAAAATTAGTGAGAAATCTTTTTCGAAAGATTTTGTGAAATTTATCAATTCTTTACGTCAAGAAATTAATATTTCAGTGCCGAATAGATATAATAATATAGAAATAAAGTATTTTTCAAATATGGATAATGCCAAAAAATATGTTTCATTCAAATCAAAAAATGGTTTTAAACCTTTAACATATGCAACTAGTCAATATGGGAAAGAACCATTAGATAGATTAGTGACAGATGATGAAACACCACATAAAGTTATTGGACAAGAGTTTGAAAATGTAATAGTTATATTAGATAAAAATTTTGGATACAAACCTAATTCTAACGGAAAATATGAAGTTTTTACTGGAACTAGCAATTCATACTATCATT
The DNA here is from genome assembly GCF_001465345.1 of Enterococcus rotai. NCBI lineage: Bacteria > Bacillati > Bacillota > Bacilli > Lactobacillales > Enterococcaceae > Enterococcus > Enterococcus rotai. Next base: position 3,479,221 of record NZ_CP013655.1, on the reverse strand, counting down.
CAGTTAAAATGTTTTTCCAGAATATTACTAGGTCAAGAAAAAAAATATCAATAGTTATTGTAGACAATATGGAACTATTCAATATAGGGACGAGTATTTTAGAAAGATTTTAGGCCAATATTTTTGTCCATAATAAATAAAAGAGTTGCTTTTTAAGGATGGTCAGTCAGAGGGGGGCTTAGTTAAACAAACCTTGCAATTGTATTAACGGCATTTAAATATAGTAAGTTAATGGTCAAATTAAGTGGTCAGTTTAAAATAGAGGACAGAGGAGGGAGTGATGATGGGCAGAATAGCATATATGAGAGTAAGTAGTGATGATTTAAGTATAAAAAATCAAAGACAAGTTTTAGAAAAGTATAACATAGAAAAATATTTTGAAGATGATGCAGTTAGTGGTAAAAGTTTGGATGGAAGAAATGGTCTAAAAGAATTGTTAAAGTATGTTCGAGAAGGTGATTTTATTTATGTTGTAGCATTAGACCGTTTAGCAAGAAATCAAGTAGACCAAGAACGTATTTCAGCGGAATTGAGTATAAAGGGAGCAGTTGTTGTTCCTTTAGATTTGTTAGATATGTTAGGTTTAAAAGAAGTTCCAACTGAAGGTGTTCTAAAAATGGTATGGGATGTGATTAATGTTGTAACAAGGTACAAAGCTGAACAAGAAAGAAAAGATATGTTAAGAAGGCAATCTGAAGGAATCAAAAGAGCTAAGAAAGAAGGAAAATATAAAGGAACGTTACCTAGATACAGGTCTGATACAAAAAATAGAAAAGACAAAAATACATATTTTGAAGTACTAAAACGGTTAGAGAATAACCAACCAATGTTAAAAATAGCAGAAGAATTAGGTATAAGTAGGAATACTGTCAAAAAAATAAGACTAAGGGCAAAAATATAATTGATTAATTTGTATAAGCAATTAGTTTCAAGTGTAATAAAAAGAATTATAGATATAAAGTAGGGTGAGAATGTAAATAACTTTAGGATTTAACTTAATTTTTATAGAAAAAATTGCTATACTGAAACTGAGGTGATTGAAATGAATCAAGTGAATCTAGTAAAAGTTTTTATAGCTTCTCCTGGGGATGTTTTACAGCAAAGAGATGAAATAGAGAAACTAATACATTATTGGAATAATGAACATACTGACCAGACTAATACCATATTAATGCCTATTAGATGGGAAAAAAACTCTCATTCAGAGTACAGAGAAAATGCTTCAGGTCAAACAATTATTAATCGTCAAATAGTTTCAGATAGTGATTTGATGATTGCTCTGTTTGGTTACACACTTGGAACACCTATAAATAACAGTAGGTCAGGTACTGTGAACGAAATTGATTATTTTTCTAAAAAGACGAATGCTCGAATTGGAATTTTTTTCTTAGATACAGAATTTATTCCAAAAATCAATAGTGAAACTATTAAAAATGTAGAAGCATATCAAAGAGAACTCGAAGAAAATAATAAAGGTCTATATGCTAAATATAGCCCAGATAATATAAGACAATTTTTGACAAAAGAAGTTAATAGATTATTAGATAATGATGTCTGTGAAGAACCATTGATATCTCAATTAAAAGAACCATTAAATTTAGAAACTTCTAAATTGTTTGATGAAATGGATTTTGATGATGATGAACGACTACTATTGATATTCTCAATGGAAGAGGCGGTTCGAACATTTACACTATCAAATCATACAATACATCGTATTATTGATTGGGAGAATAAAAATAATTTAGAAAAATATCTTAGTGAAAGATATTATGATACTTTAGATAAATTAGAAGAGGTTGGAATATTAAAAGCAGATATAAATGAAGAAGTAGGTCAGATAATTTCATATAGTATTGAACGAAATCAAAGGATTGAAATTAAGAAAGTTCTTAAGGAAAATGTAGCGAAAGTCAATGGAATTAAGTTAAAGAAAAAGAGACCACCAATAATAGATTTTAAAGATGATTCTTTACCTTTCTAGAAATCTCATAATAAAAAGTTTATTTGAACTTGTATATCCAATATATATTGAAACTAAGGGGAAAGATATTGATATATTCATAGCACAAGTTAAATGTGTTACGAAAGAAATTGATTAGTTTGAGACTTGAACTCTAAATAGTGAGAAGTGGGTCTCTACAAAGACCCACTTCTGTTGTTAAATTACCTGAAATGGAACAAATGTATAATTTAAAAATAAAAAATATTAAAAATTCACAATACTATAGCATAAGCAGAGAAGCATTGTGTACTTACATCAAAAAATATGAACGAGAAAAGGTAGTAATATCTCTAGAAAAGAAAGAAGGTTGAGAAGTGAAAAGGTTTAATGAAATTGAGTTGCCGGTTTTAGTTCCAAATGAATTACTTGATGATTATCACGATTATATGAATGAAGATTTAAGGAATGTTTTGCGAGCTACCACGATAAGACGATATCTAGAAGGTATTGTTAACCTTTTTTTTAAGGATAAATTAAAAGAAGAATACAATTTATCAAATGCAATGTGGGGTAGAGATAAGTTAGATAAAAATATTAATGCCATAAGAGATTATTATGATGAAGAAATTGGTAATAAACTTCATAAGGTAAGAGTGATTGGTAATAAAGGTACGCATTTTGGTAAAGTAGAACCGACTATGGAAGAAATTAAACAAGCTATTAATATAATAACTAACATTTTTGAAGATATGATAATTAACTATTTCAAGAAGAATCCTTTTGAGGGGTTACCGTTGCACATTTTAAGCTATCTTCCTCCGCATAACAGAATCAAGATTTTAACTGAAATTTGGAAAGCAACTCCAATCGGAACAGTTGCTGATTTAATAATCATTGATAAATTATCGATGGCGTATTTGAAGAATTTAGAACCTGAAAGAGCATTTAACTTTATAATTGTTTTATATGAGAATAGTACGATAACGAAAGAATTTGCTATACAACAGTTAGAAAAATTAAAGCTACTAAATTCTAATCTTCCGCAATTTAATATCTCGAAAAATGTAGTTGATACAGCGAAGGTGTTTAAAGATTTAATTGAAGAAAAAGAATTGAAAGAATATTCTGAATTCGAAAAAATATTTTTTATTTTAATAAAAGGCTATATATCAAATACACAAGAAGAAAGTGATGAAGGATGAAAAAATGGGAAGTAGCAAGATATATGATAGACGCTAAAAAGAGTGTGGATAGCATTATGTTCATTAATATAAACCATTCTGAACTTCAACACATCGATTTAAGAAAGAAAATCAATGATTTAAGAGATGATTTTTATATTAAATGTGCTATTGTTATAGATAAAACTTTTACTAATCGTAAAGAAAGAAGCAATTTGAAAAATAAAGATGAAATTCTTGAAAAGATATTTAAGGAGAGAGATAAAAATTCTGCTCACAAAGATGAAGACTATATCCCGAAAGAATATAGTTCAATGAGTGATATAATTGCCGATATGCAAAATGAAGTAATTCAAGTCAGGAAAATATGTGCTAATAATTTACCTGATGTTCTTTCATTGGACTTTGTTCCATATGATAGAGAATTATTTAGGTCAATCCACCGAATTACAAAGAAAGAAGAAGATGCTATAGTAGAGAAAAAGATAGCAATAAATCAATTAATATTTAAAGATGAAATTGATTTTGATAATGAAGCTACTGGCAGTAACTTCATGAAAATCTTCTCTGATACTGAAGATTTAAAGTTGATTGATGAGAATGTTAAATCTGATTACGTTGTTATCTTTGAGAATGGATTAACCCTTTATGAAGGTATTCAAAATAGACAAGATTCATGTATTAAGCTTAATGTATTGCACAATACCGACATTTGGGTAACTATTAATAAGAAAAATTTAGATGAGATAATGGAATTAAAAGAAATTGGATTTTTGAATGAGTTTGATGCGCCTGATTTCGATTTATTTTTAGATGGAAATTATGAGGAAAAGATGGATGAAATAATTTGTAGCTTTATGAAAAGGAAAAATCCTAGAAGAGGACTTGCTCTTTAGAGTTATTTTGAAACATACAACAATTATTGAGATACATGTTGTATATAGAAAATGATTTAAAAAGTAATACTGTAAATTTAGAATAAAAATGTCATAGTTATGATGTTAAAAGTAGAAATTCAACATGCTTTTAACATTTTTTTGTGTACAAATTTTATGCTTTAAAAAGCTGATAAAAACAGGCTTGAGGAATTACTAAGATGATGGTTAAATTTTCAATGTAAGTTAAAATTGAGTTTGATTTGTTACTAGTATCTTTGTATATAATAAGTCGTATTGTATATAACAACAAGAAGAAATATACACAGAAAAAAGAAAAGATAAAATGATAAAGAAAGACTTGAACAATAAAAAAAACGAGTTATACTAGTGATGCTCAGATGAATAAGATAACAAATTTCACTAAATTAAATATAATACATAATTACTTTTTTCATTGGAAAGTAAAAATTTAAAAGAAAGGAATTAATAAAAATACCATGTACAAAAAAATTAATTAGGAGGAAATAAAATGAATAGTGAAATTTTAAAAGAACAAATGGTGGTATTAGGAATGTGTATTTATGGTGCGAAGAATTTTGTAGGTATGGACATGGATTACAAAGAGTATGATAAAGGTAGTAATTTTCTTGAATATACTGGTGGAAGCTTATCAGTAGCGCTTAATTCTGTTGATTTAGATGAGTATGATGAAAAGTATTGGGTAGACTCTTTACTTGAGGGAATCCGTATTTTATTGAGTTTAGAAGATGTGTTTGCAGATACTGAATGTTTATTAATTTCTGTATCTTCTATACCTTCAGATATTCTAGAAGGTTTATCATTTTATCCAAAAGATACTGTGGCAGAAATTATTAAAGAAGAAATTAAAGATGAACGTTTTAAAAACATAAGAATAGATTTTATATAAAATAACACAAGTAGAAAATCTACTTGTGCATACATAGAACATTTTAAAATAGATAAAAGTGTCAATAGTTGTGATGTGAAAAAAGTTAATATCTTTATAAAATATTAAAGTAAAATAGTTAGCGTGCCGAGAAAAGAAAGAATGTTCATTTAAAATGGATGTATTAGTAGAAATAGGTAATTCACTAAATAGAGGTAGTGATTTTGTGTAGGTACAATTATCCTTTAGACTCTCTTTTAATTTTTTACATAGAAACAATTGAGTTTTAGAATGTAAGAAAATCTATTATTAAATTTATCCTTCAAAAGGAAATGCAGTATGAGGCATATTGTCTCTAAAACCGTTTAAGCGCTTTAAACTACGAATAACTTGTTCTTCTTCATACTCAAAGGCAATATACTTTCTATTTAAATCTTCTGCTACCATTGCTGTTGTACCAGAACCAGAGTAGATATCTAGGATTAAATCATTGGGTTTAGTAAACCTTTTAACCAAATCTGCCCACAAAGAGATGGGTTTAGGTGATACATGTTTGGCATTATCGTAAAAGATAGTTTTAGAATTGTATGGTGAGGTTGCATAGTATTGATTATCCGAGTTTAGATTATCATCCCAATATTGTGGGATTTGCGAAATTTTCTTCGGGTTAGAAATGGTCATATTGTTAGCAATCAAAGCATATTCTGACCAATCTAATGTATTAATTTGTTGATTAGGATTCGTTTTTTTCCATTCTAGATATGTAGTATACCATCTTGAATTTGGCTGAGATTGCTCTTTAGAAAGTGCGGAAAGCTTCCATTCTTCTGCAGTAAAATTATCTTGAGATAAAACATTGTTAATGGTATCTAGATTATGTTTTCTATTAAATATAATCAAGGTACCGTCTTTTTTTAATTTAGGAAGAAGAACAGTAGTCATATTAATAAAATAAGCCTCTACTGCTTTTAAGTATTCTTTTTTTGCTTGTGTTTTGTTTAAAATACCAGATTCTATCTTTCCAATAGTAGCAGCATCTAATAAACTTTTAGAAGAATCCCATTCTTTTCCTTTAAACCCTCCTGAACCATTCAGAAAGTAAGGTGGGTCAGTTAATAATAAATCAATAGAGTGGTCATCAACTTGATTTATTAGTTCAAAAGAATCTCCTTTTGTAATCGTATTCAATATTTTATTCATAGTATTTTCTCTTTTCTGATATACTTAATAGTAAGATTATATCATAGGAGAAACGTATGGATAAATTAAATGTGAGAGCAAAACAAATTACTGCTGATTTGATAAAAATTTGTTCTAAAGTAGAGTTTGATGAAAAAGTTGTGAACTTAAATAATGCTATTCAAATTTTAGAAGCTCGAATAGAGTTGAGGTTTGAGGAAATAGAGGATGAACAAGAAGCAATAGAGCTAGTAAAAATCTGGATAAACAGTGAAAAATCTGTTCAAGAAAATTGGGATGTTGCCTTCCTATTGTCTAGATACCGAGTAGAAGATACTTCTATAATGCAAGAATTAGCCTATAAATATTTAGGTCTAGACACTTCGGATAAGAATTTATTATATGAGATATTTGGTTTAATACCAATTAGGTATGCCGACTATGAAGTAAGAAGACGGTTATTAAGGTATTATCGCAAAGCATATACAACAAGAACCTTTTTCAAAAAAGATAGTCAAACTATTAAAGTAGACAATGTGCAAGAGGAAGTGACTAAAACAGAGTATCTATTATTATTAAGACAAGACTTACAGCATTTGGAAGATAAATTTAGAGTTCCTCTTGCTCATCAAGTTGATGAAAAGGAAATTGATAAAGTATGGGAAGGCTATCTAAATTATCTTAGTATCACTTACTATGTTTTACTGATGACTGAAACAGAAGAACGTTTACTTATTATTTTGGAAAATTTAAGTGGTATACCTTATAATTCATTGGGGATGGAAGAATTTGGTAAACAATTAAAGGAATTTAATCATGAACTTTATCAAAAATATTCGGTTACAGCTTATCATTTGTATCTATTTTATGTTATTCAACTCCTTTCAAAATTTGATAGTAATAAAAATTACTATATATTATCGGCAATAAATCAAGCAAATCAATGGATGGAAGAATATGAATTAATTGAAAATAAGCTCAGTCATTTATCTAATAAACAAGCAAAAGAATTAGACTGTTTAACTATTTTCTTTCCAGAAAAGGTAGCAAACTTTTTAAAGTTGAAAGAGGTAGATTCAAAAAGATATGAACTAACTGTGTTGTTCAAAGCAGCATTATCAAAAAGTTCTTCTAGTTCCACAAAACTTAGAAGGGCAGTTGGAGTGCTGAAAAGGAATGAACATTTAAAAAGTAAAAAAGAATCTACAAAGAATGCGGGTGAAAAAATCCATAAAGAGTTACTTAAAGGTAATTCAATTAAAGGAATTGCAGATAAATTAGGTATTAAGAGAGAAACAGTATACAAACGGTTGTATGCTTACTATTACAAAATCTATGCCAAAGAAGAAAAAAAAGTAGAAAATATCCATTTGAATCAAGATGAAATCCAAAAATTATTGTGTGAGACTCATCAAATCCGAATGAATCACTTAACAGGTGCCATAAAAAGATTTGGGAAATCAAATTAGGAAGTGAAAAAGTGTCCATACTTATGACGTTAAAATATCCTGAAATTAGGTGTTTTAACGTCTTTTTTGTATACAGGAATTAAATTAGATAGGGAAATGATAAAACGATGTGGAAGCATTACGATTATGATGGTGTAATGTATTTATCTTAATCAATAAAGGAAATTATTCAATCCGATAACAAGATGATAAAAATCAGTGGAATGATTACGATTAAGATTATAAGATGAGTTTACAAATAAAAAGAAAGGAGTATTCAATGGGAAATAATGGGTTAATGGTTATATTAAGTGATGAGCAACAAAAACAAATAATAAAAGAGTTAGCAATTGAATTGAAAGATTTAAATATGAAATCAATTAAAGAAGCAAGTAAATTTCAATATGTAACAAAAACTCAATTAGCAGAACTATTAAATGTATCGGAAAACACTATTATGCGTATGCGAGAGCAAGGAATGCCATATTTTAGTTTTGGTAAAGTAGTTCGTTATAATTTAATTGAAGTACAAGAATGGATGAGAAACTATAATAAGTAAAATTAGAGAGGTAAACTAGAGAAAAAAACAAAAATAAGAGAGGGAAAAAGTTACATGTCGGTATCGAAATATAAGGTAAAGAAAGGCTTTCGATGGAAATTTGTAATTACAATCAGAGAGCCAATAACAAAAAAAAGAAGAGATATTTGTAGAGGAGGGTTTCGGACGAAGAGTGATGCTAGGTTAGCAGAGGCAAGATATAGGGATGAAATGGAAGATATTGTAAAAATCAAATTTAATTATGATTCTACAGTAGATGATGTTTTCGATTACTGGATTGAGTTAACCAGAAAAAAAGATGTGAAATTACAATCAATTATGGGGTATGAAACGAGATATAAAACAGGTTTTAAAGATAAATTAGGAAATAAAAAAATAAGAACTATCAATTCAGCAGTCATACAAGAATTGATTGATGAATTAACACCGAAATATACTAATATGAATAACCATTTAAGTATGATTAAATCAATTTTTGAGTTGGCAAAAGATGCAGGAATAATTAGGTTAAACCCTGTAAATATTGTGGTTGTACAAAAATCAAAATTAAAAGCTAAGAAAAAAGAGGAGGAAAAGTATTTGACAGCAAAAGAATTAAACGAATTTTTTAAAGGATTTGAAGAGCAAACAAAATTAAAGAAGGGTAGCGATAGCCGAGTAGCGCAATACAAAGCATTATTTAGTTTATTAGCAATGACGGGAATTAGAATAGGAGAAGCATTAGCATTAAACTGGTCAGATATCGATTTTAACAAAAAGACATTAACAATTAATAAAACACAAGTAGAATTAAAAAGAAAAGTGACTGTTTCAACACCTAAAACTGCAGATTCTAATAGAGTAATACCAATTACTTCAGATTATTTACTAGAGTTATTAAAAGAATGGAAAGTGGCACAGAAAAAAACAGAAGAAAAATTTAACCGTGAAAATAGTGAGTATTCAGGTGTGGTTTTTTACAATATCGCACAAGAAAGAAGATACATTAACAGTACAATAAATTACAAATTAGAAGTGTTGTGTGAATCAATGGGAAGAGAAAAATTTACTGCACATGCCTTTCGACACACGTTTATTACACTACTAACAGAATATGAAACAACCAAAAATAAACTAAGTAAATATGTAGGTCATGTCAAAAAAGATAAGAGTATGACAGATAGTTACACCCATACAAGTCCTAATTATATAGTAGAAATAGCTAACAAAGCAGATGAGATAATTGTTCCACTGATTAAAGTGGGATGATTATTTTTACAGTCCTTGTAAAAAAAGGAGCAGGTATGACTGCAGATATAGAAATTTTTAGGTAAGTGAAAACCCTTGATACATAAGCCTTAAATTTACCACTGTAAAAAACTTCGGTTTTATAGTAAAATACGAGAGGAACTAAACGAGAGGTGACGACGAAGTAATGGCACAATTATTTTTTAAATATGGCGCAATGAACAGTGGGAAAACCATTGAGATCTTAAAAGTAGCACATAACTATGAAGAACAGGACAAACCTGTTGTGATTATGACAAGCGGACTTGATACTAGAGATGGCGTTGGTGTCGTTTCAAGTCGTATCGGACTTAGAAGAGAAGCAATCCCGATTTTTAAAGAAACAAACGTTTATCAATTGATCCAAGAGCTAGATTATAAACCCTATTGTATTTTGGTTGATGAATCTCAATTTTTAGGAAAACAACATGTGATCGAATTTGCTCGCGTGGTGGATGAATTGAATATTCCAGTCATGGCGTTTGGCTTGAAAAATGATTTTCGGAATGAACTATTTGAAGGCTCAAAATATTTGATGCTGTATGCAGACAAACTAGAAGAGCTAAAAACGATTTGCTGGTTCTGCCACAAGAAAGCGACAATGAATTTACACTATATCGATGGGCAACCAGTTTATGAGGGGACGCAAGTGCAAATCGGCGGTAATGAAGCCTATTATCCCGTATGCCGTAATCACTATTTCCATCCACCGATCGATGGTGAACAAGTAACAAACAATGAATAAAGTAAAAAATGAAAAATAAAATAGACTTATTACTTAACTAAAAAAGGAGCAACTAACTATGTACGATCAGTTACAATCAATTGAAGATCGCTATGAAGAGCTGGGCGAATTATTAAGCGATCCAGAAGTGATCAGTGATACGAAACGCTTTATGCAATTATCAAAAGAAGAAGCAAACACTCGTGAAACTGTCGATGTTTATCGCCGTTACAAACAAGTCGTCGAAGGGATCAGCGATACAGAAGAACTATTAGGTGAAAAACTAGATGCTGAGATGGCTGAAATGGCGAAAGAAGAACTTTCAGAACTAAAAAAAGAAAAAGAAGTGTTAGAAGAGCGTATTAAAATATTACTATTGCCGACAGATCCAAATGATGACAAAAACATCATCATGGAAATCCGTGGTGCCGCAGGTGGCGATGAAGCAGCTTTATTTGCCGGTGACTTATTCGGTATGTATCAAAAGTATGCAGAATCCCAAGGTTGGAAGACAGATGTTATGGAGGCCAATATTACGGGGATTGGTGGCTATAAAGAAGTCATCATGATGATTTCTGGAGACAATGTCTTCTCTAAATTAAAATACGAAAGTGGCGCACACCGAGTTCAACGAGTTCCTTCAACAGAATCCCAAGGTCGTATTCACACGTCTACTGCAACGGTTGTTGTATTACCAGAAGCGGAAGAAGTAGAATTAGATCTTGCTGACAAAGATATCCGTACTGATATTTACCATGCCAGTGGTGCTGGTGGTCAGCATGTCAATAAAACCGCTTCTGCTGTACGTTTGACTCACATTCCAACAGGGATTGCGGTTGCAATGCAAGATGAACGTTCTCAAATCAAAAACCGTGAGAAAGCGATGAAAATTTTACGTGCCAGAGTCTATGACCAAATGCAACAAGAAGCGCAAAGCGAATATGATGCAAATCGTAAATCTGCTGTAGGAACTGGAGACCGTTCAGAACGAATCCGTACCTATAACTTCCCGCAAAATCGTGTGACGGATCACCGTATTGGGTTAACGATTCAAAAACTAGATCAAATTTTAGCTGGGAAATTAGATGAAATCGTCGATGCTTTAGTTTTATACGATCAAACATCAAAATTAGAAGAGATGCAAAATGGGTAACCGTTATTTTGAAGTCCTTGAACGGGCTTCTTCTTTTTTAGAAAAACAAGGGATAGAAGGATACAGTATTCTATTTGTCTTTCTTGAAAGAAAAGGCTGGACTAAAACGGACTGGTTACTTCATTTAAAAGAAGAAATCTCACCAGAAGAGGAACAGCAAATTACGGAAGATTTAAAGCAACTTGGGCAGAATTATCCGCCACAATATTTGTTAGGCTATAGCGATTTTTTTGAGCATCGGTTTTTAGTGAATGAGCATACCTTGATTCCTAGACCTGAAACAGAAGAACTAGTTGATCGTTGTCTAAAGGAAAATCTAAATCAGCCGTTAACTGTTGTGGATGTTGGAACTGGAACGGGCGCAATTGGAATCAGTTTAAAATTAGCTCGACCTGATTGGCAGGTAATAGCAATCGATATTTCTGAGGAAGCACTAAAAATAGCAGAACAAAATGCGACACGTTTGGGAGCTACGATTGATTTTATTCATGGTGATGGACTAAAACCAATCAAAGCGACCAAAATCGATATCTTGATCTCAAACCCTCCCTATATCAGTAATGCCGAATGGGATTTGATGGATAAAAGTGTCCGCACCTTTGAACCAAAAACGGCATTGTTTGCGGAAAACGACGGTTTAGCGATTTATCAACAATTAGCTGAGGAAGCAAAAGAGCGGCTAAATCCAAATGGTAAGATCTATCTAGAAATCGGTTTTCAGCAAGGGCAAGCTGTTAAACAGTTATTTCAGCAAGCCTTTGCGCACAAACAAGTAGAAATTGCCCAAGACTTATCTGGTAATAATCGAATGATCATCGTTTCATAAAAAGAGGAGGGATCAGCAAGTGAAAACAAAACAATTTACAGCAGATGAACTTGAGCAAGCAGCAACACTCATTCGCCAAGGTGAATTGATCGCTTTTCCCACTGAAACAGTCTATGGACTGGGTGCAAATGCATTGAATGAAGCTGCGGTGAAGCAAGTATATGCGGTTAAAGGACGTCCTAGTGATAATCCACTGATCGTTCACGTAAGTGATTTTGAAATGGTCAAACAATATGTAGCAGATTTCCCAGAGCAGACTGAAGCATTAGTAGATACTTTTTGGCCGGGGCCATTGACGTTGATTTTTAATGTAAAACCAAATGCTTTTTCCACCACTGTAACTGGTGGGTTGAAGACCGTTGCTTTTCGGATGCCTAATAATGCTGAAACATTGAAGTTGATCAAAATCTCTGGAGTGCCGTTAGTTGGACCCAGCGCTAATACTTCTGGCAAACCTAGTCCGACGACAGCTCAGCATGTTTATCACGATCTTCAAGGGAAAATAGCTGGTATCGTCGACGATGGTCCAACACAAATCGGTGTGGAGTCAACGGTGTTAGATTTAACCGCGAAAGATGGTATTCCAGTAATATTGAGACCAGGTGCAATCACGAAAGAACGTTTAGAACAAGTGATTGGTCAGGTAATGATCGATCAGCATTTAATTAGTGAAAAAGAAACACCTAAAGCGCCCGGAATGAAGTATAAGCATTATTCTCCAGATGTACCCGTGTGGATCGTAGACGGTGATCAGAAGGTGTTTAAAAAGGCCATCACTTGGGCTAAAAATAACAATCAGCGAATCGGGTTATTTGCAGATGAGCAAATAACAGCAACATTTTCGGCTGAAGTTGAGGCAGTCTTTTCTTTTGGCGAGCATTCAGTTGAACAGGCGACTAAATTGTTGTTTGCTGGACTTAGAAGTTTAGACGAACAAGCGATAGATGTGATTTTTGCTCAAGCTTTTCCTGAATCAGAGTTGGGAATTGCCTATATGAACCGCTTAAAAAAGGCAGCAAATCAAAATATTTTAAAAAATGATTCGATTTTCAAGTAGAGCGCATTTAATTATGATACAATCGATACAAACAAATGAAATGGAGGCTTGTTTAATGGATTATAAAACATTTGATCCTGATTTATGGGATGCAATTGCGAAAGAGAACGATCGTCAAGAAAACAATTTGGAGCTGATTGCTTCAGAAAACGTGGTTTCTAAAGGTGTTATGGCGGCTCAAGGCAGTATTTTAACAAATAAGTATGCAGAAGGATACCCAGGTAAACGTTACTATGGTGGTTGCGAATTTATCGATATCGTTGAAGATCTAGCAATTGATCGTGCGAAAGAATTATTTGGTGCTAAATTTGCCAATGTACAGCCTCATTCAGGTTCGCAAGCAAATACAGCAGCTTATCTTTCATTAATTGAACCAGGAGATACCGTTTTAGGAATGGATTTGTCTGCGGGAGGACATTTAACTCATGGTTCACCAGTCAATTTTAGTGGTAAAACCTATAATTTTGTTAGTTATGGTGTGGATCCAACAACTGAAGTGATCGATTATAATGTTGTACGTATTTTGGCTCGTGAACATCAACCAAAATTAATCGTAGCAGGAGCTAGTGCGTATTCTCGCACAATCGATTTCGAAAAATTCCGTGAAATCGCAGATGAAGTTGGCGCTAAATTAATGGTAGATATGGCTCATATTGCTGGTCTTGTAGCTGCTGGTCTACATCCTAATCCAGTACCATATGCTGATATCACGACATCTACGACACATAAAACATTACGTGGACCACGTGGCGGTCTTATTTTAACAAATGACGAAGATCTAGCGAAAAAAATCAATAGCAATATATTCCCTGGTATTCAGGGCGGACCATTAGAACATGTAATTGCAGGTAAAGCAGTTGCGTTTAAAGAAGCATTAGACATTACGTTTAAAGAATACAGTGAACAAGTTATTGAAAATGCCAAAGCGATGACAAAGGTTTTCAATCAAACACCAGAGGCTCGTTTAGTCAGTGGTTCTACTGATAATCATTTATTATTGATCGATGTGAGTGGTTTTGGGTTGAATGGTAAAGAAGCAGAAGCGATTTTAGATAGTGTCAATATCACGGCCAATAAAAATTCAATTCCATTTGAACAACTTAGTCCATTCAAAACAAGTGGGATCCGTCTTGGAACACCTGCAATCACAACGCGAGGATTTAAAGAAGATGATTGTGTAGAAGTAGCGAAATTGATCGTGAAAGTCTTAAATGACCACGAAAATGAAGCAACTTTAACAGAAGTTCGGACAGCTGTTAGCGAGTTAACAAAAAAATATCCACTTTATAACTAAAAGTTTCGAGTGATTGACTAGTCAATCGCTCGATTTTGTTTTACAATAGGAAGGAATAAATTATTGAAGGAGAATGAGCATGGGAAAATTCCAAGTTATTGATCATCCACTGATCCAACACAAATTAACAATCATTAGAGATAAGGATTGTGGAACAAAGGTTTTTCGTGAAGTTGTTAATGAGATCGCAATGCTTATGGCATATGAAGTTTCAAGAGATATGCCTTTAGAAGATGTTGTTATCGAGACACCGATCTGTAAAACAACACAAAAAACATTATCTGGTAAAAAGGTTGCAATCGTACCGATTTTACGCGCAGGTATTGGAATGGTAGATGGTATTTTGGAATTGATTCCAGCAGCAAAAGTTGGACATATCGGTTTGTACCGTGATCATGATACATTAGAGCCTGTAGAGTACTTTGTAAAAATGCCTGAAGATATCGATGCACGTCAATTATTCGTAGTTGATCCAATGTTAGCAACTGGAGGGTCAGCAATCATGGCGATTGATGCATTGAAAGCGCGCGGCGGCAGCAATATTAAATTTGTTTGTCTAGTAGCCGCTCCTGAAGGGATCAAAGCCTTACAAGAAGCACATCCAGATATTGATATCTATACTGCAGCGTTAGATGAGTATTTGGATAAAGATGGTTATATCGTTCCTGGTTTGGGCGATGCTGGTGACCGTTTATTTGGAACTAAGTAATAGCAAAAGAACGGATAAAAACATCTTCATGTTTTTATCCGTTCTTTCTTTTAAAACAAAAAATCCATCCAGTAATTATGGATGGAAAAATCTATACTTTTTTAAGTTTTTTGTAATTGATGACGATCACACCATTACTTTTAACCATTAAATCGGTGTTATCAGAATTCTCATCAATTTCCACTACAGCAGAATTATTTAACTGTTTTGTGATAATTCCCGTTTGTGGCTGACCATGCATCAAGAAAGTGACCTGAGTATCAACAGTGAATAAATCCCCTTCTGCAGAAGGCTCAACAGGACGATTAAAGTTACCGAAATTAGACATTCAAAAAAACTTCCTTTCTTAACTTATTTCATTATACCATAAATGAAGAAAAATTTCAGAAAACTAATTTTATTTTAAAAAAAGGAACCGTTTTGCCTTTACAAAAGGTAGGTTTAGTCTTATAATTTTGAATGTATTGCCAGCTTAGCTCAGTTGGTAGAGCAATGCACTCGTAACGCATAGGTCACAGGTTCGATCCCTGCAGCTGGCATAATGATAAGGCCCGCCCCATCAATGTTTTAGCCGTTGATGGGGTGGGCTTTTTTATTTTGTCTCTAAATATAGCTAAAAAATAAGTCGTTTTTGAAAATGCTCTAATTTTTTATTCTACGAAAATAAAAAAACACCTTAGACCGTAATGCTGTGTTACGATTCTTTTGGTAAAAAAACGTGGATGAGGGATAAATGATGAAAAAATTGTACTACTATACAGGACTTTTATTTTTAGGATTTTTGCTGCTAGTTTCACCATCTGTTTTTGCTCAAGGAAATACTTCTAGTTCAGCAATCAAAACGTCAGATGATGGAACCGACTATGTTATTGTAGGAAAAGCTTTTCACGATATTTTCTCTGAACCAACGATGATCGATTTAAATCAAAATAAGACGGTCTACTTTCAACAAGAAATAATTGTAAATCAAGGTACGATGTCAAAATATTTAGCAAAATTTATTAACCAGGATGCGACAGGGAATTTTTGGTTTCAATTTACGTCGTACCCTACCGTTACAAAGGGAAATGCCAAGCTAACCTATACAACGGATGGAATTAATTTTAGCGAAGCACTTCCCGAATTAAGTAATTTACTAGGATACAAAATGGAGCTTACTCAAAATATCGTTCATCCAGAAGATGAGACTAATTGGGATGCAGATTTGCTTATATCGTTTACTATGGCGCCAAGGAAAGCAACGATTCTAGAAAATGGTGCTTTAGGTCAGGACATCGTCCCTTTTAGTGGTGGTTATGACTCGGGAGGCTATGGCACATATTATGATTGGAGATTTGGTAGAGGCGTGAACTTTACGAACACTCCGATCCCAGCTGAAGCTGTCGAAGTTGTTTATGAAGACGAAAATGGAATGGAAATTCATGATTCCCAAATAATCGAAGGGAATATTGATGAGGAGTACGATGCAGGGACAGAACAATATAAAGTAGAAATTCCTGGCTATACACTAAATCAAGATAAATTGCCTCAAAATATTATTGGTCATTTTACCGATCAAAAACAAGTCGTAACCTATGTATATAGTAAGGATCCAGTAAAAGCGGCAGACGTGACTGTTAACTATCAAGATACAACCGGTCATAAGTTAACAGAGGATATTGTCTTGTCAGGAATGCTTGGAGAGCAATATAGCACGGAACAAAAAGAAGTTGATGGGTATGTTTTTCAAGAAGTACAAGGAAATAAAAATGGATTGTTTACAGAAGAACCTCAAACAGTCAGCTATATCTACACCAAAACAGCCCCCAAAAAATCAACTATTACTGTAAAATACGAAGATAGCACTGGGAATAAGTTAGCGGATGATATCTTGGAATCAGGAATAATTGGAGAAGTTTATAACACCGAGCAAAAAGAAATTGTTGGCTATACTTTTAAAGAGGTAATTGGACGTCCCAAGGGTGTATTTATGGATGAGAACCAAATTATTACGTATATTTACGAGAAAAATGTAATACGAAATTCCAGTAATAAGACTAGTAATAGTTATAAACTAACGATACCAACATCTACACCCACACTTCCAAGGACAGGAGAGAATGATCGGAATTCAGCTAATTTAGCTGTAATCGGAAGTCTATTAGCTGGATTTGTTGTTACAGTTTTGTTAAGGTCCAATAGAAAGAAATGGCAAGAATAATAAAGTCTTAGTTAGAGCACAGGGATTATTCAACATTTCTTCTTCAAGATACGCGTAATTTTTGTATATTTACAAAAAAGAGCCTAAACTGGTTATATAACTAAGTATATAGGAGGAATGCATCATGTCAGAAAAAATTGATAAAATCACTAAATTAGCTAATGAAGCAAAAAAAGAAGTTGAACGTTTAGAAGACAAACGTCAAGAAAATCTTGGAAACTCGATCAATTATATTGAAAATGAATTGCAGATCCAACGTTTATATGCACAAGTTGAAGCGTATGAAAAAGTATTAGATGTTGTAAAATAATTCTATTCTTATAATGATGTAATTTACAAATATGGTTTCAAGACCAATAGACTAAACAAAACGATTTAAGTTTTGTTTAGTCTATTTTTGTTATTGAGATTCAATAATATTTGGTGTTTTATTAACTCAACATTTTCAATTATTAACGTCATCATAAAGAATAAATTTTCTTCGGTTGATTAAATCAGTAGCACCTAAAAATTCATTCGTTTTTTCATAACGAAATGTGATGTAAGGAATCTGTTCTTTATTTGGGTATAACGTACTGGCAGTTTTGTCTTGAACTAGAAAACCAATCGTATCCATATATTTTTTCTTCACATTATTACGTTCATACTTTACATCTAAGGGGACTGTTACTAGTAAACTTCGGTAACTATGATATTTTTTATCAATATTGATAATCATATCTTCAGACAACGCAACGATTTCTTCTAAAAGAGCGGGCATTGCACTGTTGATTTCTTCTTCTACTAACTTATCTTCTTCCTGTTTAGCAACAAATTTACTATAATCAACTTTAATCTGATATTGAATCTTTTCTTTTTCTTTGTAGGATGAAAATGATACATCAGTTGTAGGTTCTTTGCCATCTATAAAAATATTTCTCCAAATAAATGTCCCATCTTTATCTATTTTGAGAACACCTCGTGTTCCTTGTGTACGAACACCATTTTTATTTTGGAAGATATTAGCAGAAAAACTGCTATATTTGGCTTTTCCTGTAATCTGAAATTGGCCATTTTCATCAGATTCAATTGTATCTGTATCAAGTGTAATCCAAGGTTCGTCTGAGTTTCGCGCTTCGTTTTCAGTATTGGTCTGTTTCTCACAGCCACTAAGCGATAAAAGAAACAAACTAATTACTAACAAATAAATCTTCTTCAATCCTATTCATCTCCCTTTAAATTTTATTATATAGTTTTGTAGTGCATCAAAGCAATATGTAATTAAATGAACATAGAAAAGTTTGTTGAAAGGATACACTTAAACTTGTACTTTAAAGTTTTTCCAAAATCATCAAGACTATACTTTCTTTTCTCCCTATAGAAAGTTATAATAAAAAGCGTATGATTTAAGGAAAAGGGATGACGAATGAATAAAAATAAACTAATGCGAAATTTAGATAATAGAATTGATTATGGTGTGATTTTACCTGTGTTCCTTCTATCGATTATCGGGATCTTGTCACTTTATGTGGCCTTAAGTAATGATCCGATGCGACCAGAGATAGGCAACATGTTGATGAAACAAGGGCTATGGTACTTAGTTGGTGGCGTCAGCATTGTTGTGGTCATGAATTTTAGTTCAAAATTACTATGGCGCTTGACTCCGATTTTTTATGCGATTGGTTTGATCATGATGGGGTTATTATTAAAATTTTATGATCCTTATCTAGAATCACAAACTGGATCTAAAAACTGGATCAGTATCGGTGGGACGACTTTTCAACCTTCAGAGCTGATGAAAGTAGCATTTATTTTAATGTTAGCTTATGTTGTGACCATGCATAATGTGAAAAATGTCAATCGAACGTTAAAATCGGACTTTTGGCTGATCGGTAAAATGTTGCTGGTGACGTTGCCAGTCATTGTTTTGATTTTACTACAAGATGATTTTGGAACGATGTTGGTTTTCCTTGCCATTTTCGGTGGTGTCTTCTTGATGTCAGGAATATCGTGGAAGATTATCTTACCGACTTTTTTAGCGGCTATTTTAATCGGTGCAGGAACGATTTATCTTGTTACAACAACAACAGGGCGTGAGTTTCTTTATTCAGTTGGGTTTAAACCCTATCAGTTTGATCGGATTGATCTCTGGATGAAACCTTTCCACCATGATCCTGATCGTTCACAACAACCGGCATTGGCATTGACGGCAATCGGTTCTGGCGGATTATTTGGTAAAGGTTTTAATGTCAGTGATGTTTATGTGCCAGTTAGAGAGTCAGATATGATTTTCACTGTTGTCGGTGAGAACTTTGGTTTCATTGGCGGCTGTTTTATTATTTTGCTATACTTTATCTTGATCTACCGCATGATTCGTGTTTGTTTTGAGACAAATAATGAATTTTATGCCTACATTGCAACAGGGATTATCATGATGATTTTGTTCCATGTATTTGAAAATATTGGTGCAAATATTGGGCTATTGCCTTTAACAGGGATTCCATTACCATTTATTAGTCAAGGTGGTTCCTCGATTTTAGGGAATATGCTAGGCGTAGGGTTGATCATGTCGATGAAATATCAAAAAGAAGCAACGATCGAAGACTATTAAATGAAAGAAGGCGTTAAAATGTACACATTTTTCTGGTATCCAAAATGTTCAACTTGTAAGAAAGCAAAGGCTTGGTTAGATGAGCATCAGGTAAAATACGAAACGATCGATATGATCGAAAATCCACCCACTGCAAAACAATTAGCAAGTTGGATGGAGCAAAGTGATTTACCAGTCCGCCGTTTCTTTAATACAAGTGGCATCCGCTATAGAGAACAAGGCTTGAAAGATAAAGTCAACGACTTTTCAATCAAGGAAGCAAGTGAATTATTAGCAACTGATGGTATGCTGATCAAACGTCCGATTTTTGTTAAAGGAGAGCAATTTTTAGCAAACGGATTTAAAGAATCTGATTACAAAGGAGCTATTCAATAATGGCGGAAGAATTGAAAATAATCGATAGCTTGTGGCTCTTAAAAACAGATGCTGGCTATAAAATCGGTTTGACCAATCAAGCGCAAGAAGATTTAGGCAATATTACTTTTGCAACCATGCCGAAAGTAGGACAAACGTTGAAAAAAGGAGATTCATTGATTGAATTAGAAGCTGAAAAAGCAGTCAGTGAATTTAGTACACCACTTAGCGGGACGGTTTCAGCGATCAATGAAGCAGCTGAACAAGATCCTAGTACATTAGACGATGGCAATCAACTGAATGCTTGGATTGCGATTTTAACAGATGTGGATGAAGCAGAATTAAGCTAAGTGTGAAAATGATTGACAAGCGATTTGGATATTGCTATAATTTCATCAATATAAAGTGAAAGCTTTGAAAAGAAGAGTACATGTCAAACATGTTTGAAGAGAGCCTTGTTCGCTGAAAATGGGCAGCATAGTTGAGATGGAAGATGGTCTTTGAGCAGAATAAGTAAGCGAATGTGAACTTATTACGGGAGTGCCCGTTATAGCACAACAGTATGCGAATTCAAGTACTGTATAAGGCTATTATTGTGAAATAATGGTAAATCAAGGTGGTAACACGAAAGACAAGCTTTCGTCCTTTTGTCAGATCGATGACATGGGGCGGAAGCTTTTTGCATGTTCTACACAATTTACAAAGTAAAATGATGTTGAACAGTACTTGGCGAACGAAGTGAGAGGAATTTCTTACTAGTGAATGACAGTCCAAGCAGTAGATTAATCACACTGTATTATAAAAAAATAATCTACCTGCTATTTCACAACGCAAAGCAAATCATGTAGTATAATAAAAAAGAAGCAAAACCAAAGAAAGTGGAGGGGAAGAAATGCCTCTAATCGAATTACAAAACGTACAAAAACAATTTTCCGGTAAAAGCGGGCAAGTAACAGCGGTGAATGATGTTTCACTAACTGTTGATCAAGGTGATATTTATGGAATCGTTGGTTATTCTGGCGCTGGTAAAAGTACCTTGGTTCGTTTATTAAATGGTCTAGAATTGCCAACACAAGGAGAAGTCATTATTCAAGGTCAAAATGTTGCCCAAATGGCCAACCGAGAGTTACGCCAATTTCGTAAAAAAATTGGAATGATCTTTCAGCACTTTAATCTACTATGGTCAAGAACGATTTTAGAGAATATTATGTTGCCTTTAGAGCTAGCGAATGTTCCAAAGAAAGTCAGAAAGGAACGAGCACAAGAACTTTTAAGCTTAGTTGGATTAGAAGGTCGTGGAGATGCTTATCCAAGTCAATTATCTGGTGGCCAAAAACAGCGTGTAGGGATTGCTCGAGCGTTAGCCAATAATCCAGAAATCTTACTTTGTGACGAAGCAACAAGTGCATTAGATCCACAAACGACAGATGAAGTATTGGATCTGCTTTTGGAAATCAATCAAACGTTGAACTTAACCATTGTATTGATTACCCACGAAATGCATGTGATTCGTAAGATCTGCAACAAAGTTGCGGTAATGGAACAGGGCCAAATCGTTGAAGAAGGGGATGTTTTAGAAGTCTTTAGACATCCGCAACAAGCTGTTACCAAACGTTTCGTTCAACAGGAATTAGAGCCAAAAGAAGATACAGAAGAGCTGTTGCAAGAGTTGATCAAAGAAAATCCAGCAGGACTTGTTGCAACATTGCAATTTAGCGGTGATAATGCCAATGAGCCTGTGATCTCACAAGCAATTCGTCAGTTTGCTGTAGATATCAATGTGGTTCAAGGTCAAGTTCAACAAGCAAAAGAAGGAGCCTTTGGGACCTTGACTGTGATGATTACAGGAACAACTAGTGAAATAGATAAGGCATTGGCATTTTTCAATGAAAAAGAAGTTGTAATGGAGGTGATTCACCGTGGCGAATGAAACATTTGCAGAGAAATATTTAAACTTTAGCCGAGTGAATCCAGAATCAATGCAGCAGGCGGCGATCGATACATTGTTTATGACGGTCGTTGCGATGATTTTTGTTATTATTATTGGTTTTTTATTAGGTTTGCTATTATACAGTTTAAGCCGTAACAAATCACCGTTTGCAAAAATTTGTTATAGTGTTTTATCAGTCGTTAGCAATATTTTCCGCTCGATTCCTTATATCGTGTTGATTATCTTGTTGATGGACTTTTCAAGAAAATTAGTTGGAACAGGAATTGGTGCAAAGGCAGCAATTCCATCATTGATCGTATCAGCTGCACCATTTTACGCTCGTTTAGTCGAAATTGCCTTTCGTGAAGTGGACAGTGGTGTGCTAGAAGCAGCCGATGCAATGGGGGCTTCTAGAATTCAAAAAATCTTTAAAGTCTTGATCCCTGAAAGCACACCAGCGTTATTATCGGGTGTAACGCTAACAACGATCACAATGATTGGCTTTACAGCAATGGCTGGGATCATCGGTGGCGGAGGTCTTGGTGGTTTAGCGTATCAAGAAGGATTTAGTCGTAACAATAATACAGTAACGTTGGTTGCAACAGTTTTAATCTTGGTTATTGTGTTTATTATTCAGTTTGTCGGCGATCAATTAGTGAAACGCTCTGACAAACGATAAACAATCAAAATAGAACATAATTGGAGGAAATACATGATGAAAAAGAAATTATTCGGTTTAGCAGCATTGGCAGTTGTAACATTTGGTTTAGTTGCTTGTGGAGGCGCAAAGGACAAAACAGATGATAGTAAATCAGCAGGATCTGCAAAAGAATCTTCAGTTTTAAAAGTCGGTGCATCAGCTTCACCTCATGCAGAAATCCTTGAACAAGTTAAACCAATTTTGAAAAAAGAAGGTGTTGATCTAGAAATCGTTCAATTCGATGACTACATCTTACCAAATAAAAACCTAGCTGAAGGCGATATTGATGCTAATTACTTCCAGCATATTCCGTACTTTAATTTACAAGTCAAAGAAAATAATTATGATTTTGCAAATGCTGGCGGTATTCATATTGAGCCAATGGGTCTATACTCAAAACGAATCAAAGATATTAAAGACTTAAAAGACGGCGCAACGATCATTACATCAAACTCAGAATCTGACTGGGGTCGAATCATTACAATTTTACAAGATGCAGATTTAGTTACGGTTAAAGACGGTGTTGACTTAGAAACAGCGACATTTGAAGATATTGATAAAAATCCTAAAAACTTGAAATTTATCCATAATATCAATCCTGAAGTATTAACAACAACATACAATAACGATGAAGCAGATCTTGTTGCAATCAACGCTAACTTTGCTTATAGCGCAGGGCTGAATCCGTTGAAAGATTCAGTTTTACTTGAAAAAGACAACTCACCATATGTAAATATTGTGGCTGTTCGTTCTGAAGATAAAGATAGCGATAAAATCAAAAAATTAGTTGATGCCTTGCATAGTAAAGAAATCCAAGATTGGATTCTTGAAAAATGGGATGGATCTGTAAAACCAGTAGATAAATAAAGATGAAATCTGAAATGAGTGTTCCAACTCATTTCAGATTTTTTACAATAAAACTACAAAAAATACCTGTTTTTTGTAATATATTTATTTTTTATAGTTTAAAAAATATGTTCTAATGTTGAGATAAATATATTTTTATGTTAATATTAAATTTCGGTATACTGAAATAAAAAAAGGAGATAAGAAAGATGAAAAAAAGAAAAGTAATTTTATTTACCATCGCGCTGATTACAATGCTTTTTGCAAGTATTGTTAACAGCCAAAAGAGTGAAGCCGCACAAGAAATTGATATGAACAATGGCGCTGTTTTCACGTTTGATTCAAGTGGAGCCTGGAAAAGAATCTATTCGGGCGTTTATACGTTCGAAGCGGGTCGGTATGGTTATGCTGATTATTCAGGTGAGATTCAATACGCTCAGGCAACAGCCAATAGTCGATCGATTCAAGCTGCATATGTTGTAAAAGACCGTATTTTTGATTTTGTTGGAACCTATTCACCAAGCGATTCTTACTTTAATGGCGACGACAAGATTTGGGGGTATACTGTAACGCAAGTGAATGGCTTAACACCGGTATTCAAAACAACGGTTGCGATAACACAAGGTGCTTATGGAACCTCTCTATTTGTAAAAGCGAATCGGAGTATTGTTCCTAACTGGGCAGCTTTACCGAATGTGGGCAATATGTCTAAAGTAACCATTGAACCTGCTTATATTTCAATGAACCTACAATAATAATGAATTAAATAGTAAAAAGGAGTGACTCTGCTAATCAGTAGAGAACACTCCTTTTTAGTATGGTTATTTTTTATTTATCAGTTGTTCTAAAATATCAATGAAAATAGGATCAGCATTAAATGGATGAATATAGTGGAAATGTTCACCGCCATTTTCCATAAAATAGCCATAATTTTCTTTTTCAATTTCTTCTATCGTTTCTAAACAGTCAGAAACAAAACCAGGTGTCAGAATCAAAATATTTTTAGCTCCTTGCTTAGGTAACTCTTTTAACGTTTGATCAGTAGCTGGTGTCAGCCATTCAGCAGGTCCAAATTTTGATTGAAAGGTGCTAATGTGCGAAACATCACCGACCTGTTCCATAACAGTTTGGGTCGTTTGTTGACAATGCTCTAAATAATGATCCCCTTTTTCTACATAAGAAACTGGAATACCGTGATAAGAGAACACAATTTTATCTATTTTTCTTTCTGTTAAAGCTTGTTTGATTTGATTCGCTAAGGCTTCGATATATAATGGCTCATCATAAAATGATTGAATAAAATGTAAGCTAGGAATTGCTTCAGCTTTCAAATAAAATTTTGCTACTTCATCGAATATTGGCGCTGTAGTCGTTGTTGAATATTGGGGATACAATGGAATGATCGTCAAATCAGTTACCCCTAAATCATGCATCTCTTGTAACACTTCTGGAATCAAAGGGCTGCTGTATGACATAGCATAACGCACAACTTGATCTGGAAAGCGTGCTTGCAGTTGCTTCGTTTGTGATTGAGTATAAATAAGTAACGGTGAACCAGCTTCTTGCCAGATTTGTTGGTACAAAGCAGCAGATTTTTTTGGTCTGGTTCGTAGAATGATCCCGTGTAAAACAGGAAGCCAGATCAAACGATTAGTATCGATCACTCGTTTATCTCCTAAAAAGCGTTTAAGATAAGCTCGAACTTCCTTGGTTTCAGGTTTATCTGGTGTACCAAGATTAACAAGAATGATGCCTTTTTTAAACATTAAAAACCCTCTTTTCGGTTGGCTGGACAAAATGATTTTTGCTCTAGTCAAAATTATTCTGAAATCGTTGTAAATTATCTCACAATATGTGGGGAAAATCAAAGTAATCAGGAACGTATAAAAGCAAGCAACGGAGTAAAATCCAAATAAAAGAACAATAGTTAATTTAGAAAGATTCTAATTAAGTCCACTTTTTCACAAACAAAAGCTAGCTTAATTAAGAATTATTCTAGTAAAGAGATTGCTTATCATTCTCAATTGGGATAAAATGAATGAGAACGATAAAATAATTATTTTAAGTTGGAGGGAATTGTACATGTCCGTTTTAGAAATTAAAAATTTACACGTATCAATCGAAGATAAAAAGATTTTAAAAGGGGTTAACCTGACGATGAAAACAGGTGAAATCCACGCAATCATGGGGCCAAACGGAACAGGTAAATCAACCTTATCTGCGGCCATCATGGGAAATCCTAATTACGAAGTCACAGAAGGCGAAATCTTGTTTGATGGCGAAAATGTCTTAGAACTTGAAGTGGACGAACGTGCCCGTTTAGGTTTATTCCTTGCGATGCAATACCCAAGTGAAATTCCAGGTATCACAAATGCTGAATTTATGCGTGCGGCGATCAATGCAAAACGTGATGAAGATAACAAAATCTCAGTAATGGAATTCATCAAAAAATTAGATAAAAAAATGGATCTACTAAATATGCCAGAAGAAATGGCTGAACGTTATTTAAACGAAGGCTTCTCTGGTGGAGAAAAGAAACGGAACGAAATCCTACAATTATTGATGTTAGAACCAACATTTGCCATATTAGATGAAATTGATTCTGGTTTAGATATCGATGCGTTGAAAGTTGTTTCAAAAGGTGTAAACGAAATGCGCGGTGAAAACTTTGGTGCATTGATCATCACTCACTACCAACGTCTATTGAACTACATCACACCAGATGTGGTGCATATCATGATGGAAGGCCGTGTAGTGAAAACTGGCGGTGCTGAACTTGCAAAACGTTTAGAAGCAGAAGGCTATGCAGGAATCAGCCAAGAATTAGGTATCGAATACAAAGAAGAAGCATAAGGAGGACAAGATAAATGAAGGAAATAACAACAGCGAATTATCTTGACGACATCAACGCTTTTTCAGCCCGTAACGAAGAACCTACTTGGATGACCGACTTACGTGTAGCGGCTTTAGAAAAAGCTGAAAACCTAGAATTACCAAAGATCGAACGTGTGAAATTTCACCGTTGGCCTTTGTTTAACGTGAATACTGAAGAGTATGCACCTGAAACGATGAACATCCCAAGCTTTGACGCAATGAAAGACAATCCTGTGATCGTGCAACAAGGGTCGATTACAGCATTTGAACAACTTTCAGCTAAATTAGCCGATCAAGGGGTAATTTTTACTGACATGTTTACTGCAATGCAAGAACATGGCGATTTAGTCAAAGAATATTATATGAACAAAGCCGTTGAGATGGATGAAGATAAATTAACAGCATTCCATACAGCCTTTATGAATAGTGGAGTCTTCTTATACGTACCAAAAAATGTTGTCATTGAAGAACCAATCGAAGCAATCTTTATTCAAGATTCAGCCAGTGAAGAATCGTTCTTCAAACATGTCTTGATCGTAGCGGACGAACATAGTGAGTTTAGCTATTTAGAACGATTCCAAACAATTGGCGAGCAAAAAGTCAAAGTATCAGCGAACATCGTCGTTGAAGTGATTGCCAAAGCTGGTTCAAAAGTGAAATACTCAGCTGTCGATCAATTAGGCGAAAATGTTTCAACGTATATAAACCGTCGTGGACACATTATGCGTGATGCATCTGTTGATTGGGCCTTAGGTGTCATGAATGATGGTGACGTGGTTGCTGATTTTGATTCTGACTTAGTAGGCGAAGGCTCTCACTCAGAAGTCAAAGTCGTGGCAATCAGTGCTGGCAAACAAACGCAAGGGATAGATACTCGTGTAACCAATAAAGCCTCTCATTCTGTGGGACACATTTTACAACATGGTGTTATCCGTGAGCGTGGAACATTAACATTCAACGGAATTGGTCATATTCTAAAAGGAGCTAAAGGGGCAGATGCCCAACAAGAAAGTCGTGTCTTAATGCTTTCTGACAAAGCCCGTGGTGATGCGAATCCAATTTTATTGATCGATGAAAACGAAGTAACCGCAGGACATGCAGCCAGTGTTGGTCGTGTCGATCCAGAAGAAATGTACTATTTAATGAGTCGTGGGTTACGTAAAGATGATGCGGAACGTTTGGTTATTCGTGGCTTCTTAGGTTCAGTGATCACAGCGATTCCTGTTAAAGATGTTCAAAAAGAATTTGTAGACGTAATTGAAGGGAAGTTGAATGCATGATAAACGCAGATAAGATTCGGCAGCAGTTTCCCATCTTGTTTCAAGAAGTCAATGACGAGCCGCTTGTTTATCTGGATAATGCAGCAACAACTCAAAAGCCTAAAGCAGTTTTAGATAAACTGACTTATTATTACGAACACGATAATGCTAATGTTCACCGTGGTGTGCATACGTTGGCCGAACGTGCCACGAAAGAGTATGAAGAAGCTCGTGAAAAAGTTAGAGCCTTTATCAATGCCAAAGAAACAGCGGAAACGCTCTTTACCCGAGGCACAACGACGAGTTTAAATTGGGTCGCAAAAAGCTATGGCGATTTAGCGGTTGAAGCAGGGGATGAAATCGTGATTTCCTATATGGAGCATCACTCTAATATTATTCCTTGGCAACAACTAGCGGAACGCAAAGGCGCAACCTTGAAATATATCGAGATCACAGCAGATGGCTTTTTAGATATGGAAAGTGCAAAACAACAAATCACGGATAAAACCAAGATTGTTTCGATCGCACATGTATCCAATGTTTTAGGCGTAATCAATCCAGTGGCAGAGTTGGCTAAGTTAGCTCATAGCCACGGAGCTGTCTTAGTTGTTGATGGTGCCCAAGCGGTACCGCATATGCCAGTGGATGTTCAAGCAATCGATGCTGATTTTTATGCATTTAGCGGGCATAAAATGTGTGGTCCAACTGGAATTGGTGTATTATATGGAAAACGTGAATTACTAGATCAAATGGAACCAGTGGAATTTGGTGGGGAAATGATTGATTTCGTGAATTTGTATGACAGTACGTGGAAAGAACTGCCTTGGAAATTTGAGGCAGGAACCCCAAATATTGCTGGAGCAATCGCTCTAGGTGCCGCAATCGATTTTCTAACGGAGATTGGTTTAGAAGACATTCATCAACATGAAGCAGAATTAGTGGCTTATGTGTTGCCAAAACTATTGGCGATTGAAGGTCTGACGGTTTATGGACCACAAGATCCGGCTCATCATACAGGCGTTTTGGCGTTTAATTTAGCTGGATTACACCCGCATGACACAGCGACAGCTTTGGATATGGAAGGTTTGGCAGTTCGTGCAGGACATCATTGTGCGCAGCCATTACTGAAATATTTAGACGTTCCAGCGACAGCTCGTGCAAGCTTCTATCTTTATAATACCAAAGCAGATGCTGATCGATTGATCGAAGCAATTTTAGCGACAAAGGAGTTTTTCCAACATGGCTCTATCTAAATTAGATAATTTATACCGTCAAGTGATTTTGGATCATTCCAGTCATCCTCATCATCATGGAACATTAGCAGAATCAAGCAAAAAAATCGAAATGAATAACCCAACTTGTGGCGATGTGATCGAATTGCAAGTGGCTATTGAAGACAATGTTATTAAAGATATTGCCTTTAGCGGAAGTGGTTGTTCGATTAGTACGGCAAGTGCTAGTATGATGACAGATGCGGTGATTGGGAAGACGTTAGCCGAAGCAGAACAGTTGGCTGAAGATTTTTCTCAGTTGGTACAAGGAAATGATGTGTCAGAGGAAGAAAAACTCGGTGATGCAGCGATGCTTAGTGGCGTGGCCAAATTCCCCGCACGGATCAAATGTGCAACATTGGCTTGGAAAGCGTTAGAACAAGCAGTTGAAAATGACGGACAAGGAACCGCAGGACAATTACACTGCGAAGAATAATAAATAAGTTGAAGTCAGTAAGGAATCAAGAAAAGGACGTGAGATAATTTGAGTACTGTACCTGAGTTAGAAGAATATCAATTTGGTTTCCATGATGATGTGAAACCAATTTTCAGTACGGGAAGTGGACTAACAGAGGAAGTTGTTAGAGAAATTTCACGTAAGAAAGAAGAACCAGAATGGATGTTGGAATTCCGTTTGAAATCATTAGAACAATTCCACAAAATGCCTATGCAAAATTGGGGACCAGATTTATCTGATATCGATTTTGAAAAAATCAAATATTTCCAAAGAGCTAGCGACAAACCTGCTCGTGACTGGGATGATGTACCAGATAAAATCAAAGAAACCTTTGAAAAAATTGGAATTCCAGAAGCCGAACGTGCTTACCTAGCTGGAGCTTCAGCGCAATATGAATCAGAAGTGGTTTACCACAATATGAAAGAAGAATTCCAAAAATTAGGGATCATCTTTACAGATACAGATTCAGCGTTGAAAGAATATCCCGATATATTCAAAAAATACTTCGCAAAATTAGTCCCACCAACAGATAACAAATTAGCTGCACTAAACTCAGCAGTTTGGTCGGGTGGAACATTTATCTATGTACCAAAAGGGGTTCGTGTGGATGTACCATTACAAACATACTTCCGAATCAATGCGGAAAACACAGGACAATTTGAACGTACACTGATTATCGTGGATGAAGGTGCGAGCGTTCATTACGTAGAAGGCTGTACAGCTCCTACGTATACAAGCAATAGCTTACATGCAGCAATCGTTGAGATCTTTACCCATAAAGATGCCTATACACGTTATACAACCATCCAAAACTGGTCTGATAACGTTTATAACTTGGTAACAAAACGTGCCAAAGCTTATGAAGGTGCCACAGTTGAGTGGATCGACGGGAACTTAGGTGCCAAAACAACGATGAAATACCCAAGTGTTTATCTAGATGGAAAAGGCGCTCGCGGCACAATGCTTTCAATTGCATTTGCTGGAGAAAACCAAATCCAAGATACAGGGGCGAAAATGATTCATAATGCGCCAAACACTTCAAGTTCGATCGTTTCTAAATCAATTGCCAAAGACGGCGGTGAAGTGAACTACCGTGGTCAAGTAACGTTTGGGAAAGATAGTGCTGGATCAATTTCACATATTGAGTGTGATACGATCATTATGGATGATAAATCGAAATCTGATACGATTCCGTTTAATGAGATTCATAACAGTCAAGTGGCGTTGGAGCATGAAGCGAAGGTTTCGAAAATTTCGGAAGAGCAGCTTTATTACTTGATGAGTCGTGGGTTGACTGAAATTGAAGCGACTGAGATGATCGTTATGGGATTTGTGGAGCCGTTTACGAAGGAATTGCCGATGGAGTATGCGGTTGAATTGAATCGATTGATTAGTTATGAGATGGAAGGATCAGTCGGGTAATTAAATCTTGGAAGCTGGAAATGTCTGATTGCAGGTATTTCTGGCTTTTTTTGTTTTGTGATGTAGAAAGTAACAATAAAATTAACGCCAATTAGAAATAAAAGCCAAATTTTTATGAATTTTAATAGTAATGTGTTGTAATGCTTGATATAATTATCTTGATATAAGAAATGGGGGATGGAATATGAATGTAGAAAATAAAAAAATATTTAAACATTTCCAAAATAATTGTTACTCTTTTCAATTAATTTCTTATGATGCTAAGAAGATTTCATATTCACAACTGATAAAAAAATTAAAACAGGAAAATAGCCGTCAAGTTTTGTTTAACTCTGAAGTTATGATAGAGCTAATAAAAGAAACTGCAATAAATAATAAAGAATATATAGTAGCAGCTCTGAAAATAGGAAGCGAAGATGATTTAGAAGTACAAGAGAATATTAATAAGATAATTCTTTCTATGAGAACTGATTACTCAAATGTAGTAAGATTAATAGAGGAATTGTCTTGGTGTTATGATAATGAATCTATAGATATTAGTGAAATAAAAATTGTAGGTCGAGGCGGAAACTACGACAATGCAAAAATATTATCAAATGGTATATATTTCGGAGATGAAGAAATATTTAATAATTTCATTGTTCCAGTTTTAACGAGGTATTTTAATGGGGAGTGAAGTGTTAAAACAAGTTAAAGTCTTATTCTTAATGATAGGTTCATGTATATGTGCATATAAATTTCCGCTTGCAACCATTTTTTTAAATATAACTGATCAAAAAGTTTTGGCATCATTAGACATTGGTTTTTATAATTTTGTTTTTAGTGTGATATTTGCATTAGTGTTTAATTTCGTCAGCAATCGCTTACTACATATTGACGTAAATATTAGCTACCCAAATCAAGAAACTAATAAGATTGTTTTTTCAGAATCAGATTTAGCAAAAAGCATGGATATAGAAATGAAAATAGTAGCCAAAGGAAAAGTTAGGAAAACTTATAAGAGTATTACTTTGGTATGTCCTGAATCTTATATGATTCAGTTACATGAAAATTCAAGTAGAAAATTTATTTCTATTGACTCAGGCGGTTCAAATTACGAGTTAGATATAAACAAAATGATATCCAGATATAAGAAGGACGTTTCAACTGTTAGAACAATTAAATTAAGTCTAGTTTTGGAAGAATACAACAAGGGTGATAAAGATTACCTTGTTTTAGAAAAACCAATCTGGTTAGGTTTTGTTAGTCTTAAAAAGAATAAATTAGAATTGAAACAAAATTAAGGGGTGTCAATATGGTATATTCAAAGTGGCAAAATACGATAAATAGAGATATAGATAGCTTAATAGATCATATAATGT
This sequence comes from Enterococcus rotai, assembly GCF_001465345.1. Lineage (NCBI taxonomy): Bacteria > Bacillati > Bacillota > Bacilli > Lactobacillales > Enterococcaceae > Enterococcus > Enterococcus rotai. Next base: position 3,446,831 of record NZ_CP013655.1, on the reverse strand, counting down.
CTTATTCTGAATGGCTTAAACCTAGTATAGATCCATTTGATAATAGTAATTTATCTTTTAGAATAACAAAAGCTTTTCCAAAAAATGAAAGTATACAACTAGATAATGAAACTGTAGAGTATAATTTTTTAGAGTTTCAATTTGAAAGAGTTAGAAATAGTGAAAAAAAAAATAGTAATAGAGAAAAGAGAATTAGAACTGAAGATTATGAGATAATAATTTACAGCCATAAAAATAAAGTTAAGTATATAGTTAATAGAGGATATACACAACCTACTTTATCTATACTAAGGAAATTGCACGGTTATGAGGGAAAACATGAAATTAAAGAAGAAACTATAGGTGGTATTAAGTCAGACCTTTTTATTTGGTTAGTATATAATTTAATTGAAAATCCTAGCCTACCGTTAGGCGTGAATTCAAGCCTGTACCTAAAAAGTCTAACAGGTTTTATGGGGAAAACAGAAGACAAAATAAACACAATCCAAGGAACTGGGAAAAGAATTCTGAATATGTTGACAACTCTTTTATTTTTATTTGAAAATCAAAATATATCGAAAGTGAATTTAGAAATTAAAGATGATAACCATTTTTATGATATTACTTTAGGAGAAGAAAGTTTCATAGATGTGTCTATAATTGATTATGAAGGACCCGATATGTTTGGTATTGAAGAAATTGTAAAATCAAGAATACTTTTAAGATCATTCATAGAGCTTATACCTAATCTAATAAAAGTTTTTTCAAATGCACAGACACCACCAAGGGCTAGTTGGAGTGAAAAAAAAGAGCGAGCATTTTTTAATGAAATAGGAAAAACTATTAAAAAAAATATTACAGAGTTATTGAAAAAAAAATAATTTTGAGGTTTAAAAACAAAAGTAAAATTGTTTTCTGATCCGCTAAGTATAATATCACAGAATATAGATACTCATTTTTATTGGGTGAATCCAGGGTCGTGTCTATTTAGATCTACTATCATTTGCGGTGTTTTTTTATCAAATGACTTTTTCAAAAGGAGTTTTTATTATTAAAAATGGTCATTTTGGAACATTGTCAATATTTTTTGCTTTCTTTGCAGTTTTTAATGGATTTAGTTTATATTCTAAAACAACCGATGAATACTCGGGTAATTTCTTTCCTAAGTGTCCACAATTTTTGAATGACAATCGCTTGATTTTCAATGACATTTAGTTTTAATAAGAAAATATTGATTTGTTAATATGACTGGTTTTCCAGCCCATTCATTTGTAAAATCTCAAATGAAAGGTTCAGTTGGTTAATAACAAAATAAAAACTAGGAACGCTGTTATCTAGGCATTCCTAGTTTTTTTAATATCTGAAAATAAAAGTAGTATTAATATTAGTACCAGTAGTACCTAGAATAATACTATTTTTGTTTCGGTGAACTTATAAATTTGTATCGGTTTAAAATAGGTTGAACAGTAGAAAGTTTGATATAAAAATGTTAGAGTTATTGAAGAAAAAAAGTAAATAATACTTATTTATAAGATTGAAATAATGCTAACTAAATTATTGCAGTAAGACGGGAGATTATTATGGGCAATTATTATACAGAAAACGAATTTGATGAGTTAGTTGATTCATTAGCAGGAGCAGTAAAAAACTTTAATCTAGTTGTTTTTGTAGGAGCAGGTATTTCACTTTCGCAAGGCTATCCTAACTGGAATGGTTATATTGAAAAATTAATTCATTTTTGGCAATTCAATATACAACATGTTGCGGGGGGAAAGATAGAAGTATCAAATAAATTGCTTTCGCAATTTGATGAAATCTTGAGATCAAAAAATGGTCCAAAAAGAAAGATTGATTTATTACATACTTTGTTGCACGATATTTTGGGAGAAGACTTTGACGATGTAAAGCTTAATTTTGAAAAATATTTTTTTAAAGAAGTCGTACCAGATTATTTAGAAAATAGTGTGTTAGTTGAATTGATAAAATTAGATCCAATCTTTATAACTTCAAATTATGATTTCGAAATTGAGAAACATTTGAAACGTATCAAGCAGAAAGATGCATTTAAAACTATAAATAATCTACATGAATTTACCAATTGGAGTAGTAGACTAATATCTGGTGATGTGTTGCATTTGCATGGAACTACAGAAGGAGAAGGGCATTATTTTGTTAATTCATCATTGGATTATTCTCGGCAATATTTAAAAGAAACACAGGAATTTCAGAAATTAAGAACATGGTTTGAAATGAAACAACCTATTGTTTTATTTCTTGGAAGTAGTATGGAAGAAGAAGAGATTTTATCCTTATTACCAGCAACATCTAAAAATTTTGCGATGATGAAAACAGAGCGGAATGAATCTCCAGAGTTCAGAAACCTTTATAATCAAACCTACCAAAACAATAATCGTACAACCATTTTTTGGTATGGTGATGATTATGATGATTTGCCAAAAGAAGTAGAGAAAATGGTAAGTTCTGTTCAGAGAAAATTAGAAGTGGCTAAGTCTAGTGAGGATTGGGCTATACTCCACAGTATATCAACCGATAAAGAAATTTATCAGAAAATACTTGAGAAATATTCGGAAGATGAACATTATTTATCTGATATTTTTAAAACGGATGATATTGATTTGCAAAAGAAGATTTTAAAAATTACTTTACGTAGTCAGATCTTATTGAAGAAAATTAGTAATATCAGTAGTTTTTGGAATATGGTTAGTAAAAATTTTAAAAATATAGACACTGAACAACTTAAAATAATTGTTGAAATTTTTAAGAATAAAAAACTAAATATTTACTGCCAAGATCTTTTTGAAGTGTATGAACAACTTCTGAACTCAGATAATATTTCAAACGAAGATATTAATGAAATAAGAAAACATTTGGCACAAAATCAATCGTTAGTTAATACATCTTTTTCAGGTGATTCAGATTTGATGGGATATTGGCTAAGTGAACAATTTCAACAGGAAATTTCACGTCATAGAAATATTTTTTACGGTGATCAGAGTCTTAAAATTAATTTTAGAAATGAAATGATTACGCCAATTATCGAGTCAGTAAAGGACGAAGGAATATATCTCTATTGGTCATTTGATGAAATTATTTCAATGGATGGGTTAATAAAGATTATATATAATTCCCTTTTAGATGAAAAATTATTGTTCGAAGATACGTTTATTTTAGAGAATTTCCCCGAACCCTTATTGGAAACGCGTCTATTTCAACGAGTGCTAGTTAATATTGATAATGAAAAGAAATTGCCTAATCCTATTGTTAACAAGTTAATAGCTAAAATTGATTTTACTGATACTATTTTTGGAACTGAGCTAAATGAATTTGCAAGAAATCATAAAACAGAAATAGGAGAGGATGCTCTTGAAGTTTATGAAAATGCGATTGAATCAGGACCTGCTAGTATTGTTCATCCTCGTTCATTTATAGACAGTAGTCAGATTCTTAAAGAAAATGAAGAATCAATCTTGGAGATTTTATTAGGTGGTCAAGATGAGTCATTTTCACAGAGAGAAGACTTTTATTCTGAAAAAACCAATAAAGAAACTTCTAATTATTTGTTAAATGTATTGAAAAAAAATGATGTAGTTTCGCAAAAAATAGAGAAGATAATCATTGATAAGGGGTCACTTCTATATCCAAAATTTGATAGACTTTTTCTCAAAATTTTAACGGATGATTATAACTCTGATTTAAAAGAGAAGGCTTTAAATATATTTTTAGAAAAATTCAATTCAGATAGTTTTAGTTGGGAAGAAAAATTGTTCTTCCAAGAGTTGATTTCTAAAAAGGAATTTGAACATAAAGCTTTTGAAAAGCTATTTCAAGTCGAGGTTAATAAGCTTAGTTATAACTATGTGTATACAAATAAAGAGAGACCTGAATTAATTGAACGTGATGATTTTATTAATACTGAGTTAGGAAGGTATTTGGATATACTGATATTAATAAACAAAAAGGACAAGTCTAAACGTGGTGTAATTAAAGAGATTGTAGCTAAAGTTAATTTCAATCAATTTAGAGAATTTACGCTGGGAGCTTTGACAACAGTTGATAATTCAATAGATTTAGAAAAGGTTACGATCAATACTTTCCAAGGATATTCTTTTTCAATAAGCGGATTCAAACAAGGTGATTTAGATAAATTTAAGCTTGTAGGTCAAGAGTTACTGAAAAAAGGCTATGTAAATAATGTAAATCAAAATAATCTGTTCTTTCTTGCTCTATCTAAGATAAACCCTAGTGATGAAGGAATGGAGATAAATTGGAATAACATCAATTTTTCTTGGATGCTCTCTCTTATTTTTCAAAGTGAATTTGAGTTTGAGTATGAAGAGAAGTGGCTTCGAGAAATAATGCTGCATGATAAGGAAGGTGATTTTGGAAGAGACATTCTTTATTATTTAGAGGAAGACAGCACTGTATTATCTAAAGGAGAAAAGGTTTTACGGGTATTTGAAGAAAACATTTCTGATTATAAAGGGAAGGTAAACATTCATTCACTTCCTGATAGTCTCAAAGAACAAAAAAATAGTGAGAAAAAAGATTTATTGATTAAGCTGTTCTTTTTATTGATAGAAAATTCAAAAATTGAAAAAAGTTATTTTGGCAGTCGTACTTTATTAAGTATCATGCAACAATTACCTTTGGAATCAAAGAAAAGACTTGCAGGTCATGCAAATCTTTCAACGGTTCTTTCACCATTAGAGATTGATGAGTTGAAAAGAGCTATTGATTAAAGTTGAAATTTGTAAGCTGACTATCAAATCGTTGGATTAAAGCAGTGTTGGAAGGCTCAACATGAAGCGATATGGATAGAACAAAGGATTATCTTACCTAATTGTGTGAAATGAATAAAATGATATTTTACATGTATTAATGCAATAAACGAAGTCAACAGCTATTATGTAGATTTAACATAGCTATTGGCTTCGTTTATTATCTAAATCTGTCAATGTTCGAAGAACTCATAAAATGATTGGAATTATTGAGTAATTTTCACTTTTTCTTTTTTCATTAATTGATCCAGTTGTGTTTCTAATCGGTCAATACAGGTTGAAAAATCATCCATAAATGAACCGAAAATTTGAGATATGGAGTAGTAATCTTTTGCAATTTTTTTCTTGTCTAGTGGTAGTTTTCTATTGGCAAAGTGTTTATCTACCACCATTAAAATTTCTGTCCATGATTCAAGTTGTTCCAGAGTATCTTTCATAGCATACATGTCTTGGTAGGAGACTTGTTTGATGGGTTGCTTGTTTTGGGTTAATAGTGTAGTCTTTTCTTTTTCCAATATTTTGTATCCTCCTATTTTTTAGTATGATTGAGATAAAAGGCGATTACACTTTTTAAATATGCCTTATGAACATTATACACTTTATAAAAATGAATTTCAATAGAAATTGGTTTTTATAACTCGTAAATTTTGGTTTTTATGTTGTAAAATTGTGTGTGAAAGAGGAGTGATAAAATGCATGAATCAGAACTTAAACGTTTTATATCAAAAAAGCTAAGCTACTTTCGCTCTAGGAAAAACGTTAGTGCTAGAGAAATGAGTTTGGCAATTGGACAAAGTGATAATTATATCAATTCTATTGAAAATGAGCGTGTTACACCTTCCATTCAAATGCTATATGTTATTTGCGACTATTTAGATGTGACCGTTGAAGAATTTCTTCGAGAAACTCGTTCAAAAGAGTATTATTTGAAAGAAATTAATAAAAGATTGATAGGGTATGAAAGTGAGCAACTAGAACATATTTTGTTAATGTTGAAATCTTTTTAGGAATAAAGCTAGGTGTTGAAATAACGGATAAAAAATATTGAAAAAAGTCATTCTTTAAGATATTGAGAATGGCTTATTTACTGAGTTCAGATTGAGATAATGATGTATACACAATAGATTCCATCAAGACAGGTAATGATTAACTATAAATACACTGAAAAGTATACTTTTACATTGCTTTAATATATAATTTACTTGACTACGTATATAAATAATTAAACATATTTTTATAGATAAAGGGGCAACTAAAATTGAATGATAAAGAATTAAAAAAACTGAAAGACGATCTTTGGACGACGGCGATTGATATGCGTGCCAACTCTAATTTAAGTGCCCATGATTATGCTGAACCCATTTTAGGGCTAATTTTTTTGCGTTTTGCTGACGCTAAATATAAAAAATTTGAAAAAGCTATTGAAGAAGAATTTGAAAAAAGGCAAAAAAGTACACGTATTTCAGCAAATAAAAGTGAGATTGCTCTTGAATTAGCAGGAATTTATGTGCCAGATGACGCAAGATACGATTATTTATTAAATCTTCCAGAAAAAGAAGATGTTATTGCGCCAGCAATTGTAAATGCAATGACTGAAATGGAAAGATATGCATCGTCTGTAGAAGGAGCATTACCCAAAGAAAAATACAAAGAAATACCAGCAACGAATTTAAAAAATTTGCTGAAGAATTTCAAAGATATTCCAACTGAGGGATCAGTTGATATTTTTGGAGAAATCTATGAGTTCTTTCTTGGAAAATTTGCCATGGCTGAAGGACAAGGTGGCGGTGTCTTTTACACCCCAGCATCAGTTGTTCAATATATGGTAGAAGTTGTCCAACCCAAAAAAGGTAGAATATTAGATCCGGCATGTGGCTCAGGAGGCATGTTTGTTCAATCGGCTCTTTATGCGAAAAAACATGGCTATGGCCCAAATGCTTTAAGAGCCCACGGCGTTGAAAAAGAACCGGCAACTGTAAAATTAGCTCAATTGAATTTATTACTTCATAACATGAACGGAGATATTTTCCAAGCCAATTCATTTTACGAAGATCCCCACATTAGCTATGAGAAGTTTGATTATGTTTTTGCCAATCCTCCGTTTAATGTAAGAGGTGTTGAATACGAGCGTGTATGTAATCAAAAAAGATTTAATGAATATGGTATTCCAAGAAATTCTAGTAAAAAAGATGAAATTGAGAAAGTCCCCAATGCCAATTACTTATGGATTAATCAATTTGCCACTGCACTGAAAAAAAATGGAAAAGCAGCATTAGTTATGCCAAATGGAGCTTCCACAGCAGGGGACGGCGGACAAAAAGACATTCGCAAACGTTTATTAGAAAGTGGTCACCTCTCACAAATTGTTGTGTTACCTTCAAATATGTTTAATACAGTTACTTTGCCAGCAACTCTTTGGTTCTTTGATAAATCAAAGAAACATGAAGAAGTTTTGTTTATTAATGCTGATAAAAAAGAATTATATACACAGGTAGATCGTGCACATCGTAAATTTGATGAGGCGCATATTAAAAATCTTGCCTTGATTACAAGGTTGTATGAAGGCAATACTCAAGAATATGAAGAACTCAAAAACTGGTATCAAGAAAATATTGACTTAAATGATGACCAAAAGGAATATTGGCTAAAACAACTAAATTGGGTCAATGAACAATTTCCAGAAAGACTGTATAAAGACATAGCGGGATTATGTAGCGTTGTTCCAGTTCATGGAGAAAACAGCATTGAATCAAAAGATTGGAGTTTATCCCCTGGTCTATACGTTGGTGTGGAAGAGATAGAAGCAGATGAAGAACCATTCGAAGAGAAGATGCAAAGGCTAACAAAGCAATTATCGGAACAGTTCCAACAATCTAGTGAGTTGGAAAAAGAAATTCGTAATGCCCTAGGAGGGATAGGGTATGAGATCTGAGTGGAAAAGAAAACGACTAGATGAAATAATTGATTTTGCTCCTAAAGAAATTCTAAAACGCGATACATTAGCAAAAAAGATTAGTATGGATAAATTGCCTAATTTTGCTAGAAAAATAAATGGTTTTGAAATTGAAATGTTTAAAAGTGGAACTAAGTTTAGAAATGGAGATACTTTGATGGCAAGGATAACTCCTTGCTTAGAAAATGGAAAAACGGCAATTGTAGATATACTAGATAAGGACGAAGTAGGATATGGCTCAACTGAATTTTTTGTTCTGCGTGCTAAAGAAGGCATTTCTGATCCTTTATTTATCTATTATTTGTCTATCTCAGAGGAAATTAGGAACATAGCCATAGCTTCAATGACTGGAACTTCTGGTAGGCAAAGAGCTCAAAAAGAAGCGATATTAGAGTATGAAATGGCTATTCCTACACTTACAGAACAGAAAATAATGAGTCGCATTTTAGGAAATTTAGATTCAAAAATCGAACTCAATAATCAAATTATAAACACTTTAGAAGAAACAGCAACTACTCTTTTCAACCATTGGTTCATTGATTTTGAATTTCCTAATAAAAATGGAAATCCATACAAATTAAATGGTGGGAAAATGATTGAAAGTGAACTGGGTGAAATTCCAGAAGGATGGGAAGTAAGCTCATTAAAGAATATTACAGAAATTATTATGGGACAATCTCCAAAAGGAACATCATATAACAATGAAAATATTGGTTTACCACTAATCAATGGTGCGAGTGATTTTAAGAATGGTTTTGTTAACCCCAAAAAGTATACTACTGAACCTAAAAAAGTGACAAAAAAAGCCGATATTATTTTTGGAGTTCGTGCAACTATCGGGAATCCAACAATTGTTCAGCAAGAATATGCGATCGGTAGAGGAGCAGGTATAGCAAGAGTTATAGATAATCATTATCAAGAATTTGTATTTTTGTTATTAGAAGAAATGTTTAAATATTTTGCGAATACTGGATCAGGAAGTGTGTATATTAATATTTCTAAAAATGATTTTGAAAATTATAAGTTTGTAAGTCCATCATTTGAAGTAATACTGATGTTTCATGAATCTGTAATGAGTATTTTTGAATTGATTGCAAACAAAAGAAGTGAAATTGAATCCTTAAAAGAACTTAGAGACACTCTACTCCCAAAACTTCTTTCTGGAGAAATTGAACTAGAGTAAGAAAAATGAAACTTGAACTAAAGGAGGTCTAAAATGGTTGATTTTATAACGGAAGATGATTTAGAATTGCGTATTATGGAAGAATTTGAAGATTTAGGTTATTCACTTTTGAATGCTTACACAAAAACAAATTCTTCTCTTAAGGACGGAACACATCGACAGACAAAAAAACAAGTTGTTTTACCTGATGTTCTTTTAGAATACGCTCGTAAACTAAATCCTTCAATTCCAGATGCACTCATTGTTGGGGAAGTACAAGCAATTATCAAGGATGATTCTTTGAATTCTAGGTTATTAAAAGATAAAAATTATGAGTATTATCAATCTTTAATCAACGGTGTCAATATAAAATTCTCTCTTAATGATGAGGAACAGATTGAAACATTAAAGCTAATTGATTTTGAGCATCCTGAAAATAATTATTTTATTGCCGCTCGACAAGTTTGGATTGCTGGTGAGATTGGGTACCGTCGACCGGATATTATCGTGTATATCAATGGACTTCCTTTAGTTTGGATTGAGTTAAAGAAACCAAGTGAAAATGTCCAATTAGGGTATTCAAAAAATCTGATGGATCAGAAAAAGGATATTCCGCAATTATTTTTCTTCAATCAATTATGTATTATTTCAAATGGACATATCACCAAGGCTGGCAGCTATAATTCGACTTTCTCTCATTATTTTGAATGGCTTAAAATTGAGGATGAAAAAGAAGTGATTGATCGAACAAAAATTCATGATGAAGAGCTGTCCATTCAATATTTACTGAAAGGACTTATGCCAAAAGCGAAAGTTTTAGATTATATTGAAAACTTTATTTTGTATCTAAATAAAGATACGAAAATCGTTGCGAAAAATCATCAGTTTTTAGGTGTCAATCATGCGATTGAAGCTTTTGAGAATCGAGAAGCTAGAAATGGGAAATTAGGGGTATTTTGGCATACACAAGGTAGTGGAAAAAGCTTTTCCATGGTGATGTATGTTCGGAAAATCAGACGGAAATTTGCAGGAAACTATACCTTTTTACTTGTGACAGATCGCAATGATCTAGATTCGCAGTTAATCAAAAATTTTGTGCGAACAGGTGTGGTTGAAGATACCAACATGGTTAAACCAAAAAGTGGCTTGCAACTTAGAAAATTACTTAAAAGTAACATCTCGATGATTTTCACTACGATACAAAAATTTAGATACGATAAATACAAAGAGTTTCCTCTGCTTTCTGAACGTAAAGATATTATTGTGATTGTAGATGAAGCGCATCGAACCCAATATAAAAATTTAGCTGAAAACATGCGTAAAGGCATACCAAATGCACAATATATTGCTTTTACAGGAACGCCATTGTTAGGTAGTAAACAATTAACCTATGATTATTTTGGAAATCCAGTGAGTGAATATACGTTTAATGATTCCATTAATGATGGTGCCACAGTTCCTTTGTTCTATACCAAAAAAGTTCCTACAGTTAATTTAAATAATGATCTATTAAATGATGAATTTTTGGATATTATTGATAAAGAAGAATTAACAGAAGAAGAACGAAAGAAATTAGAGAATAAATACCGTAGTTCTTTAAACGTAATGAAACGAGACGACCGGTTAGATGAAGTTGCTCAATACATCGTGAAGCACTTTCCAAAAAGAGGTTTTTTAGGAAAAGGGATGGTCATTTCAGTCGATAAATATGCGACAGTTATGATGTATAACAAAGTGCAAGAGCATTGGAAAAAAAGAATACGAGCCATTAATTCTGAGTTACAACGAGCACAATCTCAAGAAGAGAAAGAAGCTTTAGTAAAAGAGAAAACATTCATGAATAGCGTCGAAATGGCTGTTGTGGTAAGCGAAGAAAGCGGAGAAGAAGAAAAGTTTGAACGGTTTGGCTTAGATATTATGCAACTTAGAAAAAGATATCATCAAGTGGATGACGAAGGTCGTGATATTGAAGAACAATTCAAAGATCCAGATCATCCGTTACAGTTGGTTTTTGTAACCGCTATGTGGCTAACTGGCTTTGATGCGCCTTCGGTTTCAACGCTTTATTTAGATAAACCAATGAAGAGCCACACATTAATGCAAGCCATTGCCCGTGCGAATCGTGTTTATTCAGATGATAAACGTGGGATTAAGATCAATGGCTTGATTGTAGATCATGTGAATATTTTCCATTATATGAAAAAAGCCCTGAAAGACTACGGCGGTTCTCATCATGAGGCTGAATTAGACTTGCCAGTAAAACAAGTAGATGAGCTGGTTGAGATGCTTGTCTTAACTCAGGAAGAAATTATTCATTTTTGTACATCCTTAAATATTGATTTAATGGAAATAGTAAATACTGAAGATGTATTTTCAAAAACTTGTAAGATAAAATCTGCAGTTAATGTTGTTCTAGCAACAGATGAACAAAAAGCGCAATTTATTATTTATACGAATTTATTAAAGAATATTTATGATGCTTCTTGTCCTGAAATTTTCCAATATGATTGGGATAATCGTATCTTTAAGCTAGTTCAATACATGTCAAAACTGATGGGGAATTTGATTCAAAATGAAAGAATTGAAGATGCACAAGTGAAAGTTGAAGGGTTATTGGATGTGAGTGTGGATTCAGAGAATTTATTTTATATCAAAGAAGATTCAGATGTTGATTATGATAATAAAACAATCTCGCTTTCAGAGTTAGATGTGGAATCCCTGATTGCAAAAATTCAGAAATCAGAATATGTAAACATTGAATTGGTTGAGTTGAGAAACTTTATCGAACAAAAATTAGAAGCAATGCTAAATAAGAATGAAACAAGAGTTTCTTTTGCTCAAAGGTACGAAAAATTAGTTCAAGGATATAATGCGGGTGCTACAGCAAATGAGAATTATTTTGAAGAGTTAAAGAAATTTGTAAAAGATTTGAAAAAAGAAGATGCACGTGCGTCAACAGAACATCTTTCCGAAGAAGAATTGGTTTTATATGATTTACTCTTGAAAGAAAAACTAACAAAAGAAGAAGAAAAGCAAGTGAAATCAGCAGCCACTCAATTGTATCATTCGTTGATGAAAGAAAACGGAAAATTTTTGAGTGTCGACTGGTTTAAAGATGAACAGCCAAAACAACGAGTGAAAAATAAAATAGAAACAGTACTTGATAAAGCCCTACCAGATTCATACGATAAAGAAGTTTTTCAAAATAAGACAGAAACAATTTTCCAATTTATCTTGAATAGAGCTGTGTCAGGTAGAGGATATGTTGGAAACTTATAAAATAAGAATAGTATTGGAATGAATTATCAAATTTCAATACTATTTTTGTATAGAAATTTTGATTCAACCTATGAAGGAGGTTTGGAAATGGAGTCCCAAATTCGGGATTATTTAGCAGAAAATTTAAACTTTTTATCGGATGAACTAAGTTTAATTGGAAAAGAATACTTATTACCCAATAATGATGGGACAAAAGGATATGTAGATTTACTAGCTAAAGATAAGCAAGGGAACTACGTGATTATTGAAATAAAAAGAAGTAATCAAGCTGCACGACAAGCGTTACACGAAATTTTCAAATATTCAGCTTTATTAAAAAGAAATCTATATATTAAGCAAAGCGAAATTAGAGTTATCTTAATTTCTACAACTTGGGATGAATTATTGGTTCCTTTTTCTCAATTTGTATTAGAGACTGATTTACTAGTTGAAGGTTATGAGATCGAAGTCAATAATAATTTCATACCAATAGCTAAAAGAAAGATAAAACCACTACCTAATCCTATTCAAAGAAAAATATCAAGAATTCAACATATTTTTCTCTATGAATCCAAACGTTGTATAGATGATGAATTATCAATAATAGGTTATCTTTTAGAACAAGTGGGTATTAAGGAATATATTTTATTAAATCTAAATTATCAAGGCACAAATAATCAGGTTATCTATCCAAAAGGAATATATCTAGCTTTCCAAAAAGTACCAATTAGTAATTATATAGAATTTTGTAAAAAGCAGAGTAAACATGACTTAATAGATTATGAAAATTTATATGAAAAATTATTAGAAATAGAGCAATATTGTGATGGAGAAGAATTACAGGGAGAGATAGAACAAGCAATATTAGGGGAGGTAATCAACCGATCATATTGTGATACATCTGAGATTGGCTATCCAGAGAAATTTTTGAATATGTTGAATTCTGATTGGAAGATTGAGCATCATGTTTGTGGAGGATCTTTTGCTAAAGACCATTTATATACAGTAAATAAAATAGTTCAAGATACAGCAGGGTTAAACGATACAAACTATGTTTTCTTTTATGATTACGCCAATTCTAACTATTTGGCAAAACTGAAAGAGGTGTTTAGCACTGCAAAGAATGCTTTTTACGGTAATAAAATTTGGAAGCAACATTTTACTTGTATTTTTAATGAATTAGAAGAGAACTACGACAACTATACGATTTTTGTTTCTATGACAAATCCTGAAAGTATATTGGAATGTATAATATATGGAATAGAACCTACATATGAAATTATGATAGATCATAAAGATTATGAATCAGCGCAAATATATCGAGGAAATATAGAATATAATTTTAAAGAAATATCTTTAAAAGACATTTTATTGCAGCATTTTAATAATGACCCCATGATGTTGTTTATTGTACTAAATTATGGAGAATTATATATGCAAGAAATGGATATAATGAAAGATATCGGACTAAAATATGTTAGTAAGAGATATGACATTTCTGATGATAAAACAGAATGTTATGATGTACGTATTTCAGAATATGGAGAGATATTTTATACTCCTTGTGAAGAAAAAATACTCTTTCAGGATTATTTGAACTACGATCAATTTTTAGTTTCAGATTTAAAAGAACTTTTTTCAAGTTATATTGTAAAATTATGAATAAGTAGATTGTTTGTCTTTAGATTATTTCTAGTCTATAAAATGAAAAGATGAAAACAAGACCTTAATTTAAGTTTAAAAACTAAAATAGGGCTTGTTTTCTTTTTGATAGAGATGTTCCTAAATAGTGCGTGTATGTTTACATTTTCCCTCTCTGAACCATCCTCGCTACAATCTCCTCACTCTCCTTCAATACCCCCTCAAAATCCCCAGAAAAAACCTGATACAACTGCTGACAAGAATAATACCGCATCCGCATATCTTTCTTATTCCTCGTAACCTTCCCATCAAAAAACTCATCCAAATAAACCAACGACTTCTGCCAAGACCTTAGCTTGATCAACTCACTCCGCACATCCAAAATATCCTGATAAGGTACCGCCTTCAAATTCTGTTCTTTACTCATCACTACACATCCATTCCTATTTTTTTTTGAAAAACCAACAGGAAAATAAAAAACGATCAGACCTATCTGTGCCTCATCGTGTGCAATAGTTCGCCAAAGAACACATGAAATCGCCAAAAAGATGAAAGAATCCAGCAAAGAGACTAGTAAAATCAATCAAAATTAAGTACAATAAAACATGCGAGTACTTCGGTACGCGCTATCGGCAACTCGATTATGCAGTTACTGCTGCTTATTCGGGGCCTTGCAACGTGATGCCAGTCAGGTTGTAAGGTGCCGTTTTTTATTTTTCTATTTTTAAACCTGTACATCGTTACGTTTCATTATCACCACCATCGACAAAAATCAGACCTAGAATAGAAACAAAAAAGGCATTGGCGCAATGTCCAATACCTGAATAAGTCAATAGTACCTTAAAGAAACCTAGTAATCCTTTCTAGTTGTAGCTCAAAAAAGAGACACAACAAAAAAACTAGTGATTCATTTACTATTGGCATACTTGCGTAGACATTTACTGATGTTTTCAAGACCATTTCCGTTCGGTGCCAGCCAAACAAAAAGGTGCCAAGGATTAAATTGTCATAAAGTTGAGTGATGTTCTGAATCAGGACTTACTCAGCTTTTTTATTTCCATTCTATACACTAAGTATAAATAAATCAACAACGAGAATCAAGGCGAACAGAGAAAAAAGGGAATGAAAATTTCGAATTCGTTAGGAAAATTTGATAGATAAAAGTATAAGTATTACGTTAAAAGATATTAGTAACATAGTAAATTAGGGATTAATCGTCTAGCTTTCAAAGGATAACTAAACTAATCCAAAACAATATCAGCAACTTCTTTATCAATCTGATTTGCTAAATCATGGTAGCCAGAAAAACGAAGGAACTCAATCCATGTCTCTATTTTGGGTTGGGGAGACTTATCTATTTTTGTTTGAGCAAGTGCGGCATTGATTGAAGCAAGACATTTTTCAAATAACCTGTTTGTATTTTCACATAATTTAATAGCTAGTCTGCTATATTTTAAAGATTCTCTATTTAAATCTAATTTTAACAGATAATCGCTCATATTAATCAAGGTCAAAATTAAAACTTCTTTTGTCATTACTGATTGAGTTTTTTGGCAATTCATAATGAGGGAAGATGAAAGGGTTATAGCAGTATCAACATCATAAACAAATAAAGAGTTATTAAGTAAATTTATTTCATAATAGCCCCAATCGTTACAAGCGGTTAGGTATTCTTTTAGCGGTGCAAATCTCTCAGGATTACATATTTTTCCGTGTTTCCGATATTCAATAATGGCTTCACAAAGAATTTGAGCATGTATTATTCTAGAAGAGGGGTTATTACTTTTTTTAATGTAAGAATTTATTTTTTTTTGAACCATTTTTAGGTCACGTTCGTTTTGACTATTGTTTGCTTGCATTAGTTTTTTTAAAAGCGATTCTTCTTCAAAAAAAATACTTTGGTTTAAAAGTTCTTCAAACTCCATTAAACTGACATTTAATTTTCTAAGTAACAAAATAAATTTATCGTAAGAGCAATAGTAGTTACTGTTCTCTAATTCTGAAAGGTGACTTCTTGAGATGATACCAGTAGCTAATGATTCTTGAGTCATATTCTTGCTATTACGTATTTTTTTTAGTAATGGTCCAATTTCCATAATTATTCTCCTTATGATTTGAATTATCCTACTCTCTAATAGTTATATTTTACGTCATGTAACACCTTGAATCAAATGGAAAAATAAGCGACTAGTTTTTTATGAAATGTCGGTATGAGGTACATTTTCTATAATTTAGGTTTTTCAAAATTATAATAGACCAATAAGGAGGTGTTGACTATGCAAATTATTGGGCTATTAATATGGTTAATAAATTTTTAAAAGGAGAAGTAACAATGATGAAAGCAAAAATTGAAGCTAACACATATCAAAAATTTATTTCAGAAATACAAGATTTTTATCCTAAGAAAACGTTCGGCTATTTTTTTTCAAAAGAAGATGAAGAAATTGCAACTGATTATTATATTTTTAGTGAAGACTCAAGAAAAGAAGAAAATGTGATGGAGAGGTTTAATAAATTTGGTAAATATTATGAAAATAATCTCAATGCCGGTTTTCTGTCATCAATTCAAGAAAGTGTAGCTATTGAAAAATACATCATTAAAAATAAATTGAAAAAAATTGGTGTTTTCCATACTCATTTAAGACATCCACCGATTTTCACAAAAGTAGATGCAGAATTTCATCCAAGCGAAAATTTTTGGCATTTGATTATTAGTTTAAGAAATGCCCAAAAACCAACAATAAAGATCTTTGAGATTCTTAGCAATGTTAACTTTAATGAGATACCTGTTATTCTATGTGATCAATCAAGAAACATAGTATCGATAAAAGGATATGGACGACAAAAAGTATTAAATAGTTCTTTGCTAAAAATGTCAATTAATAATCAAATATCAGATTGTTTCACAATAGAAGATTTTGCAAAATGTGGAGAATTATTCATTTCAAAAACAATGATAACAAATGAACAGTATAAGAGAGTATTCAAAAATCATCAATATAATATTGGGGAAGAAAAATTTCCTGTAGTAAATATTACTTGGTATGAGGCACAGTATTTTTGCGAGGTAACAGATACAGAACTACTTACAAAAGAAGAGTGGGAGTTATATGCTGATGATCAGCTAGATCCATTTGATTATGAGCATCATAATGAAGCTTTTATGAAAGTTGCACTTTATAGTGAAAATTCAAAAAATCAATTACAACAAGTAGCTACTTTAAAGCCAAATCAATACGGTTTGTATGATATGCAAGGTAATGCTTGGGAATGGTGTGCATGTTTTGAATCAAAAACTGAAGTTGCGAATACAAAAGGAGGAAGCTATTTTGCTTTTCCTGAAATGTGTAGAAAAACTGTGGATCAATTGGAAGACAAAGATTATTTTGCAAGAGATTTAGGATTTAGAGTAAAAAGGAGGAATGTATGATGGATATCAATTATCTAGGAAAAAAACAATCATTCAAAATCTCCAATTTGGGGGAAGCGATAAATAATTTGAAAGGCACAGATGAGGATTTCAAAAAAGCATTTTTTGATCAACAAGAAGAGCTGAAATGGAATACAGTATTTGTAGTAAATGAGAATGTAGTTGAAAAAAATCAAATTTTTTCAAAAGAATTGTCAGAAGATTCAGAAGTTATTGTTTTGCTTCAGCTATCTGGTGGATAGATAAACATCGTCTCAAACATAATCTTTTTTGACTATAAAAGAGTTATAGGGAGTTGTATTTATGCGATATGAGCGTCAGTTATTAATGTCCCAAATAGGTGAAACAGGGCAAAAAAGCTTAAAGGAGAGTTCGGTTGCTGTGATAGGTGCCGGAGGGCTAGGTTCACCCATACTATTGTACTTAACCGCTGCGGGCATTGGCAATATCTGTATTATAGATGATGATATTTTAGAAGTCTCAAATTTAAATAGACAAATCATACACAATGAACATAGGCTGGGGGAAGCTAAAGCTCTTTCAGCAGAAAAATCGTTGAATAAACTTAATTCAACTACAAAGATTTTAAGTAATCAGGTCAGATTAACAAAAGAAAATATATTAGAAGTTATTGGCAAGCCAGATTTAATAATCGATGCCGTTGATAATGTTGAAACACGAGTATTACTAAATAAGTTTTCACTTAAATATCACATTCCAATTGTTTTTGGGGCTGTAGAATCAATGACAGGATACCTTTTATATGTCGACCCTAACAAAGCAAACACGCCTTGCTACGAATGCCTTTTTCCAAAAGACCAGAAAACAACTCAAAAAAAAGTCCCCATCATAGGGTGTACAGCTGGTGTTGTAGGGTCATGGCAAGCTTCAGAGGCTATAAAGATCTTGACAGGGCAAAAAATGAATACTGAATTAATTTACATTAATCTTGAAAATAATCAGATTCAAAAAATTGCAGTTCAGCAGAGGAAAAATTGCATGTGTAATCAATATAGACATCAAGATAACCAAGAGATATGAATAGGAGACTACTATGGAAAAAGAATATCAAATGACTGATAGGGAACAGGTTGAAAGTTTGATTTATCCGTGTTATGAACGAACACTATACCATATTTTTAAGCGAAATATGAAACTTAAAAAATTCAATTGGTTGATGGCTGATCGTTTTTTCGAGTTTGATTACACGGAAAAAAATGAGCCCATTCTAGCCACGCATAATGGTTTAAAAGAAATTCAAGATAAGTTGGAAGAAACACTAGTTATAAAACCATCAGAGTTAGAAACAACCTTGGATGAATTTTTAAATCAGTCTTATTATGCGCATAGTATGCTTGAAACAATACGTCCTGACAGTAGTAAGTACTTTACAAGTAACTTAATAGAATCAATTGATCAAAGCACCGTTTTTATAACTAAAACAAATGAAACAATGAAAGAAACTAAAGTACCTATTTCTGTTCCAGAATTATTAGAAAAATTTCCTGTTTCTGATTCGGGAGAAATCACACTAAGTTTTATAAAGGTTCCAACTGAATTCGTACAGACAATTGAAGAGAGTAACCAACCGTTTAGTCATATTATGAACGAGCAATATGGATATACAGTAGAAAAAAATACCATTTTTAATTCTGGTGAAAAAGTAATCTGTGATGATCAAAGCTTATGGACTTTATATGATTATTTTCTTTCAGAAAAAGAAGCCGTTCTTTCAGGTGAGATGTCTAAAAAGACGCAACTGCGAATGTATAAGCATTTAGCAAACAAAATCGAGCCAATAACAACTGCATGGCAAGAGATAGCAGAGTATTATGAACCAAATGCTGAAATATTGAATACAATCAACAAAATCAATCAAGATTTAGAAACGTTGCTAAAGTGGTTTAGTTTGCTCTATAATCGTCCGAAAACTCACTTTTTGGAGAAATATCTACTCCAATACCAACAACTTGTTTCAGATTATAAAGAGTTTCAAAATCAAGCTTATCAACTGACCATAAAATTATTAATGGAGGAAAAATAGATATGAATATAGAGAAATTATTATCGGGTTTGGTTGAAGAAAAAGTCATTAATGATATCATCGGAAATATTGAACAGTTTGAATATGTGCCGATTAAGAACCTTGGGGTAGATTCTTTAGCATTAATGGAGCTTGTATTAAGAATTGAAGAACAAGCAGGAATTGAGATTGATTTTGATGAATTTGAAGTGGATTCAGTTTCCACACTAAATAAAATTAGTCATTTTTTCAATCAAAGTGAGGAATTAAAATGATCAATAGAAAAAAAAATGTTATTCTGATTTTTTCTGAAGATACTAGTACTCAATATTTATATGAAGCAGCAAAAAAAATAGGCTATCAACCAATTTTTATTTATCTCTCGGAAAAAGATATTGATTCTTCATATCCGTATCTTGTTTTAGATATTTTCGATAGTGATACACAAAATATTGTTAACATTATTGAAAATCAATATGGGGAAATTTTTGGTATTGTTTCTTGCATAGAGCAATTGACCAATAAAGTTGCTTTGATTGCAGAAGCAATGAATATTAATGTGAATAATACGAGTACTTATATGACACTGAGAGACAAAACGTTGATGAAATCTACATGGTTACAAAAAAATGTAAAGACACCTCAAATGTTTTTTGGAAAAACTATTGATGAGTTAACGTCTTTAACGCTTGAGTTTCCACTGATTGTGAAACCAGTATTTGGTGCAGGGAGTGCAGGCGTAAAAATCGTGAGTACAGAAGTTGAATTAATAAATCAAATCAAAAAAATTATTCGTTTTAATAAAACAGTTCTCAATAAAGAGGCTGCTCAAACTAGCGGCTATCTTATTGAAGAGTATATCAATGGAAGAGAATATTCCGTTGATACAATTTGGATAAATGGTGAACCAATTATTGATGGTATTATGTCGAAAGGAACACCTGTAGGACCAAACTTTCCAGATAGACTGTACTTTACAGAAGTAGATTTAGATCAAAAAATTAAATCTGATATTCTAAGTGAAGCTCATAGCGCAGCTAAAGCATGTCAGATAGAAAATGGTGCGACACATACCGAATTAAGACTAGACGAGAAAAATCAACCGTACGTAATTGAAGCAGCTTTAAGACCAGGAGCTGGAGGATCTTTTTATCAAATTTTTGAAAAGACGTCGGGGGAGCCTTACTATGAAATGTTACTAAAATCTTATATTCCTCAGGAAATTATGCGTATCAAAAAATACCGAAGAGAATGGAAACCTATGGAAAACCTTTTTTGGTACAATGTCAGTTATAAAGGACAAGGTAAAATTAAAGAGATTAAGGTGGGGGAGAAATTAAAACATGAGGCGATTGACAAGATTTTTCTTAGAAAAAGAGCTGGTGATTATATTGCTGCCGAGGGAGAGTCATTTTCTTATTTAGCTTGGATAACAGGTTGTTTCCCAAGAGATATGCCTAAAAAACAGTATTTTGAATTTTTGGAAGAGTTTGAAAAAGATATCCAACTTAGCTTTTATTAAAAAGGTGGTATAGGAATGACTAGAAGAAAGTATTATAATGATCCACAATTTTTATTACCAATGGGAATGCTTATTTCGAATATTGGTAATGGAATGTATGTATTAGCAGTGGGAATGATTTTATATAATCAAACAGGGAAAACATCGTCGTTTGCTTTAATCCTTGTCCTAGAAGCAGTGTTGGCTTTTTTGACGCAGTCTTTTGCTAGTATTGCAGCTGATAATGGGCGAGCAAAATCAGCTGCTGTTATTTCCGAGATATTAAGAGGAATAATTATTGTAATAGCAGGCTTTTTTTCAATGCTAGGAATAACATCGTCATTAGTCTTTGCCGCAACATTATTGAGTTTACTAAGACCCTTTTATAGAACTTCAATTTTTACAATAGGCCCTTTGATAGCGCATGATTCTGATTTAGCTAAATACAATGCAAGAACGTCAACCTACCAGCAAATAGGTCAATTTATGGGTGCAGGATTTGCAGGAATTATTATTGCGATTTTTTCACCATATGTAGCTATTTTCATTAATGGTATATCTTATTTTTGTTCAGCTTTTTTCGTGAAAATTTCATATATACCCAATCAACAAGAAGAGTCTATTTTAGAATTTTTTAACAATTTTAAACTATTTTCTCCTAAGAACGTTTTACATGATTGGAAAGAAATGATTCTTCATTTAGCTAAGCATAGAATTATCCTTTTTATTGCCCTCATTGGTACGATTGATTTTGTTATTGTTTCTTTTATTAATTTAACATATGCACCGTTGCTATCTTTTATAAATGTAGGAAGTAGTTGGTTATCCATTTGGGACTCTTTATTTGCTATCGGAGCAATAATTGGGGTTAATCTATTTGGACGAAACGAAAAGATTCATCATACGTTTTATATAGCATTAATTGCTTTATCTATTGAAGGTATAGCGATTGGCTTACTAGTTATTGATCAGAAATATATTATTTGTGTTGCAATGTTATTGCTAGGAATTACTAATGCTATATCAGTATCTATGTTTAGCTTTACATTACAAATGAAAAGCAAACAGGAGTTTATGGGAAGAGTATCTGGTATTCGTCAAATGTTGATTTCATTTTCAACTACGATGTTAATACCAGTACTATCTACGACTATTAATATGAACTTTAAAAAGGGGATCATGCTTATGACAACAATTATTATTATTTGTGTGCTTGTTGCTTCATTTCTCTTACGATCTATTATTTTTAAAAAAAAGGGAGTCAATGATGTTGATTAAAGAAATTGAGTCTACAGTTAAACGTTTCCCAGATAAAGCAGCTCTTGTTGATGGAGAGATAGTAATAACTTATAGAAATTTATTAAATTCAAGCAGAGGAATAGCTGAATTAATTACTAATACTCAATACAATAAAATTGTTACTTTTACTTGTGGATTGCTGTTTGATCACGAGGTAACAAGTATTATTGCAATGATCGGCTGTCTATATGCCGAATGTACATATATACCTATTGAAAAAGGCGATCCAATTGCAAAAATTGAAAAGATAATTTTAACTGCAAATCTTGATATGATTCTAACAAACCAACTAAGTGAAGAAAATACAAACTATTTTAATAAAATCTTTCCCAAACTAATAATTGTAGATCTTGCCACTTTTGATTTATTTAAAAATCATGATATATCTTTTAAAAAAAGCTTAAACTGTGAAGAGGTTTATCGATTACCTACTTCGGGATCAACAGGTCATCCTAAGTATGTTTGCCAAACTTCTTTTGCAGTTGATTATTATGTTAAAGAATATATTAAAAATTTGCACATTACTGCAAATGACCGCCTAACACTATTTTCAACTCTTAGTCATGATGCTTCTGTTGTAGATATCTATACTTCACTTTATTCTGGGGCAACTCTATATTTGTGTGATTTAAAAAATATGAAAAATATAATGTTATTAGATAGATGGCTCAAAAAAAATAAAATTACTATCTGGCATAGTGTCCCTACTTTCTTTAGATATTTTTTAAGAATCCACCAGAAAAAAAATCAATTAAATCATTTAAAAGTTTTTGTTTTGGGTGGAGAAGCTGTTTTGAAACATGACTATTTAAAAGCTGCTGAATTGTTCCCAGCAAAACCAATATATGCTTTATATGGACAAACAGAGTCTTCTTACTGCTCTGGTCAATATCTGACTCATGTAGATCAGGTAGGATGTTTGGGTATTGCAAATAGATGTTTGGATTATAGACTAAAATTAGAAAATGGTGAAATATATCCTGTTGAGAATTATCATACAAAAGGTAAAATAGGTGAGCTTGTATTGGATTACAAAATACCTGTAGTTGGGAGTTACTTTAAAAATAATCAAAGAGCAGAACCAAAAAGTATATATAGTACTGGTGATATCATTGAAGTAAGGGAAGCTGGTCTTTATTATATTGAACGAAAGGATACACAAGTAAAAGTTCGAGGCCATCGAGTACAGCTGGCTGAGATTGAATCGGCAATTTTGTCTTTTTTTCCAAATATAAAAGAGGTAATTGTTATTCAATCTAAAAGATCTTCCGGTGAACCTAAGATTATTGCTTGTATTGAAAGTACTATAGAATATAATTGCGTTGATATCAATGAAAAATTGAATAAAGTATTATCGTCCTATATGTTATTGGATGGTGTTTACTTATTTGATTATGGAGAACTTCCTAAAAAAAACACTGGTAAACTTGATCGGAAAAAGGTATCCAAAATAATTTGCAACTTAAAAAATGATGTAGTATGACGCTAAAATAATTTCTTCAACATTACATCTATTTTTTAAATTAATTTATAAACAGGTATATATGGATGGGGATGAAGAAGTTGAGAAGTGAAATATATTTGCTGGAAAAAAATATCAGCAAGGAAAATCAAAGGATTTACTTTAATCAATTAATAAAGTGTAAAAATCCAAAATTCTTTTCTAAATCGTATTCGGGAAACTATGCGGCACTTATAACTTCATCTATTTGCCCTGTATCAATTGATATTGAAAAAAAGAAACCTCTAACTCATGAACAGATGGATATTTTTATATCATTTATGTTTAACTGCAAAGATTGCATCAGCTATTCAAAGGCTCAACAAGAAAATTTTTTTAAACTATGGGGGATAAAGGAGGTGTATTCAAAGTATTTTGGAGAAGGATTGTATATTGATTTTAAAGAAATTAGTATTGAACAGGACGAACTCAATCGTTACAAAGTATCTTATAAAAATAAGAACCATGTAACGGTGAAGATAGTCGAGCAAAATAATTATGTTGTTGCGTATATTTGTAATCATTTTAAGGGAGAAAATAAAAATGGAAATAAAAATGACAGAAGTTCAAAAAGCGTATCTTTTAGGGAGAAATGAATCTTTTGATGCAAAGACTGGTACTCATATGTATTTGGAAGTTAAGTATAAAGGAAATATTCAGGAATTTCAGGATGCGTTAAACAAAGTAATACAAGTACAACCGATGTTAAGAGCAAAAGTAAAAAATATGGAAACGTTTGAAATTATCAATAATTTTAATTATGAAATAATCGTTAGCTCAAAATCTAATGATGAAATGAAGAGTTTTAGAGAGAGAACAAGAGAACGGTTATCACATAAATTATATCAATCTGGTGATTTTCCATTGTATACTTTTGAAGCAGTAAAAAATGTAGAGGAACCTAGTAATTATTTGATTTTTATAAGTATAGATTTATTAATAGCTGATGGTCTAAGTTTATTTCAGTTGTTTGATGACATAAAAAAGACAGTGAAAAATGATCGAGTAAAATTAACAGACGTGTCTGACCTTCTTTTAGAAATAAATGACTCATACTTAAATTCAAAAAAATCTGCAAGGTATGAGAAAGATAGAGAATATTGGAAACAAAAGATAGAGACTTTGCCAGATGCGCCAAATTTATTAGTGAAGGAAGAAAAAGCAAGTCACAGTAAATTTGCTAGAAAAGAATATATTTATACAGCAGAGAAGCTTTCAAAACTAAAAGAGATTGCTGAAAGAAGAAAAATATCATTAAATTCGCTCTTTTTAACTCTTTATAGTACTGCTCTGCAACAATGGTCTGAAAATAAGAAATTTACAATCAATGTTACTACATTTAAAAGGTCGAGAGGAGAAAAATATTTATCGGTTATAGGTGATTTTACTAGTACAGTCTTAGTTCCAACTGATATTGATATGAATAAAACGATTTTAGAGAATACGTTAGACACTCATAGAAACATCTTTTCAAGTTTTAGACGATCTTCTTTTGAAGGAATCGAAGTTCTAAGAGAATTAAAAAAGCGTGGACGTCAGCCTTTAATGCCATATGTATTTACTTCTATGCTATTTGATTTTGATAAATTTGATGAATTAGGCGAAATAGACTATTGGATTTCGGAAACAGCTCAAGTATATCTGGATTGTCAAATGAAAATAGTGAATGGAAGCTTGAATATTAGTTGGGACTACTTAAAAGAGATTTTTGAAATCAATCAGATAGATGAAATGTTCCAGTTCTTTATTCAAAGTATTGATGGCTTTCTTTTGGACGAAGAAATTGATGTAAGAAGTATATCAAAAAAACTCAATCAGTTGATCGAACAAAAGTATTTTAAGTATAATTCGAGTCCATCAATTATTAAAAAAAATACTCAAAGTATATTATCAGCGTTTAAAAAAGTAAAAAAAGAATTTCCTGAAAAATTAGCTTTTTCTGAAGTAGATGATTCAATAACTTTTAATGAATTAGACAGAAAAAGCGATGACTTGGCTGAAGTGATAGGTAGAGAAAAACAGCGATACGATTTTAAAAAAATTAGGATAGGAATAGTCGGTAAAAAGTCTATTGAAAGCACAGTTCAAATGCTGGCGGTAATCAAAACTTCAGATTCTTTTTGCTTTATTTCAGAAGATATGCCTGAAAATAGATATAGAAAATTGTTAAAAACGAGCAATATTCAGCTTCTGATAAAAGGAGAACGAGTCTTCAGAGCTGAACCTAGTTTAAGGTTAGAAAATGAATATCAAGAGATTCCAAACGATGAACTTTATGTTATCTTTACTTCTGGAACAACTGGAGAACCAAAGGGAATATCAATTTCTGAGAGGCCAGTACTTAACACTATCGATGATATTATTGCAAGAACAAGAGTAAATCAAGAAGATGTTCTTTTTAATGTTTCAGACTTGTCTTTTGATCTGTCAGTGTTTGATCTATTAACTCCGTTACTTTCTGGATGTGAAACTATATTATGCCCAAATTCATCAAACTTGTATCCATTTAAAGAAAAAATTTTACAGGCAACTTTTTGGAATTCAACACCTGGGTTGGTGCAAACGCTCTTATCAATTTTTGATTGTAAAATTATGAATATTAGAAATATATTAATGAGTGGCGATTTTATTCCAGCAGATCTGGTCTATCAAATCAAAGGAACGTTTCTAAATGAAGAGTTGAATATTTTTAGTTTAGGAGGTGCAACTGAAGCATCTATCTGGTCAATTTACTATCCGCTCAACGATTTTTCAGACAGAAGAGTTCCCTATGGATATCCTCTAAGTAATCAGAATTATTACGTTTTAGATCGAAATGATTGCTTGGTTAATAGCAATGTAAGTGGTGAATTGGTCATTGCAGGTGAAGGACTAGCAAATGGATATTTGTTGAAAAATCAAAATCATGGTGTTTTCTATGAACATGCGCAATGGGGTCCAATTTATAGAACGGGTGATAAAGGCTATTTAACAGATGAAGGATATGTCAATATATTAGGTAGAATGGAATCAGAGTTGAAGGTTAATGGATATAGAATCGATCTAATTGAGATAGAACATAGTCTATCATCTATCAAGGATATAAGTGAAACTAAGGTTGTTGTCAAAGAAAATCAGAATGAGAAAAAGTATTTAAGCGCCTTCTATACTACAAACACTATGAATGAAATTAGTCATGAAATATTCAGGAGCGAATTAAGAAAAGTTTTACCAACATATATGATACCTAGTTCATTTACTCATTTAAATACATTACCATTAACAAGTAATGGGAAAATCAATCTTAAAAAATTAAAAGAAATGGAACCAAAAGCTAGTCAGAAGTTTACTGAGAAAGAACTTGAACTTTTCGACTTATGGACGCAAGTAATTGATCTAGAAGAAAATAACACTAGACTAACTAAAAGTGCAACATTTTTCGAAATAGGTGGTGACTCAATTAAATTACCTGAATTGCTTTATAAAATTAACAATAAGTATAATGTAGATATTACAATTGAAGAACTATTGAATCATTTTTCATTGAATGATCAGGCTCGTTATCTTGAAAAAATAAAACAAGAAGATAACAATTTTAAGACAAATCAATTTTTGACGCAATTAAAAAAGGGAACAAGTGAAAAAAGTATTGTATTTATCCATGCAGGATCTGGAGAAATAGGAATATATAATGAATTAGCTAAGAATATTGATTCAAAATATAATGTATTCGCAATTAGATTTAAAAAGGATATTAAAAAATCTGCTCCTAGAGTAATTGACTTTACAAAATTAGCTAAAGAGTACAATGAATATTTAGAAAATTTCGAATCTATTGATTATTTAGGTGGTTGGTGTATTGGAGGAACAATAGGGTATGAAATATCTAAGATAAATTCAAAAGTAAACAATCTTTTTATGATTAATACGATGCCACCAGTTGAAAATAAAATACAAAAATTCGAATTTCAGTTGAAAAATGAACAACAATTTATTTATGAAACATTTGATTATAAAGTAGAGAGTGCTGTAAATACAGATGAGCTTTGGGAACAAATTATTCTTTTATTAGAAAAGAGACTAGACTTGATGCCCAAATTGTTAAAAATTGTACCTAATGAGTTAGCAAGGCTAATCCCCTTTTTTGGTGAAAGTAGTCCACGAGAGCTAATTTATTATATCAATTTATTTAGAAGTTTTGAGACTGCAAGACATTTATATGAAGACTCAACGAGTGTTCTTAAAGACATTTTTTATTTTGGTGCTGAATCCGAAAAAATTCCTAATTATGTTCAGTGGAGGCAACATGTAAAAGGCAGTTGGATTGAAAAACATATATCAGGTGATCATACAACTATCTTTGAAGGAGATAATGTCAAATTATTAGCAAGGGCTATGAATCAGACATTTAGAAAAAAGGAGGAAAAACAATGACATACATCAATTTTAAAGAGGTCAGCAAAATATACCAAGTAAGTGGGGAAGTCACGGTAAACGCTGTAAACCAAGTAAACTTCACGATTAATGAAGGGGAATTTGTTGTAATAGTAGGTGCAAGTGGCGCTGGAAAAACAACCCTTTTGAATCTACTAGGTGGAATGGAAAAAACAAGTTCCGGTACAATCGTTATCGACAATAAAGAAATTTCTTCACTAAAAAAAGAAGAACTGACAGAATATCGTAGGAATGATGTTGGGTTTGTCTTTCAATTTTACAATTTAGTCCCTAATTTATCTGCTCTGGAAAATATTGAGTTAGCTGCGGAAGTTTGTAAAGAGCCGCTTAATTCTCGTGAGGTATTAACTAGCGTTGGTCTTGATCAGCGAGCAGGGAATTTTCCAAGTCAGTTATCAGGTGGCGAACAACAACGCGTCTCTATTGCCAGAGCACTTGCGAAAAATCCTAAAATGTTACTATGTGACGAACCAACGGGAGCCTTAGATTCAGAAACAGGTAAAACAATCATCAAGCTTTTAGTAGACACTTCTAAAAAAATGAATAAAACAGTCATCATTGTGACTCACAATATAGAATTTACTAAAATTGCAGATAAAGTAATTAAAATGCATAATGGGAAAATTGCAGATAGTTATACGCAGGAAAGTCCTTCAGATGTGGAGGAATTAGTATGGTAATTTCTCCTTTGAAAAAAATGTTTCTTCGTAGTTTAAAAAAAAATAGCATCCAGCTTCTATCAATTGCATTGATGTTGATTTTAGGCGTAGCAATTTATATAGGAATCGATAGCACTTGGAGAAGTTTAAATGATTATGTTGAAACGAACTATCGTAAAGAAAATAAGGCTGACATTGAAGTGTTGATCAAACCAACAAACAAAGATTTTTCAGGACTCAGTGAGTCAGAAAACATTAATCGGCTCGAAGAACAATTTCTAATAGAAGGTGCAATTGCAGATAGTGACGGCAAAGAAGTCCTAATTAACGGCGTAGATCAAGAGGCTAAACTCAATCAGTATACGATTGTTAAAGGAAAAAATTTAAACAAAAAGAATACGGTTATTATCGATAAAAGCTTTGCTGAAGCAAATCATTTAGACATTGGGGACAAGCTCACGATTGAAATAAATTCACTTGAGAAAGAGGTTTCGATTAGTGGATTGGCTGTAAGCTCTTCTTATATTTATATTACGCCAGATTCAACAACTGTGGTACCAAATCACGAAGATTACGGCTTTATCTATATGAATAAAAAAGACACGAAATATTTTACACAAAATAATGCAATGACCAATAAACTCGTCATAAAAGTAGCAGATGGGAAAAATGTCGAAACAGTCAAAAAAGAAATCGAACAGAAATACGAACAGGAAATTATTAGCATTCTAGAGTCAAAGGAAACGTTGAATGATTTAGCTACTAGTCAAAAAGTACAACAATATCAATCAATAGGCAACCTGTTTCCAATTATCTTTTTTGCGATAGTCATCCTAATGAGCTTTACAACAATGTACCGCCTAATCAATAAGGAACGAGCGATTATTGGAACGATGAAAGCGCTAGGATACAGCAGTTTTAAAATAATTACACATTATTTATTTTATGGTATATGGGTGAGTATTATTGGTGTATTTTTCGGAGTATTAATTGGTTGGAAGGTCATTCCTAATTATATCTGGCGATTTTTTAATGAGCTATTTATTTTTGATCATCCTGAAATTGTCATCAATGGCTATCAAGTAGCCATAATTACTGCATTATCTATTTTTAGTACGTGCGTTGCCACGTTGATTGTTTTTTATAATGTTGAAAAAGAGTCTCCAGCTTCACTTTTAAGAGAAAAGAGTACCACCAAAGGCTATAATATTTTGTTGGAAAGAATCAAACCTTTTTGGAATGGATTAAAAACATCTCAAAAGTTGACTTTGCGGCAAATGTTTAGAAGTAAAATCAGAATGTCAATGACGATTATAGGAGTGGTTGGCTGCACGAGTCTCTTGTTATCTGCTTTGGGAATTAGAGATACAATCAATCATGTGGCTAGCTCAGTTTACGAAAAATCTTATTTATACGAAGAAAAGGCTTATGTAGCAAGTGACACAGATTCAAGAGAACTGTATGATAAAACTCGGAGCAATAAAGAGATAGAAGGACTTGAAGAACGACCGTATTTTATTTTATCTAATAGTAAAAATAAGAGTGGTTTGATTCATGTTATAGAGGATAATAGTTCGTATATAAAGTTTTATGATGAGAATAAACAAGTAAAATTATCAGAGGATCGTTTACTTATTACAAAGAAAACAGCTGAAATTTTTTCTTTAAATAAAGGAGATGATATTCGATTTAGAAATTCTGCTGGGAATTTAGTCAAACTAAAGGTGACTGATATTGCAGAGTTGAGTATTGGGCAAGGCTTCTATTTAACAAAATCTGCATGGGAGAAAGCTGATCAAGTATTTGTGCCGACGAGTTTGGTAGGTGAAAATCTAAAATCAACATTTTCAAATGATGAAATGAAGAAAATTGTCTTAACAAAAAATCAGGAAAATGACTTTTTAGGTAGCATGGGAAGTACACTTTCGATGTCAATTTTATTAATATTATCTGCTAGTCTGTTGTTGACTGTAGTCTTGTACAATTTAGGTACCTTGAATTTTTCAGATAGGGAACGTGATATGGCAACTTTATCTGTTTTAGGTTTTAGATTTTCTGAACTTAAAAAGATTCTTTCGACTGAAAACATTATTTTATCTCTTTGCGGTATCATTATAGGGATACCCTTTGGGATTAAAATCCATGAAAAAATCTTTTCTAATGCAGGAATGGGAGATGAGCTTTATTTTAGGCCAGTTATTGATCGACAGAGTTATTTGATTACGATAATTTTTACGATTGTTTTAATCATTATTGTTAACTACCTTTCAAATAAAAAAATCAATAAAATTAAAATGACTGAAGCACTTAAAAGTGTTGAATAACATGTCTTTCGTTTGATGAGAATCAAAGGAGTAGGACTATTTAAGTTATATACAGTTGAGTAATGTTCTAACTCGGGACTTACTCAGCTTTTTTACTTCAACTCTATAAACTAAATATAAATAAATTGACAGGCTTCAAGATGAACATAAAAAGGAATGAAGCTTCGCTCTTTAATTTAATAATATAAAAGAATAAACATTCTATTACAAAGATGAATAATTAAAAAGTGAGCTTCCGAAATGACAGTACTAATTACTCTTTTATGTTGCTTTGATTAATGTTAAAATTATTATAAAGAACTAATTGTAAAATTAATAGGACAATTTTGATGATCAAAGATTAAACATTATTAGGAGGTATTTACAGTGAAAATAGAAAAAATAGTGGTAAAAAAATATAAAGGGATAGAAAATTTTGAACTTGATTTTAGTACTAATACAGAGAGTATTTTATCTAAAAATTACAATTTATCTCTTTTAATAGGAGAGAATGGAACATTTAAAACTACTTTTTTTCAATTAATTCTTGAAGCATTTACGGATAAATCTTTTGAAAAAAACATGAATGATGTTGATTATACCATTGACTATTCTTTGAATGGTAAAAATTATACATATTATTCAAGCAATAATAATCAAAATATCAAAGTAAAATGTTATTCATTTTCTTATGGATTAATAGATAAATTAAAATTAAACACTTCAGTTCGTACAAATTATTCTAATAAATATATTCGAGACGTATCAAATGAAATGCTTGAGCAGTTCTTAACTAGAAATGATGTACAAACAATTAGAGTATTTGAAAAGTTAGGTGTAAAAAAAAATCAACTATTTTTTGAATTACGGCAGACACCTTATCCAAAAATAAAAGACGGAACGAATGATGAAAAGTTAAATGATGTTCTAGAAAGTATTAAAAATGAATTATCTAGGGAGATGCAACATTACTATTTTAAAAATCTTGATAGAAGAAGCAGATCAAAAGAGAGTAATGTATTGAAGGATGTCAAAGCTTTATATAGTACATTATATTTTTTTTGCAAAAAAAGTGAACTTAATATCAATACCCCAAAAATAGGATATAAAAAAAAGTATTGTTTATTGAGCACTCAATTCGTTAAAGAAAATTCAACGTTATTGGAAAAGTTCACAAGACTGAGTAAATTTATTTCTTATGATACGATTGTAAAAGAAATTTGGTGTGAAAAGAACAAGTACTTACTTCCTATTACTGACATGAGTTCAGGTGAACTGAGTTTTATTTTAAGAATGGAGGAATTAATCCATAAAGTTGAAGATCATTCGATTATCTTAATTGATGAACCTGAAATTCATTTACACCCGAGGTGGATCAGTGAGTATATTTCATTGTTAGACGAGCTTTTTAAAGGGAAAAAATGTCATTTTATCATTGCCACACATTCACCTCTGTTGGTAGCAAATGTTGAACCTGAGAATTTAATTGGTTTAAAACAAACGAGGGATGGGAACCTTCAACAAAAACAGATTGATTTTAAATCGTTTGGTGCAGACGTTGATAGAATACTTAATGAGGTCTTTTACGCTGAACCAAATGAATCGAGGATAGTTCAGCAATATATAAAGGAAACTAGGAAAAAACTTTATAAAGAAAATAGTCGAAAAGAAGGCGTTGAACGTTATCATAGAATGGGAGATTCAGGAGAAAAATTTCAGTTATTTAATGAGTTCTATAAAATAATTAAGGAGTATTCAAAAAAATGATTGGCACACCGATAAATGTGAAGATAGCTCAAGCAACAGATGCTTTTTTAGATGATGTTATTGAATTTGTAACACTCTCTAACCCAGTAGATATAAACTTAAATATTCTTAACGCTAACTCTATAGATGAAGAGCATAAAGTTGAAATGACCATTACTTTATGGAAAAATAATTGCAACTATGAACAGGCAGGATTGCAATCAAAATACAAAGAGTATTCAAAAAAAGTTATTTTGCAAGAATGTAATAAATTAAGTGATAGTGAGAAAAAATTATTGAAACTTTGTTCGGTATCAAATAGTAAGTTGTGGGAGAAGTTGGCACTTCTCAAAAATGTTTCTTTTCAAGAATCAATTAATCTAAAACAACTATATGAGAATAGTAATTCTGGTGCTAAATACAAAACTATTTTAGATCAGGTGAATAATGGTTATCAAAATTTCGCTCTTTCTGGAAATGCACGTGTAAATTCAGTTTTTGATTATTTTTATGATAATATTTTATGTTCGAAAAGCTTTCATAAAATTTATTGTGAAGAGTGTGATATTCATAGGAATTTATGAAAGAAGGTAGATCAGTTGGTGTCTGTCCTTATTGCGGAATTGAAAAATTATTAATAAACAGTATCGATATCGATCATTTTTTACCCAAGGCGCATTTTCCATTTTTATCAATTCATTCTACGAATTTGATTGTATCTTGTTCAACTTGTAATAATAGAATAAAAAAGGACCGGATGTATTCGCCAATTTTACATCCATTTTACGATAATATTGATGCAGCAATTAGTTTTAGTTATCAGCCAGGAAAAATAAAAATAGATAACAAGGGGAAAGATGCAACTGAAAATTTCATAAAGCTATTTAAGTTAGAAGATAGATATAATGATGAACTTATCATAGATACACTTGTAAATTTTATCCATAGATATGCAAAGATAGTTAAGGATGTAAATGATCCAAATATAGATTGTATTATATCAAGTTTAGTAGATCAGATTATTGATGATCTGAATGATATTCCGGCTAAAGCACTTGAAGAATACTATAAACTTTATCGGGATATTTTTACTGACTATCAAAAAAATGGGATGGCTGTATTTAAAAATCTGATAAAAGACTACTTCACGTATAATAATCTAAAAGATAGTTGAAATAGAAAAATGTGTATCTCAATAAAGTTTTTAAATAACCGAAAACTAGTTTTAAGACAAATAATATCTGCTCTTTCTTCAAAATATATTTGAGAAGAAAAGGGCTTTTTTGTATTTCTATGTGAGCCGATAGTAAAAATTAAGCTAGATAACTAAATAAGTAATTTATGACACACTCAAAATAGTCCCGACTAAAGAATTACAAGGAGTGAATATAAATGACTTATATTCATCTTACACCAAAATGATAGAAACTTATTTCAACCAGTATTAACCGGTTACGTTACTTTTAAGGTTTTAAATCGTTCTAGACGTACTATCTACAATATTTATAACTTTCTCAAATGAGGAAAAACTATTAGTGTCTAGTCCCAACAATGTAAGGAAAAGAAAATACTTTGTGATCACCCTCTACTGATCTCTCTACAGGGCAGCATGAATACATTCAAACAAAGGCTGGATACTAGATGTCATTATCAGTCTAATTGAGCACCTTTCGAAAGTCATTATTACCCTAAAACCAGAAAGTCGGAAGCAGCTGATATTGAAAAAAGACGACTGAATAGTTACAGAATGTTTCAAAAAATTATTTAAATCAATTAGTTTTGATTGTGGTAAAGTGTTTTCTAATCGGAAAAATGGGAGTAACGCCAATGATAATTCTATCTACTTTGCAGATCCTAGAAAATCGTCATAATGCAAACTTAGTTAGTATTCTAATAGCCCGTCATGTAAAGATGGATCTATAAAATGAATGGATTTTAACGATTTTGGTCAAGCGATTGATTAAGCAGCTTCTTCCAAAAAGAAATTATATACCAAGAAACTCATTGAACTACCAGACACCATTAGAGGTATTTTTGAGTTACGTAAATGAGAAACAACGGTCTATTTCAATTTGATAAATCAAATGATATAAAACTCAGCTTAATTTGAGTATCAAATCAATATAATTTGACATTCCCCAAAAAAAGCGTATGATAAAAACATACCGATTGAATGTTTTTTAAAGGAGAGACCACAATGACCAAAAAATATACAGCAGAGGAAGCCAAATCATTAATTCTAGACGTTTCAACAGAACTATTTATCGAAAAAGGCTACGAAAAAACATCCATCTCAGATATCGTAAAAGGATTAGATGGTTTAACCAAAGGAGCCGTTTATCATCACTATGCGTCAAAAGATGAGATCATAGATGCGGTTGTCAGACGATTTATTCCCAACGAGACAGCCCTGACAGAAATTATGGAAAAAGATAAATTAAATGGATTAGAAAAAATTCAGGCACTTTTATTTGAAGGAATGTTCAATAGTGAGGCCAGTCAATCTCGAATCCTTAGTTTTACCTTGTTAGATAATCCCAAATTCTTTTCAATGTATATTCGGACGACGAATGAAATCATGGCTCCTTTAGTAGAAACCTGTTTAATCGAAGGAAATAGTGATGGATCAGTCACCGTTGCTCAACCGAAACAAATGGCTGAATTAGCGATTTTGATTTTAAGTACGTGGTTTATTCAAGCGCTATTTCCCAATACAGCGGAGACCTTTTTTGAAAAAATCATGGCGGCTAAAACAATGCTTGAGAATACTGGAATGCCAATTATCAATGATGGCTTTTTAGAGAAACTTGACCAACAAATTATGCTAAAGGTGGCAGAATTAAATGACCAAACAACTGAAAACTAAATCATTTCTTGTCAGATTATTACAAGGAATGGGCAAAGTCATCTTAGGTCTAATCACTATCCTAATTGTGACCTTGTTGATTACTTTTACGATTCACCAGATAAGTTTGAAAAGTGAAGCAAAACGAATTGAGTCTTATGGTGAGAAAATAAAAGTCTTTGATGGTGAGATGAATGTTGTCGATGAAGGAGAAGGCAAGAAAACAATTTTACTCCTACCTGGGCAAGGAACAGCTAGTCCTTATCTAGATTTTAAACCAATGATCGATGAGTTGAAGAAAGAGTACCGTGTAGTTACGATCGAACCATTTGGCTATGGATTAAGTAGTCAAACGAATCGACGTCGCAGCGTTGAAAATATTGTAGAAGAAATCCATCAAGTAGCGAAAGAACTGAACATTTCTAAATACACATTGATGGGACACTCGATTGCAGGTCTTTATGCAGTGAATTATGCTCAAGCTTACCCAAATGAAATGGAAGGTTTTGTGGGAATTGATTCCAGTACACCAGAACAGCCGTGGCCTGGTATTGATATGACCGTCTTTGACTTCTTAAAAACAGCAGGCGTCTTTCGAGCATTAATTAAAGTTAATCCAGAGAAGGGGTTAGGCGTGAGTCAAGATAATCCTGACTTTGAACAGATCAAGTTATTGACAATGAAGAACATGAGTAGTCCTGCGATGAAAGATGAGCTTCAAGAATTAAGTAACAGCTTCTCGGATTCTCGTGGCTTAACCTATCCTAAAAATATGCCAGTTTTATTATTTGTGGCAGATAATGATAGGAATCAAAAAAAATGGCTTGAGATGCATCAAGATCAAGTGAATGGTTTAGATAAAGGCGAATTGATTCAACTATCAGGTGCTCATTATTTACACCACACACAAATGGAAACAATCGTAAAAGAAACAAGCAATTTTTTGAAAAACTAACAGATTTGAGGAATGTAGATGAAAAAAATAGTGAAGATTTTCGGTATTTTAGTCGGAAGTTTAGTAGTAATCGTGCTTCTTGTTTTTATCGGAATTTACGCAAACAATAAAATCCAACTAAAAAAAGAATCTAAAAAAATTATTCCTTATGGTCAAGAAGTGAAAGTAGATAACAAATCTTTACGTGTTCAAGTGACTGGAAAAGGTGAAGAAACAATGGTATTACTGCCAGGTTATCTAACAGCTTCTCCTGTACTTGATTTTCAACCACTAGTGAATGAGTTATCAAAAGTATATCAGGTCGTGGTGGTGGAACCCTTCGGCTATGGGTTAAGTGATGATACGGATAAAGTACGTTCAATTGAGAATTTAACGAGTGAGCTTCATCAAGCGTTGACGCAGTTGAATATCAGCTCGTATCACTTGGTAGGACATTCTATTTCTGGAGTCTACTCACTTGCTTATATTAATGAATATCCAAATGAAGTGAAAAGCTTTATTGGTATTGATAGTAGTTTACCTGACCAAGGCGGAGCAGCTGATAATCAAGGTGGGATAATTAAGTCATTGAGCCAATCAGGTATCTATCGTCTGCTCGCTGATGCCGATCCGACTTTTTTAAATGCACCTAAGTTATCGAAAGAAGATGCTGAACAGTTTAAATATATTTCTTTGAAGAATGTTGGCAACAACGCAACAATGAATGAAGGAGAAGAAATGCAAAAGAACTTTGAAAAAGTAGCTAACCTAACGTATCCAGTTCAGCTGCCAGTCTTATATTTCTTAGCCTCTGAAAGTGTTGAGCCAGATGATAAGTGGGTGGCACTTCATGAAGCGATGATAAAAGAGAGTCAAAAGTCTGAGATAAAGATTTTGGAAGGTAGCCACTATTTACACCACACGCAATCTGAAAAAATAGTAGAAACAATTACATATTTTTTAGAGAAATAAGTTTTCGTTTCTAGTTATAGTATAAAAGGCACGATATCAAAGAAAGCGAATGATTCAATTCCTATTGGCTTACCTGTACGTAAAGTCGTTACTATTTTTAAGACCATTTAAGTTTTAGCTAGAAAAAAGATGTCAGTTAGTTAATTATCATAAAGTTGAGTAATGTTCAGAATCAGGACTTGCCCAGCTTTTTTTTGTTTCCGCTATATAAACTAAATGTAAAAAAATACATAAAATTAAAAAGTACTAAAGTAAGGAGTGATGTTCAATTTAAAATTTTTCATAGATTATCGATTGTTAAAAATCTTTATATTATATAGTAATACTGATTAATTCTTCCCTAACTTTTACCGATATCAAAAGACATACTGAGACCTAAATAAACAACAATTTCCCACCCACCACCAAAATCCTACTTGACAATAATTTCTTCTTCTGTTAGTTTGTTAGTGAATATAAAATATGATTTGTTAGGTGAGGCTCCTATACAAACATAGGCTACTGCCCAAAAATGTCGAGAGACGCCAATGGGTAGAACAGGAATTGTCGAATACAAGGCTTTTCATAAGGTAGCTAAGATGTTTGTCTTTACGTTGTATAGTGCCAAAACTCAACGACTAGATCAATGTCTTAATTTGTCATGCTTTTTTGGTGAATATAGAGTGACTTTTCGCGGAGTTTTTGTGCGAAAAGTCACCTTTTTTGCGTCTAAGAAAATCGGATTTTATGTTCAATAATAGTCAAGGGGGAATGTATATGAATTTTTATTGATGTTATCAATGAGCTTGTTAGCAGGCAGTTTGATTGGAATTGAACGGCAATGGCGAAAAAAATTAGCCGGCGTACGTACCATGATCTTGGTCTCGCTTGGCGCAACTCTTTTTGTGTCCATATCTACCATGGTCACAACAGATACAAGCCCAACGAGGATCGCTGCACAAGTTGTTAGTGGCATTGGCTTTTTGGCAGGAGGAATTATTTTACGAGACGGCTTTAGTGTGACTGGGCTAAATACGGCTGCGACTCTCTGGTGTACGGCGGCAGTGGGTGCAATGATCGGCGCCAGTTTTATTAAAGAAGGGTTTTTAGCCGCCATCGTTATCATGCTGGTAAATAGTGTGATTCGTTTTGCTTCGCAACGATTTGATCAAATGACGGAGAGTTATCGACCAGAAGAGCAAGTGAAAATGAAAAATTCATTTTTGATCGTCACTGGAAAATCAACTGCGGAGGTCGCATTACGAACAGAAATGATGACACAGCTAGACCGCTACTATTTATCCTTTTGTCATTTTTTATGTCTGGATCTTGCAGGAAATAATGTCCAGTTACAGGTAGAAATCGAACCAAATTCGAATCGTGAATTGGCCATGAAAGAGATCATTACACAGTTATCAAAAAACAAAGAGGTATTGGAAGTGTATCAATTATCAAAGGAGGAAGAATCATGGTAAAACAGTGTTCACTTTAATCAGGTGGGATAGTCCTATTTATCGAGAAACCTTAGCCTTACGCAATCAAGTATTAAAAGCAAGCGCAGGCAAACCCTTTCTAACGAAATCTGCTGTAGAAGAAAAACACGATATTCACTTAGTCGTCAAAAAAGAGGATCGTGTGGTTGGCACTCTTCTTTTGCATCCTTGTGATTCAAACTGTATCCAAATAAAACAAGTTGCACTAAGTCCAGATTTTCAAGGTCAAGGGTTGGGAAAGAAATTAATCGTTTATGCTGAGCAAGTTGCTCGAAATTTAAACTATGCCACTATTTTTTTGACAGGTCGAAAGCAGGCCTGGGGATTTTATGAAAAACTAGGCTATGGTAGTTTGACGGAAGCCTATCAAGAAGACGAGTTACTCTTAAAAGTATTTAAAAAAAGTATGTTAGACATAAGACATTTTACAAATCAGAGGGAGTTGAAAACAAATGGATGACAGTAGTTCGAGGCAACAGGGGTCACAGGAAAGAGTTGTACTAAAAAGGAGTCGATTATTATTATCTATTTGTTTTTAGTGCCCTTTTTTCTCCAAGCCCCTGCAAATAGGGAGCAATGTAAAAACACTAGGAAAAATGGTTATACGTTTAGTTATTGGCGCAGGATCATGGTGGATTTTTTTGGAGAGAAGGAAACAAAATGGAAAGAAAAAAAAGAGCAATTCAAGAGATAAATTATGGCTTAATGGCTAGAAAAACAGTTGAAAATATTTTTGAAACATTTCAAACATCCAAAAAAGGACTATCTGAAGTTCAAGCAGTTATGGCTCGAGATGAATATGGAGACAATACTATTTCCTACGGGAAAAAAACACCTTTATTCATAGAAATCTTAAAAGCCTATATTACACCGTTTACCCTTGTTCTAATTGGCTTAGGCATTATGTCCTTTATTACAGATGTAGTTATCGCTGCACCGGAAGATCGTGACTATTTTGGTAGTGGTATTATATTCACTATGGTCTTGATCAGTGGGACGATGACACTCATTCAATCTGTGCGCTCAAATCAAGCGGCTGAAAAATTGAAATCATTGGTTAAAGTCACCGCAGCAGTAAAACGGAAAAATAAATATGATGAAATTCCTATGGAAGATATTGTGTGTGGAGATATTGTCAGATTATCAGCAGGAGATATGATTCCAGCAGATATTCGCTTGATTGCCACTAAAGATTTATTTATTTCTCAGTCTGCACTGACGGGAGAAAGTTATCCTGTTGAAAAACGGGCAGAGGCAATCATTACTCAAGATAGCAATGAAACGAGTTATGAGAATCTAGTGTTTATGGGCAGCAACGTTATAAGCGGAAGTGCTGAAGGTGTGGTCATCGCCACTGGAAATCATACACTGTTTGGAGATGTGGCCAAATCATTATCTACTAAACCGGTACAAACAAGTTTTGAATTAGGTATTCGCAAAACGTCATTCTTGTTTATCAAATTTATGGCATTGATGGCGCCAACGGTTATTGTAATCAACGGTTTTACAAAAGGGGATTGGATGGAAGCCTTCTTGTTCGGCTTATCCGTGGCCGTTGGGTTGACACCAGAAATGTTACCGATGATCGTTACGACCAACTTAGTCAAAGGTGCAACAGGTATGGCTAAAAAAGGAACGGTGATTAAAAACTTAAATGCTATTCAAAACTTTGGTGCAATCGATGTTCTATGCACGGATAAAACAGGCACGCTAACACAAGATAAAATTATACTGGAATATCATTTGGATCTGGCTGGTGAAGAAGATGATCGTGTCTTACGTCATGCCTATTTAAACAGTTACTATCAAACCGGATTAAAAAATTTATTAGATGTCGCAATTATTGATGCTGCCAAAACGGAATTGAATACAACAGGAATTACGTATAAAAAAGTGGATGAAATTCCCTTTGATTTTGATCGTAGACGAATGAGCGTTGTCGTAGAAGATCCTAGCGGAAAGACACAAATGATCACTAAGGGTGCCATCGAAGAAATGTTGAGTATTTCGAGTTTTGTCGATTTCAAAGGCAAGGTTACTGTGTTAACGGATGAGGTTAGACAAGAAGTATTGAAAAAAGTAAATGAGCTAAATGAGGATGGTTTGCGTGTAATCGGCGTTGCGCAAAAAACGAATCCAAGTGTTGTTGGTGAATTCTCAGTAGCGGATGAATCTGAGATGGTACTGATTGGCTATTTAGCATTCTTAGATCCGCCAAAAGAAACGACAAAACAAGCACTAGAAACGTTAAAAGCACATGGCGTTGAAGTGAAAGTTCTAACAGGAGATAACGCTTTGGTAACTCGATCTGTATGTAAACAAGTTGGTTTGGGTGCTGAAAAATTGATCAATGGCGAAGATATTATGAATATATCCAATGATAAATTAAGTCAATTAGTTGAAAAGCACAATGTATTTGTAAAATTAAATCCGCAACAAAAACAAAAAATTACGAGCATTTTGAGAGAAAATGGACATACTGTTGGCTTCCTTGGCGATGGGATCAATGATGCACCAGCAATGAAAGCAGCAGATGTTGGTATTTCAGTCGATACAGCGGTGGACATTGCCAAAGAATCCGCTGATGTCATTTTATTGGAAAAAGATTTGATGGTTTTAGAAAGAGGGATTATTTCAGGTAGAGAAACATTTGGAAATATCATGAAATATATAAAAGCAACAGCAAGTTCAAATTTTGGGAATATGTTTTCAGTGTTAGTTGCCAGTACCTTTTTACCATTTCTGCCAATGTTACCACTGCAAATTTTATTCTTAAACTTGATTTACGACATTTCGTGCGTATCTATTCCTTGGGATCATATGGACAAAGAATATTTGGAGAAACCTAAGCGTTGGCAAGCATCCAGCATTGGAAAATTTATGGTTTGGTTAGGCCCTACAAGTTCGGTATTTGATATTACTACCTATTTATTGATGTATTTCATTATTTGCCCAGCAGTTGTAGGAGGAGATTTCCATACACTGAATGCTTCTCAGCAAGTTGCCTTTATTGCCGTGTTCCATGCAGGTTGGTTTGTGGAATCATTATGGTCACAAACGTTGGTTTTACACGCCTTACGTACACCTAAAATTCCGTTTATTCAAAGTAGTGGTTCGTTTATTATGACGACCATTACGTCGCTAGGGATTGTGATCGGAACAGTCTTGCCTTTTACAGCATTTGGACAAAGTTTAGGAATGGCTGTTTTACCGTCTAATTATTGGTTATGGTTAGTTGGTACAATCGTGGCCTATTTAACACTAGTAACGGTTGTAAAACGCTTCTATATTCAACGTTACAAAGAATTGCTATAGAGCAGGAAACTAGTGTTTTAACGACAAGATAAATGTAGGATGTTAAAAATAAGATTGAACTAAAAAGGTATCCTTTTTAATACAAGTTTATTTGTACTAACATTGATAAGCCATAGAAATTGCTTATCAATGTTAGTTTCTAAATAATTGGGAAAAAGTAGCAGTATAATCGTTATAAATTGGAAAGGGTTTACATTCGAAAATAAAGGTGCTATAATAACCGTGAAAATAAGAATACATTTTTTTGTATTTTTATTTTTGGTTTAAATATACAAAATTTTGTACGAAAGGAGAGTTATCATGAAAAAAATTGTTATAGGTGGACAAATCGAAAAAGGAGCAATTGAAGAACTACTACAAAAATATGGAAAGGGGAACTATGAAATCACCGTAAAAACTGATATTGATGCGGCGATGGCCTTAAAAAACGGCACGGCTGACTACTATTTTGGTGCTTGTAACACAGGCGGTGGCGGAGCATTAGCAATGGCGATTGCATTATTAGGCGGAGATAAAACGGCAACTTTAGGAATGCCAGGTAAGACTGCTTCTGAAGAAGAAATCAATCAAAGTGTTGCGGCAGGTAAAATTGCTTTTGGTTTCACTTCGCAAGATATGGAGTTTATCATTTCAAATGTGATGAAAGCGCTTGAAAATAAGGGGGAGTAATGAAATGGCTTTAAACATAGTAATCATGGCAGCATTATGTGCTGTTACAACGATTATGGCGAATACGAAAATTGCTGTTTTTAATGATGCGTTAAGACCGATCGTTTTAGAGTACCGTGAAAAGAGAGTCACAAAATCAGCATTAGGAACTACGGCACTTGCTTTTGGAATCGGGTATATCGTTGGGTTTATTCCACAGTCTATTGCGTCCAGCGTAATTATCATTCATGTTGTTTTATTGGGAACAGATATTATTGGTAGCTATTTGCCAGATGATAAAAAATATTCTATCTGGATAGCAGGAGCAGCTGGCGGAGTTTATGGTGTTGTGATGGGGGCAGGTCTAGGAACAATTCAAAAAGTATTTGAAATTCTTCCTTATAATTTCCTAGATAGTCTCGGTCAAGTATCGTCTGTTGTTTTAGTAGCATTTGCTGTTTTCCCAGCCTTAGTTGTCGCTCTTCAATATGGTTGGAAAAAAGGGATGATCACTTTTTCGGCAACAGTGTTGGCTCAAGTGGTGACGACACAATTTGGTTCGTTTAATTTAGCAAATGGTAATACGATCGTCATTAATGCGAATGCGATTGCGTTACTTGTTGGGATGATTTTTATGATCAGCTATGCGATGAATGATAAAAGAGAAAGAACAGATTCTCAGGCACAATTGGCAAATATCTTTGCGGAACGAGTAAAACAAATTAAGAAATATTGGTACTTATTTGCCTTATCCGGCGCATTGATTGCTTTGGCGGCTTCGATGTCAATTGTAACGGAATCTGCACTCTCAGCTCCATTATACCAAGAAGGTCAATTTAATTCAGCTGCTTTGACCGAATTAGCACGAGTTGTTGGCTTTATTCCATTAGTTGTAACAACAGGAATTGCTACAGGCACCTATTCGCCAGCTGGCATCAAGATGGTATTTGTGATCGGCTCGATCGGTGCAGCGATGGGACAACCGCTTTTAGCCTTTGTTGCAGGCG
The DNA here is from genome assembly GCF_001465345.1 of Enterococcus rotai. Classification (NCBI taxonomy): domain Bacteria; kingdom Bacillati; phylum Bacillota; class Bacilli; order Lactobacillales; family Enterococcaceae; genus Enterococcus; species Enterococcus rotai. Next base: position 3,402,950 of record NZ_CP013655.1, on the reverse strand, counting down.
GTATTTGGATGTCAATTGAAGTGTTACTCTTAACGAAATTTTCTGTATTGCTCGATCGGTTCCCAGGAATGCGTGATGCTGGCGATAATATTCGAACAGCGATCACAAAAGTCTTGGAAATCGCCTTGCTTGTTGGTGGTGTGATAGCAGCAACAGCAATTGCTCCAGCTTGGGGGGGGTTATTCGTTGTTGGACTTTACGTATTAAATGGCACATTCAAAAAGAAAATGGTCGATCTAGCTATTGGACCAGTGGGGGCCTTATTAGTCGGTGTGATTTCAAATATTTTAGTATTGCTTAATCTAATGACACCACCAGGACTTTAAAAATTTTAGGAGACGACAACGAAATGAGCTTAGTAGATGGAATAACCTATATGCATGAACATACGACAATTGATTTGTCTCGTATAAAAAATATTGACGATACAAACTTAAATTGTTTTGAAGAAACAGTCAAAGAATTTAAAGAACTTTATCATAAAGGCGTTCGTAATATTGTGGATGTCACAAATTTAGATATGAAAAGAAATCCCTTATATGTTCAAAAAGTGGCAGAAGCATCAGGCATCAATATCGTGCAAGCGACGGGCTTTTATACTGAAAAATTTCTACCTGATATTGTGACAGATTGGACAGTTGCAGAACTAGGGAAATTAATGATCAAGGAGATCCAAGACGGTATCGCAGATACAGAGATCAAAGCTGAGATCATTGGTGAAATCGGTTCAAGTAAAGACGGTTGGACGGAAAATGAGAAAAAAGTTTTTGATGCATCTGTGATTGCTCATAAAGAAACGGGTATCCCGATTACTACTCATACTACACTTGGGACAAATGGGCATGAACAAGTTCAGTTTTTTAAAGAAAATAATGTTGATTTAGCTTCAGTTGTGATTGGACATGTTGATTTAAGTGGCAATCTTGAGTACATTTTGAAAATGTTAGACCAAGGTGTTTATGTGGAATTTGATACAATAGGAAAAGAAAACTATCAACCAGATGCACTCCGTGTATCGATGTTAAAGAAAATTGAACAAAGAGGATTGGCAGATCAAGTCTTTTTATCAATGGATATTACCCGAAAATCAAATATGAAATATAAAAATGGCATTGGTTATTCGTATTTACTAGATACGTTTGTACCAATGATGAAAGAAGCAGGGATTTCGAACGATACAGTTGAAAAAATGCTGATTCATAATCCGCAACGTTTCTTTAGACAAGGAGTGAAATAAGTATGAAAACTTTTCCTTTAGAAACAATGAATTTGGAAGAGGCCACTAAAAAGCAATTTCAAATTGTTGATTGTGTTACGAGAAACTTTGAAGGTTCGGAAATCTTAACACGTGGCGATTTAGGTGTTGTGCCAGGCTTTAATCAACCAATCACGACGAATAAAGTAGAACATGTCTTGCAAGATATTTTTGCAGCTGAAGCTGCTATGTTAGTGCGTGGCGCAGGAACGATGGCGATTCGCTTGTCCTTGCATGCGGCGAGTAAAAAATATGGAAAAACGGTACTGGTTCATGATGCACCTGTTTATCCAACGACTCAAACTTCTATTGATATGCTAAACTTGAAAACAGTTGTAGCAGATTTTAATCGACCAGAGAGACTGGAGTCTGTGATCGCCGAAAATGACATTCAACTAGCAATCGTTCAATTTACAAGACAAAAGCCGAATGATTCTTATCAACCAGAAGCCGTTATTGAACAAATAAAAGGACAAAATAAAAATATCGTAATCATTACAGATGACAATTATTCAACTTTAAAAGTACCAAAAATCGGTGTAGAGTGTGGTGCTGATTTATCTTGTTTCTCAACCTTTAAATTATTAGGTCCAGAAGGAGTAGGCTGTATTGTAGGCAACGCTGAGTTGATCAAAGAGTTACGCAAAGAAAATTATTCTGGCGGATTACAAGTACAGGGGTTTGAAGCAATCGCTGTGTTGCAAGGCTTGATTTATGCGCCAGTTGCTTTAGCGATTTCATCTCAAGTATCAGAAGAAGTGGCAATACGTTTAAATACAGGTGAAGTGAATGGGGTCAAACAAGCTTTTATCGCTAATGCCCAATCTAAAGTGATCATTGTAGAATTTGATCAGCCGATAGCCGCTGACGTGTTAAAACAAGCAGAAAAACGAGGAGCAGCCCCAAATCCAGTGGGAGCTGAATCAAAATATGAATTTGTACCGATGTTTTATCGACTTTCAGGAACCTTTCGAGCAGCGTCGCCAGAAAGTACAAAAACGATGATTCGAATCAATCCGATGAGAGCAGGTGCAGATACGATCATTAGAATTATAAAAGAGTCAATAGAAGGGAATTAAAGCCAATGCAAGAGGAATTTCTAAATAAAACGGGAAAAGCAATTCAACAACTATCAGGTGAGTTGATTTTATTATCTGAAGGTAGCCGTATGCCTGTGATTTCAGAGTTTCAAGAAAAATATGGGATGTCACGGGGAACGGTTCAGAATGCTCTGAACTACTTGAAAGAGGAAAAAATAATTCGCACAGTAAGTCAAGGGCGTCAAGGAACAATTTTGACCACAATCGACTACCAACGATTACAAAAAATTGTGATCGAAGGACCGATTCGGGGGACAATGCCGTTACCATATTCCAAGACATACGAAGGGTTTGCTACCGGTTTATATGAAGTATTTCATCATGCAGAAATTCCTTTAAGCATGGCTTATGTCAGAGGTTCGAAAGACCGAATGGATTTGACAAGTGAAAAAACAATGCATTTTTCGATTGTCTCAAAATTAGCTGCGATCCAAGCAATAAAAGCAGGTAGTGAGCTGGAGATCTTTAAAGATTTTGGCCCACGCAGCTATTTGTCCAATCATGTAATGATCTTTTCAAATCCGAAAAGCTCTACAATTGAAGATCAAATGCGAGTGGGCATTGATCATAATTCATATGATCAACAGATTTTAACTGAAAACGCAACTGCTGGTAAAAAAGTTGAATTTATTGAAGTCCCAAGCCATCAATTGATTTATTCTCTAGAGCAAGGAATGATCGATGTGGGGATTTGGAACTATGATGAAATCAAGGATCGGAAATTAGACCATCTGAATTATCAGTTTCTTGAAGGCAGTGTGGAAGATGATTTAGCCAGCACAGCAGTTTGTGTCGTTCACAAAGAGAATCTACTATTAAAAAAAATACTGATGAGTGTGATAGATGAAACAAACATTTTATCGGTACAAAAGCAAGTATTGGACGGTAAAATGATCCCTCATTATTAAAAGGACGTTTAAAATGATTGGAAAAAAATTAGGAATTTTAAAAGAGTCAAATCTGATAGATGAAGAGACAGAGCGATTTGTGTTAGCTGTGAATAGCTATTTGCTGGAACAAAATGTCATTGATAGTGAAGAGCATCTCGATATGTTTTTAACTCATATTGCTATGGCTGATGCGAGACAGAAAAAGAACGAACCTGTAATCAGCATGGATGAGTTTATCTTATCTGAGATTCAACAAGATGAGAAGCTAGCGGAGTCAAAGGCGTTATGGCAAGAATTGTCTCGGTATTCTTCAACAAATTTTAGTTCAGATGAGCTGTGGTTTGTCTATATGCATATTATTAATATATTGAAGAAAGAGCAGTAAGGGAGGGATTCATTTGTTTCTACCGATGATGAAACAAGCTAATCCTGAGTTGATCGACGCAGGAATTTATTTACACCAAACAGGTCAGATTCTTCCCGATACCTATGTTTTAGATTTAGATACGATTCGTGTAAATGGTGCAGTAATGTTAGAACGTGCCAATGAAATGGGTATTGACCTATTTTTTATGTTGAAGCAAATGGGTCGAAATCCACTGATTGCAAAAGAATTAATGGCGATTGGTTATCGTGGTGCAGTGGTAGTTGATTTTAAAGAAGCTTTGGTTATGATGGATCATCAGATTCCGTTATGTAACGTGGGACACTTAGTTCAAATACCAGATCAGCTTTTAGAAAAAATTATGGTCTATGGGACAGAATATATTACCGTTTTTTCCATTGAAAAATTAGAACAAATCAATACCATAGCTAAAAAAATTGGCATTAAGCAAAAAGTCTTGTTAAAAGTAGTTGCAGAAAATGATCAAATGTACGACGGGCAGTTTGGCGGTTTTTTATTAGCAGATCTTGCCGAACAAAGTAAAGTATTTCATAAGTTCTCGGCAGTCGAGTTCAGTGGTATTACTTCTTTTCCCTGTTTTTTATTCGATGAAACGTACACGACATTATCGGAAACAAATAATGTGAAAACGATTGAACAGGCTAGAGTGATTTTGCGGCAAGAAGGGTTTGCGGTGCCAGAACTAAATGTTCCGTCTGCTTCATGTAGCGAAACCTTTCCATTTATCAAAGAAATCGGTGGAACACAAGCAGAGCCAGGCCATGCGCTAACTGGAACAACACCGTTACACGCGTATAAAGTACAACCAGAGAAACCGGCCTTAGTATATGTAAGTGAAATATCCCATAATTTTAAAGGGAAATCGTATTTCTATGGTGGTGGTTACTATCGTAGAGGACATTTACATTCAACCTTAATTGCTGACACTAATGTTCGTGTAGAGGACAAGGTCGAGTCGTTTTCAGATGAAAGTATCGATTATTATCTTTCTACTTCAACAGAACATACTATTGGAGCAACTGTGATTGCCGCTTTTCGTACACAAATTTTTGTCACGAGAAGCAATGTAGCAGTTGTAAAAGGAATTAGCACAGGTAAGCCAGAGATCGTCGGAATTTTTGATAGTCAAGGAAGAAGGATTTAAAAATGAGTCGATTTATTATTAATGTTTTAGATAGTTTTGGTGTAGGGGCAATGAGAGATGTACCGCTTGTCAGACCGGCAGATAATGGCTCAAATACAGCAAAACATATTATAGAAAAAATTCCTACCATTAGCATTCCTACCTTAGAAAAACTTGGATTGATGAATATTCTTGAATTTGAAACAGAAGAACTAATATTTTCATCAAAAGCAAATTATGGAAAAGCAAATTTAACTCATCATGGTGCAGATTCATTTTTAGGACATCAGGAGATTTCTGGAACGACACCAAAAGAGCCATTGAATCAAGCATTCAATGAAGTGATCGATGAAGTTTTCAATCATTTGAAAACAAAAGGGTACCAAGTTCGCTATGTAGGCAAAATAGATGAACCTAAGATTTTAGTCGTGAATGAAGTGGCGACTGTTGGCGATAACTTAGAAACAGATTTGGGACAGGTTTTTAATGTGTCGGCAGCGCTAGATGATATTTCATTTGAAGAGGTGATCGCTTTAGGAAAGGCAGTTCGAGAAGTAGTCAAAGTCTCTAGAGTGATCACTTTTGGTGGACATGGTATTCATTTAGAGGACTTGTTAGCTGCTCGAACAGTGATTGGAAAATTTGCTGGAGTAGACGCACCAAAATCAGGTGTTTACAATAATGACTATCATGTTATTCATCTTGGCTACGGGATCAATCCCAACGTTCAAATTCCTACGATATTAGATCAAGCAGGTATTCCAGTAGCCTTATTTGGAAAAGCAGCGGATATTATTCAGACCTCCAGTGAAAAGCTTTTTCCAGGGGTGAATACAGAAGAGTTATACGATAAGCTGATTGCAGAAGTAAAAGCAAATGAAAATGGATTATTCTTTATCAATATCCAAGAAACGGATTTGGCTGGACATGCAGAAGATGTCGAACGGTATGCTGATCGTTTAGAAGTCAGTGATAAGAAATTAGGAGAGTTGCTCACTCTTTTAAATGAGGGTGATTTATTGGTTGTGATGGCTGATCATGGAAATGACCCAACAATCGGTCATAGTCAGCATACCAGAGAATTTGTTCCGTTATTGGTTTATAGTCCAGCAATTGAGGGAAAAGTGATTGGTGAACGAGAAACAATGGCGGATGTTGCAGCAACAGTGGCAGAGTTTTTTGATGTTAGAATGCCGCAAAATGGACAGTCGTTTTTGCAGAGATTGTACGACTAATTTTCCATTGGGAGACGATTTCCTTCTAGATGATTGTTAAAAAAACTGAGTGATGTTCTAAATAAGGACATGCTCAGTTTTTTTCTATCCATAGCGTAAGGAAGATAGAGCGAAAAACACTAGATATAGCAAAAATGATTTGATTTGTTCAATGATGCATACTACAATTAGAGTAATAGGATTTAATGCGTTTTCTTTTTTTGAGACCAGTTTGACTTATAACGTGTTTGTATTCATTGAGGAGGGAATTTATATGGAAGTAAACATTGCGATGGGTATGATTGTTTTATCTTTTTTGTGTTTTGTTTCATCTTATTACCCTGATCGTCATGGTCAACTAGGGTATAAAGGAATTCTTTTTTTAGTATCAAATCAAAAGGATCGCCCTTTCGTCTATAAATATTCCAACAGAAGTTTTGGAGCAACAATGTATATTGGGAGTTTGATTTTTCTGATTCTATTTACATTACTTGATAAACAAATGATAAACTCGGTGACTATGCATACTATACGTATCGCTTATTTAGTATATGGATTGAGCTCTATGCTTGTAGCTGAGCTAGTTGTTATTGATAAAAAAAGGAAAATCGTAAAATCGTTCAACTGAATGTATTAAAGTTAGAAGAAAGAGGCTGTAAATGACATCAAGTAAGCGTAAAAAGTCTTCATTAGTTGAAATACAAAGCACATTATCACCTGAAATAGATGAAATAGGGCTACCAACAGAACTTGCAACTCGCCTTGATTTGTACCCAGAAAATAAGCGACGACCAGTCAATAAAACGTTGTTTAAAAATGATTACTTTCAATTAACCTATAATATAAAAGAAAACTCGTTGAATATATCGTCAAAAGGTGAGCTTGTTTATTCGGCGATTCCATATGACACTGCTAGAAACTATATACAACGTGCCGCAATTCAGTATTTACTTTATCCAGAAGCAGCTCGTCAATATATCGAATCCCATCAAGAAAATCTAAAAACCTATCTTAAGTTAAGTATTTTCCAGGTAACGAACAAAAAGGTGGACGAGCATTCTTCTGAAGTGATTCAAGCTTATAATGCGATATTCGAAGATCCCTTATTCGAGATTCAAATTCTAGGACGTTTACTTCAACATGATGAAACAGGTGCTCTCTCTGCTAATCTGGCAGGGAAATTTTTATTTAGTGAAAATGTAAAAACAGGAATATCAGGCTATGTTTCAGAATACTTAAATTTTGTTGTTCAGTTGACTCAAACCTTTCCTATAATGACTGATGGGAAAGGTGTTCAACTATTAAAAACACAGGACCAAGAAGGTTTTATGTCAGATAGATACTTAACATTAGGCACGGATATTCAACCAGCTTTAGCTTTACTTCCTCAAGACGTCAAAGAAACGCTAGAAAGAGCGATCGTTACCACCAAGCAAACTGTATCGCCAAATAATAGACTGCTTTTACGATCAGAATTTGGTAAAGAGCTATCTGAAGTTCGGAAAAAATACGTGGCTCATAGTGTAGATCCAAGAGAGCTAGAACACTATTTTGAAAATGTACTTCCAACAGAAAATAACCATTTAATAAATGTTGTTTCTGACATTCATACAATTGATAGAGAATTTGCATTTACGAATGACCATTTTAATATTTTAGTGGGTGATATTTCTGACTCTCATGTTGTGAATGAAACTATTAAGGGGCTTTATGTTATAGGCAATCATGACTTAGCAAATGTACTGCCAAAAGATCAGAATATAGAAAATGAAGAAAGGGAGAAATGGCAACCGTTTTTCAAAAACAGGTGGTTTCAAGATCTTATGCAACATCCAGATGAGTCTTGGTCCAAGTTACCTATAGGCAATCATGTTTATTATGAACGTGTAAAAGTCGAACTTGAAAAACGGTTTCCCAAAATGCACGTGTTACATAATAATAGCATTATTCATAACGGTATTCGCTATATCGGACTGACGATCCCAGTTGTATTAGTGAGACGAAAAAAAGCACTACAAAAATTTATCTTTAAGGCATTGACTCAGTTACTAAACAACGAATATGATATACCCACTGTAATTGTTTCTCATACGCCATTGTTCAATGAACTAAGTATGCTTTCACCCAAAAGTACAGCTTATAATAAAGAATATAATTGTTCAGAATTGAAAATCGAAAAGCTGTTTGAGGAGTACAATATAATTGGCGCTATTCATGGTCATCATCATATACCAGCGTCTTCTGGACGATATAAGATGGTAACATTTGCAGGGAAAGAACTATTTGTTGTTTGTTCGATTTATTCTAAATTGAATACTGGATTTGAATTGATGAATCTTATAAATGCTAGTTCTATGAAAGATGAAAATTTAGAAATAGAGTAATAGTTTATTAAATGAAGTTTGAATAGAGATCTTAACACCAGAAAAAGAAGAATTTCACGAAAATGGTATTTCCATTTTTTGTGAAATTCTTCTTTTTTAAAAGGAATGGTTCTGTGCAATCATTTTTTTTATGTATTTTGGTGAATAATTTTGTCTCTTCAGATACTTTAAAATAGTGGTTTTTACTATGGAAATATAGGTGAACTAGCAATAATTACAAATTCTTTTATTACATTAGAAGAAAAATGTTCACCCTATGTATTTTTCGATTTATAATGTTTTATTTACTTTTAGGCTTTTAATTGATATATTTGGAATGTATACAAATAATTGACTATTTTTTATAAATAAACTGAACGGAGAGAAAAATAATGTACAAAAGTTTCCAAGAAATTTCAATTGATTGGTCAAAAGCAAGTAAAGAATATCAACATCAAGCCTTTAAAAGTGTTAAAGAAATCGAGAATAGTGATTATCTTTATAGCATGCCATTTCAACAAACCATTAAGTGGCTTCAAGCATTTCGTTCGGATGAATGTGTTGACACTGAGAAACAGGATAGTAAGAATCAAGGAACAAATAATATTTTTAGTATCGTTGGTGAACGTGGGGTGGGAAAAAGTTCTTTTATCAATACTTTAAGAAATTCGATTGAAAGAAATATGATTTTTGAACAGACGCACACTAATTTGTATTGTTTTCCAACACTTGATCCTAGCCTATTTGCAGGGAAAATTAAGTTGATAGAGTCTGTTTTAGCAATGATGAAAAATAAAGTAGATCTTGCATGCCAAAATGATGGTCGTTATTCTTTGAAAGATCAATCAATTTATGGAAAAGTACGATTTGATAAAAAAATAAAAGAAATTGTAAAACTTTTGCAAGATATGCGTATCGAAAAGAGTTCTTATGCGGAAAATAAAACACGGGTAGAAGTCTTGGATAATTTACAAAATCAAATGGAATTTAGAAAAAATATTACTGAATTAATTGATCATTATCTAGACGTTATCAATATGACAAGTGAGAAAGAATATTCGCACATCTGTTTATTTATTGATGATTTGGATTTAGTACCTAATGAAATTGCATATGAAACATTGCAGGATATTTTCAAATTTTTACAGTATCAAAAAAAAGTTGTGCTATTTTTAGCCTATAGAGAAGAGCAATTAATTAACTCCGTAGTATCGAATTTATTGGTAGATAATAAAAATATTTTGGTAAGTCAATCGGAATTTTCTACGATATTTGATACTGGTAGAACACCTTTTATTACTGCAGAAGAAATTAAAGAGCAAGCTACAAACATGCTTGAAAAAGGATTGCCTCGTGCACAAAGAACCTACTTATTAATTAATAAACAAACAAAAATTAAAGATATACTTGGTCCTTTTATAGCTGAAAAACCACAAATAAACGATGTGTTTGGAAATAAGACTATTACGGATTTTATGAAGGAAGAGGTGCGAAAACAAACAAGATTGGTTATAGAACCAATGGATCAGATTGAAATCACTGATTTAGTTTATCCAAGACAGTTGAGAGGATTATTGCAGTATTTAGAAATTATTCATAATTTTCACCCATTTCAAGAAGCTATTGACCGTGATGAAAAATTGGAAGTTAGCTTGCCTCTCATGAGAAAAAACATTAAATCATTAAAATACTTTTTAATTTCAAAGTTTAGAGACAGTTTGAATAAAATTTATATGAATATAATTGACAGTTGGTTAGAACGTGACTATAGCTCGCGTAACAGTTTGGTGGTAACTGGCTTACTAGATTTGGTTGAAAGTAGTAAAGTCCAACATGAAGATATGCTTTTATCAGAATATGAGATGAATCTTTATCATAAGTCAGCTTATAATGTGACATTAGGAAATGTGTTCACGGTTTTTGAACGTTTTAAAACAAAATATTACGGAAATGTTCAAGCTTTGAATTTTCTTTATGCATTAAAAATACTATACTCAATTGAAAATTTACTGTTGTTAACAAAATCGCTTAATAAATTTTGTAGTAGTGAAGCAGTGAAGGGGATTTATGATGAGTCAATGCAAGAGCTTAATTTAAGTAATATAGTATCTGCTCCTAATTCTAATACTGTTGAGCATGATAAAAGTATCGAGCCACTGAGACAAATTATACAAGAGATTGGATTAGAACAGTATTTCATGCTGGTTAAAGGAAAAATCATGCCAGATACATTTTATTATAATGATAAATTAAATGGAAAGTATGCTGAAACAAATTTTAATTTATATTATGTTCAAAGACTGTTTTTTAGTGATATTTCAGCCTCAGGAGATATTAGAAAATTTGGGGAAGATCAGCCTGTCTATCAACCTAGTCAAAAATATTATAGTTTTAAATTTAGGAATTTTTTCGAAAAAAGAGTTTTTGTTAATGGATATAATTATTTAGTAGATCCTTTTGCTAGTTTGACTGATATGAGTTATGTATTAGAGGTATTTCATCATATTTGTTATGGGAAGGAATTAAAAGAATATTTATTTTATAATATGTTTGATTTGGACTTTTTTGTTCGCAAAAGTTATACACGACAAAATGAAAAAAATCCATTTAATTACGCTTTAGATAAAGTAAATGATATTTTTGTTAATACATTAAACACTAGTGACGAAATCAGTTTACGTGCTAACATGTCAATTCCTATAGTGGTGAAATCCAGTGCTGTGAGTTCTGTCTTCAAACCGTTAATTGACATAGAAAAATTAAAATTAGCGAAGGAAGAGGAAACGCTGATAGATGAATCTGAACTATTAGATGAAGCTAAACAAAATATTAATCGCTTTGTTGACATGTATAATGATGAACCGAATGCTTATAACATAAATGTTAATATAGTTAAAGACTTTTTGAGAAGCTATTGGGCTGTGTATAGAAATTGGCCAAGTTCAATGACTCACAGAGAAAAAGAACGTGCAACAGATACTATAAGACCAAGCAATCGAAACCAAATTTCGGGATTAGAAGTAAGCTATTTAGAAAAAATAGTGACAGAATTGGAACGCCAAGGAGACAGTTAGCATGGAGCAAGAAAGCACTGTATTGTACAAAGAAATTGATCGAATTATCCGTATTGTATACAAGGAATTATCATTTAATGATCATTTATATCAATCTACTATTTATGATAAATCGAGTTTAAGTCAGATAGATGAATGTTTTGATTTGAGTAGTACATCTTTGAGAACAACAATTAAAAATAAATATCTACTATTATATCCCAATAACTATAATACCAATGATTTAGATTTTATATTAAACTTGGTAACGCAACAGTTACTAGATAAGTATGATAGTAGTAATGCTCTATATTTAATCTTTTTAGTTACTGATTCAATCATTTGTCAAGGGATAGAAGGTATTTATATCCATTTTGATGATTTATTAGAATGGGATGGATTGATTAATAAAGTTGATATCAAGTTATTTATTGCGGCTTACCTTGTCTCCAATCATGTTAATAACGATACAAATTTGTTAACAAGTACATTGAATCATAATAACAAACGCCTTTATGATATATTCAAGCGGATTGGTTTATCAGAAAATCATATGCACCTAAAGGCTTCAGGTTATATTACGGATATTAACTGGTATTCTTTCATAAAATGCTCTTTATTTGCTGTGAATGACTATGCTGATTTTGTCAGAACTGAGGGTGTTTATGCGACACTTGTAAAGTCTGACAAAAATGTGTCTGAGAAAGTGCACTTTATATTGAAATTCAAAGTTATTCGTTTGATTTTAGAAGCAAAACTTGCGAAATATCCTCTATCAGATTTTGACTGGATTGATATTATTATGCAGGTTCTTTTATCCGATGATATGTTACAGACGATAATTGAAATAAGGCATCTTGTTGACTTGGAAATCTTGTTGGAAGAGTTTAAAGATGCGTGGTCAGATTTTGACAATAAAGGTGATGTAACAAATTATGCTTCTTCTGAATTACACTTCTTAAAAAAGATGATGATACTATTAAGTACGGATAGAAATTTAGAATATCATAAAGTATTCTTATTCATTTTCAATTTATATATTTGTGGTATGACTGATCTAAAGTTTCAATTCGTACAAGATAACTTAGGAATGGGATTTGCTAAATTTAAAGAGAAAGAAGACAATAAAAGCTGGTTTATTCAAGATAAGAAAAGTAAAGAAGATGTTATTCGTAGTGTATTTCATAAATACTATTGTGAGCGATATGTTAAACGAATTGAGTTTAGAATTGGTCCAGAAGAAACGCCAGATGACTATTTAAAAGAACTTAGCAGAATGATTAGATTAAATAAGAAGGAGCATCAGCTAGCAGAAAGTAGAATGAAAAAGCAAGGATTGGAAACACCAGCGGAAATTCAATTTGGTTTAATTATTCATTTTATTAAAACACTTGGAATAAGTGGTGAAACTACAGTAAAAACAGAAGAGACGAAGAGAGAGAGAATAGAACATCAAACCAATATACTATTAGAAACATTAGTTAAAATTAATGAATTAAGTTTAGTGTCAGAGGTAGACTCTTTTAAACATAGAATATTAGGAATAGATACTGCAAATTATGAATTAGAAAATAGACCGACATTATATTCTTTGTATTTTAGAAAAATCAGACAGTTAGCTGAAAATAGTGAAAGCTTATACGCTACTTATCATGTGGGGGAAGAGTTTTCAACGTTAAGTAATGGCATACGAGCAGTAGATGAAGTGCTAACTTTTTGCGATTATCGTTCTAATGATCGTCTAGGTCATGCGTTAGCATTAGGAATCAATGTGGCTGATTACTATGAAACCAAGCGAAAGAAGGTGATGTGTTCTATTGGAGATTATCTAGATGATTTAGTTTGGATGTACTCTGTACTAATAGAAGATAATCAGTATAAAGAAGACAGCAATTTATTATTTTTAAAAAAGGAATATACAAAATACAATCATTTACTATTTGATCAAAGTAACCTGGTATCATTTGCCGACTATTTTAATTTTTATTTTTTAAGAGGAGATTGCCCAGATGCACATATAGAATATAATGAGCAGATGTCTTATAAGAAAGTGTGCCGTCAATTTGAATACAAGCTGAATTATAAAAATCAATGGCATGAATCAGCCTTTATGAATGACAAGGCAAGGAATTTATTTTTGAACTATTCATTTTCTGAAGCGTTTAGAAATAAATTTGATCAGTCTATAGGGATGGTGGTCACTCCTGTTTTTATTCACTGTCTGGAGAACGTGCAACAAATAATTAAAAGAAAAGTATTGAAGATGAGAGTCTTTATTGAATCAAACCCAACATCAAATAAAAAAATTTCTTATGTTGATCAGTATATCAAGCTACCTTCACTGAATCTAAATCGTAAACATATAGAAGATAATAATGAAACTAGAGTATTTAATCTTCCTATATCCATTAATACAGATGATAGTAGCATTTTTCAAACGAATTTGGTGAATGAGTATTCACTAATAGCATCTGCCTTAATTAGGGAAGGGTATAATGAAGAATCAGTATATGATTATATTGAAAGTTTAGCCGTTGCTTCTAATATTCACTCTTTTGTTAAACATTAAACGGAAATGAGCTTAACTATTTCATGAAAAGTGCTGCAAGGTAATCGAAAAACAACGAGCAATCATTTTTTGTTTAAAAAATATGGAATCAGACTCTCATTATCCAATTATAGAAGAGCCGAAAAGTTTTTGCTGTTTCTTTTTGGGTGTTAAATAAAGAATGCGCATGAGGTTGGGATATAACTCTTCAAGTTATTCCTAGTCTCATGCGCATAAAATCTTAATAATGCTGGTAGTAAAAGGAGTAGTTTAGAAGAAAATGCAGAAATTCAAAATGGAAAGTACAAATTTTGTAAACCTCTTCTTAGCTTCAGAATAGTAAAAAAATTAACTTTCTCTGATCTCACTACTTTTTGAAGAACTATCAAGTTATTCATTAGTTTCAAAAAAAGCCCTGTATTTAATTGATAAATGTTTTCCAATTAGATAGTATGATTTTCTAGCAAGAAATTTTTTTCTCTCCGATTGTTTATTGTAAAGTCTTTGCTAAATTATCAGTAATCTCCTTCAGACTGTCTCGATAGTCAATTAAAAAGTCAACTAAAGAATCCTTACCAAATAGGCGTTTATTGCCATATTTTTCAAATTGCTTTCTTTGTTCGTCAAACGAGGTTTGATTATATAAAATCGTATCCTTTATCATACTTTCATAATCGGAGAAATAGTTATTGATGATTGCTTAGTACATATTTAAATAATCTTCATACGTTTTTATTGATTTTATCGTTTCGTCTGACACATCTTTAGCTTCAAAAGCCAGTGACTCTGATTCTTGAGAGGTAACGACTTCATTGTTTTTCTTACTGGAAGAGGAAGTAGATTCCTCCGTTGTACTTTCTTTATTTTGCGTTCCATCGTAGTCGTGATCCGATTAACCGACGATGATAGTTGCTCCTTTATCTGCGTAAAAGCCATGCTTATCACCAACTGCTTTCGTATCATAATAAGTAACAGCACCTTGGTCACTAGAGATTTGATCACACTCATCTTTTCTTAGGAATCGCTTATTGTATTGTGCAGCATCATCAAAATTGGCAACGACGAATTTTGGTTTTAGTCCGACAGAATCAAATTCAGCAGTCACTTGTTCTTTTGTTTTAAAATATGTTTCAGGAATTTCGACTTTTCCTTTTAAAACGGTTTCCGCTTGTTTAGTTAGTTCTTCATTTTTGCTCTTTTCAGACTGACCGCAAGCGCCAAGTAAAACTAACGCAGCTAATAGAGATAAAGCAATCGATATTTTTTTCACCTAATTACACTCCCGTACTAACTTTTTCTTTTTTGGGTAAAAGGAGTAATATAACAATTGGTACAACTAGAAATAGGATCATCGAATTCATCGCTCTGGCATCTGAATTCGATAGATTAAACAGATTATTTTGCCAATTACTAATAAAAATTCCTACAGCATCATATTTGTTCATTGCGTAAAATAAAGCGACACTACCAATAATGTCTAAAATAATTACAATAATGCAAAGAACTTTGACAAATTTACCAACCACATTTTTCATTTTTTCAATTCCTCTTTTCAAGATATAATTTTATTACAAAATGATTATACCATGACTTATTTTAGATAACTATATCAATTTACAAAACTAATTTTTAAAAATAGATTTAAGCTATGAATAAATAAATAACAGAGACTACGAACGAAAAAGTATTTAGGAGTTCCATTTATTGAATCACTGCTCAGCCAGACAAAAATGAAGATCAGGATGGGGTGAAAAAGGCTAAGTTAGTCGCTACAATCGTAAACATGTTTTGATACTCATTTCGCCAAGAAATCGATACAATTCAGTGAATTATACTTGTTTTATCACACATGTCCGCTTCTTTGTTAATCGTTTTTTCTTAGGTGCTTTTCTACAAGAAAAAATAAAAAATCCTGCATCAATAGTTATGAAAGAAAATGATAGCGTATCATAACATTCCGATTGTTATTTAAAATGCACTAAAATATAGATATCTCAGATATTCACTTGACAATTGTGCAGAGATTATCAATAATATAAGTGGCTGCGAGTAATGGAGATGTCTAATGAATAATACAAAAATATGTAAAAAGACTAATCAAATGTACTCAATTGGTGAAGTTGCCAAATTATGTAATGTTTCCCGCAAAACATTACGTTTTTATGAGCAATTAGGATTATTGAAACCAGATCATGTAAGTGAGGAAAATAGTTATCGGTATTACACAGAAGAAACAATGAACAGTATTCCTGTAATCAAATATTACAAACAAATGGGTTTTAAGCTACAGGAAATGAAAGGGGTTCAACATTCAGGGGACTATTTCTTTCAAGAAAATATATTCTTAACGAAATTAGAGGAATTAAAGCTTGAAGAACGAAGAATCCGTAATAGCTATACCGCTGTTTCAGATTGGCTAGGTTTGATTAGAGAAGGCACTTTAGCCAGTGAAAACAAATTACAGAGTGTGAACGTTAAATATTTTGAGCAGGAAAACTATGTATTTTTAGAGCAAGAGTTTTGCCATAACTATATGGATGCTGTGATCAATATTCCTTGGGTAAACTATTTAGAAGAACAAAACTGTGCGATTACTGGACCGGTCATTCTTCGATTTGAGGATTGTGAAGCAGGTGATTTTCAATGTTCAAAAATGATGATCATGCAAAAACCGATTGGTGTACCAAATCCTAAGATGCCAAGACGGAACATAGGTGGGCAAATGTTTTTATCCAGTTATCATATTGGAAATTTGGCTAACTTGGCACAACAATACAAAAAGATGCAAGCCTGGGCAAAAGAAAATAATTATCAATGCAAAAATGAAGTCTATCAACGCTATGTCATTGATTACTGGTCAACAATGAATGTCGATAATTTTGTGGTTGAGTTGTTGATTCCAGCAGAAAAAATTAGGGTGTGAGAGTGAAAAGGAACAGTAGTCTGAAGTGCGAAAGACTGTCGTTCCTTTTTATTGTGAATAAATTTTCAAAAGGTTGCCCTATGGGGTAACCTTTTATTTTTGTTATTAAATATAGAGTTATGTGACTATAATAATAGCCTTTCTGTCTATTGTTTACGTTATTGAATTTTAATAGAAATTGAAAATCATCGGAAATATAGACGCATTTAAAGTTCGGGTTGGGACACTTCATGTGAAAAAATGATCATGAGGTGTACTAGTGCACATACAGTTATTAAAGCAACGAATTAGAATAAGAATAATTCTCACTTCTGTTTAAATAAATGTTATCGCAACGATCTCCAATATTATTCTTAATTAGAGCAACTAAATGAGAATATGTCTTGTGTTAGTACAGATTGATCTGTGTTATACACAGAAAAGAATTGAAAAAATAGATTGACTACGCCCTTAAGGTCATCTGATACGATGGTTTTGTCAAAAAGAAAGCGTTTTTTAATTTGAAAATGAGAGGAAGAAAAACATGAAACATGATGCATTAGGAATGGTAGAAACAAGAGGAATGATTGGATCGATCGAAGCAGCAGATGCAATGGTCAAAGCTGCCAATGTTTCACTAATTGGAAAAGAATTTGTCGGTGGCGGTATTGTCACTGTTATGGTCAGAGGAGATGTTGGTGCGGTCAAAGCTGCAACCGATGCAGGTGCTGCGGCAGCTGAACGTGTTGGCGAGTTATTATCTGTACACGTTATTCCACGTCCACATAGTGAAGTTGAAAATATTTTACCAAATAGATAATTGAAAATAACGATTGAGGAGAAGTAAATATGGAAAGCGGAAAAAATATTTCTTGTACCAATGCAGACGTTAAGATGGATCAAGCAAAAAAAGGCTTCCGAGTGAAAGGAATCAGTAATGGGATTATTTCTGGTATCACGTATGGCATTTATTCAACATTAGTTGTTGTAGCTAGTGGTTATGATCCATTAGTTAGTGCAGCGGGGTTCTTGGCGGCACCTTTTGTTTGTTCTGGGTTAAATGATTTTTTTGCAGGAATTTTACTTTTATTTTATAACGCAAAACAAGGTAGATTAAAAGAATTGATGAGAACCTTGCATACAAAGCCTGGGAAATTATTAGTCATAGGATTTCTATTAGGTGGACCGATTGCGAATGGGGCTTATCTTGTCGGGTTAGCAATGGCTGGCGCTTATGCCATTCCTATTTCAGCAACTTGTAGTTTGTTTGGGGCTTTGTTTTCTTGGATTTTCTTAAAGCAGAAACCAACTGCCCGAATTGTTCTAGGAATGGTGATAGTCGTAGCTGGAGCAATTACGATTAATATGGTAAAACCAGAGGGAGCTCCTAACTTTACGCTAGGAATCATCTGTGCGTTGATAGCTGCAATTGCTTGGGGATTAGAAGGTGTATTTTCAAGTTTTGGTGGTGCAATGATTGATACCGATGTAGCAGTAAACTTACGTCAATTGATTTCTGGTTTGGTTGTTTTGATTATTGTCGTACCAGCAGTTGGTGCTTTTAACTTATTATTTGGAACACTTGCAGCAGTAACGCCTGTTTTATGGTTAGTGTTATCTGGATTAAGTGCAGCTGTTTCCTTCTTAACTTGGTACAAGGCTAATGCGATGGTGGGAACGGCGATCGGAATGTCATTGAATGTAACCTATGCATTCTGGGGTGTCCTATTTAGTGTCATTTTCTTAGGTCAAACGCTGACACCAACAATGGTGATGGGCTCGATTATTATTGTGATCGGTGCAATTCTAGTTACAATGAACCCGTTAGATTTACTTAAAAAGGGGGATGCATAAGATGCTTTTACCTAGTAGAACTGCTGTTTTAAACCAAATGTATGACCAAAGAGAAATAGATGTTGCTCAGATTATGGCGGAATTAGCCCCTCAATATGGGCAAGAAAAACAATTTAACGAAGCGATGTATCTAGAACATATGATGGCACTAGAAGCTAACGGAATGGTTGAGTTAGCAACTTATGATTTGGATGAGCATGATAAATTAGTCATTTACTACAGAATTACCGATGAAGGTAGAGCAACCGTCGATAAATATGTTGATAAAAAATATCGTTTAGTGTAAGGAGGGAACACATTGAGATATCGTGGCGAAGAAGCTTTAGGTTTAGTCGAAACAACAGGGTTAGTTCCAGCGCTAAAGGCTGCTGATGAAATGTTGAAAGCTGCAAATGTTGAACTGATTTCTTATGAAAATATTGGTTCTACTCTAGTAACGATCATGATCAAAGGAGACATTGCAGCGGTTGAAGCATCTGTTGCAGCGGGGGCCAAAGCGGCAGCAGAGATTGGTAATTTAACAGCACAAAATGTGATGCCACGACCAATTTCATATGTTGGTGATATTGTTTCAGTTCATGATATTGATAGCTAATATAAGGAGGAAGATGAGTGAAGACCTATGAAGCAATTGGTGCAATCGAAACATTTGGCTTAGTTTTTGTTTTAGAGGCTTGTGATGCAATGTGCAAGGCTGCAAATGTTGAATTGGTTGGGTATGAAAATGTTGCCTCAGGATACATTTCTGTGATCGTGCAAGGAGATGTTGCTGCATGTCAGTCGGCTGTTGAAGCAGGCATTACCGCTGTTGAAAAGCTCGGTGCGAAAGTTTACAGCTCAGTCGTGATTGCAAGTCCTCACGGCGATTTAAATAAAATGATTGACCGTTATCAATTAAGTAATCTTTTACCTGTTGAGGAGGGAGATGCATAGTAGATGCAATATGTAGACGAAGATCTATTATCAATTCAAGAGGCTCGTATTTTAGTTGAAACGGCACGTGATGCACAACAATTAGTGAAAGACTACGAGCAAAAAAATCTTGATGCTATTATAAAACAACTACTTGAGAAAATTAAACCAGAAATTAGCCATTTTTTAGCAGCTGAGGTCGAAGAAACCAATATGGGCTGCTACAAAGATAAAGAGCTACTGACAGCAGAGTTTTTGGAAGCGTTATCTAATGAGTTGGAGCCGCAGCTTTGTGTTGGAAATATCGTAGAAGATTCAGCGGGGAATGTTCTACAAGTTGGCGTACCATTTGGGGTAATTCCAGTTCTATTACCAGCAGAAAATGCGGCATTAAATGTTATCTATAGTCTAACGATCGGCATAAAATCAGGCAATGCGATGCTCCTGATCCCTCATGCTAAAGCCCAAAAAACAACTCAGCTAGTTTTTCAAAAAGTGAAAGAAATTTGCGAGAAGAATGGGTTGCCTAAAGGCTACTTAGGCTGTATCAGTTCATTAACAGAAAATGGTGTAAACGAGATCCTAGCCAGTCCAGACATTTCAATGATTTTAGCTATTGGTAATCAAAACTATATCAACGCAGCCAATTACCAACGGCCGATCATTTATGGCGGATCAGGTGCAACACCAGTTTTTATTGAACGTTCAGCAAATGTAAAACAAGCAGTTGAAGCAATTATAACAAGTCGTGCATATGACTGCGGGTTATTACCAGCGACAGAACAATATTTAATAGCAGAAGGAGTCATTGCATCTGAAGTTAAAGACTTGTTGTTGCAACAAGGTGCGCATTTCTTGTCAAAAGAAGAAGAACACAATTTACTAGAGTTGCTACAACCAGAAAATAATCAAATCAATCCAGCTTGTATTGGAAAAAATGCTCTTTGGTTAGCTAACGCAGCAAAAATCAATGTAGCCCCATCGACGAAAGTCTTGGTTTCAGAGCAACATTATATGTATGACGAAGATCCCTTTGCAAATGAGATGAAGTGTCCAGTTTTGGCTTTTTACTTAGAACCAGATTGGATGCATGCCTGTGAAAAATCGATCCGATTATTAAAAGAAAAAAATAACGGACATACACTAGCAATTCATTCGCAAAACAAGTCAGTTTTGAAAGAATTTGCCTTAAAAAAACCTGTAGGACGCATGATTGTGAATGCACCGGCGAGTACGGCAAGTTTGGGATTGAATTCGACTTTACCGGTATCAATTATTCTTGGTGGCTTTACCACAGGACGCGGGATTAGTGCCAAAAACATTTCTGCAAAAGATTTGACGTATGTTCGAGAAATCAGCTATCCAATGGATTCGATCGTAGAAGATAAGACAACAGAGCCCAAAAACGGCTTGGATACAGAAGTATTAGAAAAAATCTTAAAAAAAATAATGGAAAAATAATTTGTTGTAAAGTGAGGGAATAAAATGGATATTAAAGAATTTTCGGCAAAATTAGCCGAAGCAACCAAAGAACTAAGTTCAGAAGAACGTAGTGCCTTGATGAAAATGTTTGCAACCGTTGCAGATGATACAACAGAAACTAGTTCGACAAGTGGTGGCTTTGCTTCTGACAATGAATCGGCAATTCCCAATGGGATTACGGGTCGTTTAGAAGCTTTAAAGGCAAATTATTTAAAACAAAAACCGACGATCACAACGCATCGTGCAAGAGTAATCACTGAACTTGCCAAAGAAAATCCAGGAATGCCCAAAAATGTTTTAAGAGCAAAATCATTTAAACGATGTTGTGAAACAGCTCCCTTAGTTATTCAAGATAATGAATTGATCGTAGGAGCACCCAATGGCGCACCACGAGCAGGCGCTTTTTCTCCAGACATCGCTTGGCGTTGGATGGAAGAGGAAATCGATACGATTTCAAGTCGCCCCCAAGATCCGTTCTATATTTCCGATGAAGATAAACGGATTATGCGCGAAGAGCTATTTCCATTTTGGAAGGGCAGATCAATTGATGAATATTGCGAAGATCAATTCCGCGAAGCAGGGGTTTGGGAATTATCTGGGGAGTCATTTGTTTCCGATTGTTCATACCATCAATTAAATGGTGGTGGCGATTCTAATCCAGGCTATGATGTTATTTTAATGAAAAAAGGCATGTTGGATATTCAAAAAGAAGCGCAAGAACATTTAGCAAACTTAGACTATCAAAATCCTGATGACATTCAAAAAATTTATTTCTATAAATCATTGATCGATACAACTGAAGGTGTCATGATTTATGCCCGTCGAATGTCTGAATACGCAGCACAATTAGCGCAACAAGAAACAAATCCTAAACGTAAAGCTGAATTACAAAAAATTTCTGAAATAAATGCAAAAGTTCCAGCACACAAACCAGAAACTTTCTGGGAAGCGATTCAGGCAGTTTGGACAATTGAATCATTACTTGTTGTAGAGGAAAATCAAACTGGGATGTCAATTGGCCGTGTGGATCAATATATGTACCCATTTTTCAAAAATGATTTAGATAAAGGTAAAATGAATGAATTTGAAGCATTTGAATTAGCGGGTTGTATGTTGATTAAAATGTCTGAAATGATGTGGATCACAAGTGAAGGCGGTTCTAAATTCTTCGCTGGCTATCAACCATTTGTTAACATGTGTGTTGGTGGCGTGACCCGTGAAGGACACGATGCTACAAATGAACTAACTTACTTATTAATGGATGCAGTTCGTCATGTCAAAGTTTATCAACCATCATTAGCTTGTCGAATCCATAATCGCTCACCACGTGAATATTTGAAGAAAATTGTAGACGTTGTTCGTGCAGGGATCGGTTTCCCAGCTTGTCACTTTGATGATACACATATCAAAATGATGCTAGCAAAAGGGGTGTCAATCGAAGATGCCCGTGATTATTGTTTAATGGGCTGTGTTGAACCGCAAAAAGCAGGCCGCTTATATCAGTGGACTTCAACAGCTTATACACAATGGCCGATCTGTATCGAACTTGTTTTAAATCGTGGTGTACCGTTATGGTACGGCAAAGAAGTTTGTCCAGATATGGGGGATATTTCTCAATTTACCACATACGAACAATTTGAGGAAGCCGTTAAAGGGCAAATCAAATATATTACAAAATGGTCATCCGTTGCTACGGTCATTACGCAACGAGTTCATCGCGATTTAGCACCGAAGCCATTAATGTCATTGATGTACGAAGGATGTATGGAAAATGGTAAAGATGTTTCCGAAGGTGGCGCAATGTATAACTTTGGACCAGGTGTTGTTTGGTCTGGATTAGCGACTTATGCGGATTCAATGGCGGCTATCAAAAAACTAGTTTTCGATGACAAAAAATATACACTAGAAGAATTAAACCGTGCCTTGAAAGCTGATTTTGTTGGCTATGAGCAAATTCGTACCGATTGCTTAAATGCACCAAAATATGGCAATGATGATGATTACGCAGATTTAATTGCAGCGGAATTGATTCACTTTACAGAAGCAGAACACCGTCAATACAAAACGTTGTATTCAGAACTATGTCATGGAACATTATCGATTTCAAATAACACACCTCTAGGCCAAATGACTGGTGCTTCGGCAAATGGTCGTAAAGCTTGGATTCCGTTGTCTGATGGTATTAGCCCATCACAAGGAGCGGACTTTAAAGGACCGACAGCAATTGTGAAATCTATTTCTAAAATGGCGAACGACACAATGAACATGGGAATGGTGCATAACTTCAAGATCATGTCAGGTTTATTAAATACTCCTGAAGGTGAAGAAAGTTTGATCACTTTATTAAAAACAGCCAGCATTTTAGGTAATGGTGAAATGCAATTTAACTATTTAGATAATGAAACAATGTTAGCAGCTCAAAGACATCCAGAAGAATACCGTGATTTAATCGTTAGGGTAGCAGGATACAGTGCGTTCTTCGTTGAGTTATGTAAGGATGTTCAAGATGAAATCATCAGCCGAACAATGTTAACGAAGTTTTAATAGCAGGAGATGAAGAAATGAATACTCAAAACACAACGACAATTGAACGGCAAGCGATGATCTTTAATGTACAAAAATATAGTTTATACGATGGTCCTGGGATTCGTACGATCGTTTTTTTCAAAGGCTGTCCACTGAGATGCCAATGGTGTGCCAATCCAGAAGGACTTGAACGGAAATTCGAAGTAATGTACAAAGAAAGCGTCTGTAGTGATTGTCGTGCGTGCATCGATGTGTGTCCGATGGGTATTCATTACATGGATGAAAATGATCATCATCAAGTACGACGCGACATAGCCTGTAACGGTTGTCGCGCCTGCGTTGATGTCTGTCCGATGAAGGCTTTGAATATTACAGGTGAGATCAAAACCATTTCTGAATTGATGGAAGTGATTCATGAAGATGATGCTTTTTATGAACAATCTGGCGGCGGCGTTACGCTTAGTGGCGGTGAATGTACAGCTCAACCGGAAGCCGCATTAGCTTTATTGCAAGCTTGCCGTGCAGATGGAATCAATACAGCGATTGAAACCTGTGGTCATTCAAGAATGGATCGACTAATGAAAATAGCCGAATACGTCAACTTGTTTTTATTTGATTTAAAACATATGAATTCTGTTCGCCACAATGAACTAACAGGTATTAGTAATGAAAAAATTCTAGAAAACCTGAAAGAGGTTTTAGAAGCCGGACATCAAGTTCAAATCCGGATGCCAATGTTGAAAATGATTAATGATAGTCGTAAAGAGATTCAACAAATTATTGATTTTTTACTTCCATACAAAGACTATCCAAACTTTCTAGGAATTGATTTACTTCCTTATCATAAACTCGGGGTCAATAAATACGGACAGTTAGGGATGGAATATCCGGTAGCTGGTGATCCTTCATTATCTGATGAAGAGTTAGATCAGATTGAAGGCTGGATCAAAGAATATGAGTTCCCAGTTCGAGTTGTCCGTCATTAGAAAGGATGTGTCGTGAAAATGGAAGAAGACGCTCCAAGACGAGTCATTGAAGAATCTGTTCCAGGTAAACAAGTGACTTTAGCACATGTGATTGCGGCACCGATTCCAGAAGTATACGAATCATTAGGAATCGAAGCACAAGGAGCTATCGGTATTTTAACGATTTCACCGGTGGAAGCAGCTATTATTGCTGCCGATGTAGCGGGGAAAAGTGCGGGTGTCGAAGTTGATTTCCTAGATCGATTTACAGGATCTGTTTTGGTTAGTGGTGATGTTCAAAGCGTAGAAGTTGCCTTGAAAGCTGTCGTAACGATTTTAAAAGAAAAATTAAACTATGACATCGTGCCGGTGAGCAAAACATGAAGAAACGTATTTTAATTATTGGACCGAATCCTCGACATACGAATATCATCGCACAAGCTATTGAACAATCAAGCCAGCCGATACGCAAAGTGGCTAATATCTTGTTTACTGAGCAAACGATTATTGTTCCAAGTTCCTATTTAGAAAGTCCGTGGATGCACAAGCATATTATTTCATTGCAGCAAAAAGCTAGTAAAGTTCTTTTTTTGGTGCCCATTCCTAGTATGAAAAAAAGCTATCCACCTAACTTTGCTCAGGCGCAACGAGTGCCAGTGATCGGTGTTGCGGTTTTTGAAACGAAGGAACAGAAGATGAGTGAAGAAATAACTGCAAAAAATAGTTTAGAGGAAATTGGCTGTACAGAACGACAATTTTTCCTTCATTTAGACAAAGAAGAAATTCAGGGGTTTGTTGAAGAAATTAGGTGAAAGGAGGAGTGTATATGTTAAAACAGTTCAAAATGGCAGCAAAAATTATAACAGGAGTAGATGCATTAGCGACGATTCAAACTCTTTCACTTAAACGAGTCTTAATTGTGTGCGATCCATTTATGGAAGAAAATGGAATTGCTGAGAAAATTAGTCAGTCATTACAAGAAAAAAATGTTTGCTGCAGTATTTTTTCAGAGATCATACCTGATCCGACGATTGAAGTTGTTACAAAAGGTTTAATGGCGGCAATTAAATTAAAGCCAGATGGACTAATTGCCTTAGGCGGTGGTTCAGCAATGGATGCAGCCAAAGTTATTCGTCATATTTACACAATAGCGGAAAAGAATACTTCAATGCAGCTCATTTGTGTTCCTACAACAAGTGGAACAGGTAGTGAAGTAACCTCTTTTGCTGTGATTTCTGATCCAAAAAATCAAAGTAAATATGCACTAGTAAATGATCAAATGATCCCAGATTTAGCAATTTTAGATCCGACATTGATTGTGAGTGTACCAAAAAGTGTAACAGCTGATACTGGAATCGATGTTTTTACTCATTGCATGGAGGCTTTAGCGTCAACGGATGCGACTGATTTTACAGATGCTGCCAGTGAAAAAGCTTTAAAAATCATATGGAAAGACTTAGTTGCTGTCGTGAACGACGGGGAAAATTTAGCGCTTCGGGAACAAGTCCATAATGCATCTTGTTTAGCTGGAATTGCTTTTAGTGAGGCTTCATTAGGAATTTGTCATAGCTTAGCTCACGCCTTAGGTGGAACGTTTCATATTCCGCATGGTCGAGCAAATGCACTGTTATTACCACATGTTATTCGCTACAATGCAGGGTTAGAATTAGAAAAAGAAAAGCCTAGTTTAGCAACCTATCAAAGAATTGCGAATATTTTAGGCTTTCAAGCTGGAACACCCAAAGCAACAGTTCATGCTATGATCAACGGATTGAACCGACAATTGAAACAATTAGGCATTTCAAGTTTAATTACAGACTATGGGATTGATTCAGAAGAATTTTTAGCAGCGATTCCAGAAATGGCCGTAAAAGCGATGGATGATAAATGTACGATTACAAATCCACGAAAACCGAACCTACAAGAGTTAGAACAACTATATAAGAGGTTGCTAAGAGGTGGTTATTAATGCATTTTGTGACAGAAAGTGAGCTTCGAACGAAATTTGGAAAAGAGGCTTTTACACAATTTTATTTAAATAATCAATTACGGTTAACACCCGGAGCAAAGCAATTTCTTTTAGATAATAAAATTCCAATTCTATCTGAAGCGCAAATGCAGCAAAAAGGTGAAACACTAAAGCAATTAACAACCTTAGATGGGTATAAAGAAGTATTATCTTCAGAACTTTTAGAAGCGGCACTTTTAGCTATGGATCTGCAGTTGAGCATAAGTCAAAGGCTCTTCGACATAGAAAAAACATTGACCCAAGCTTTAGGACAAAGTAGTTCTGATGAAGAGACTAGCTTGGCTGAAATAGAAGAATTTCAATTGGAAGCTGTGCATATTTTCAGCGAACAAGGTTCATTACTGATCAAGCTAAAAAAAGTATGCGGCATCATTCATTTGATTCAAGCAGAATACCCTCAATATCGTCAGATACTTATTAAAGCAACGATTAAAATAATTGAACTAAAGAAACAACTAGCAGGAGAAACGAATGAAAAGACAATCAATGGAAGTATGTAATCAGTTTGTTGCAGATTTTGAAAAAGTGATCAAAAAACCCAAAAAACATCTTTCAAAAACCTACTATACTGGAGTCGATTTAGGAACCGCTTGTGTTGTGCTAGCTATTTTAGATGAAAACTATCAACCTGTGGCAGGCGCTTATCGTTATGCGGATGTTGTTCGAGACGGTATGGTCGTTGATTATATTGGTGCAGTTGAACTTGTTCGAGAACTTAAAGAAGAACTGGAACAAAAATTAGGTACGGAACTAATTTATGCGGCAGCGTCATTACCACCTGGAACAGATGAATTAGATGGCGGTGCAATCAAAAATGTGGTTCAGAGTGCTGGTTTTGAATTGACCAATCTATTAGATGAACCGACAGCAGCCAACCAATTGCTCAACGTTACTGATGGGGCAGTAGTCGATATTGGTGGTGGAACTACAGGGATTTCTATCTTGGAAAATGGTCAAGTTATTAAAGTAGCTGATGAAGCGACTGGCGGTACACATTTGTCTCTGGTAATTGCTGGCGCTTATAAATTTAGCTTTGAAGCAGCAGAAAAATATAAGCGAAATCAGAAGAACCATGATGAATTGTTGACCGTTTTGAAACCTGTGATCGAAAAAATTTCTTCAATTATTATTCAGCAGACACAAGGCTATAACGTCGAAGGTATCTATTTGGTAGGTGGTACTGCTTGTCTTAAAAATATTGAAACAATTATAGAAAAAGTGACTGGAATCCCAACATACAAACCAACAAATCCAATGTTTGTTACACCGTTAGGCATTGCTTTGAGTTGCACGGATCAAGTCTTAACTTAGCTAGCTATACAAATCAATCCTTATGAAAATAGATGAATCGTCAGTGAAACAAAAAACGTTTCAATGCCAATTTCCTCATTTTTTATAAGGTGAAGCGGAACGGAACGTTGTTACAATATCTAGCTGCACAAATCAATCCTTAGGAAAATAGATAAATTGTCAGTGAAACGAAGAGAGTTTCAATGCCAATTTCCTAATTTTCTACAGGATTAAGCGATTTGTTCCGCTTTTAGTGTTATCTAGCTTCACGGGTTAGTCTCTCGGAAAAAAGATAAAAATAGAGTGAGACAAAAAGCGTCTCAATCGATTTTTCCTATTTTCCTGTCGAGACTGGACGAGCCCGCTACGCTTTTAAAATAAGGAGGAAGCAAAATGGATTGTCGGATTATTAAGTCGCCCGGTGAAGGAACATTGGCTATTTTAAATCGTCGAAAAGGCTCAAAAGATAGTTTAGGGATTCCCGATGCGGTTGGGTTAGTTCAAGGGAAACTCATCGAAATGGTCTGTGCTGCCGACATTGCAGAAAAAGCAGTCGGTGTAACGGTAGAAGATATTCGCGGAAGTTGTCCTCAAAATATGATTTTATTGGCAATTTTTGGCGATACAGCATCGGTTACCGCTGCAATGGATGAGATCAAGAAAAAGGAACATGATCGCTTATGGTAACTGCTAAACTAATGGATACGATTTGGGCGACGCGAAAATCAGAAAAACTAAACGGATTAAAATTAATGCTAGCAGAAGTTTCTGGTGGTTCACGAGATGGCGAACGAATGATTGTTTGTGATGTGATCGGTGCCGGAATTGGGGATCGGGTCATCGTTGCCACAGGGACAGCCGCCAGACGTATGTTAGAAGATGATTCTATTCCTGTAGATGCTGCAGTTGTTGGAATCATTGATGAGAGTTGTGAATCTGTCTAAAGAAAGTGAGACAAAATGAAAAAGCTAATTTGTGCAGAAGATGTCGAAACGCTAAAGAGCAAAGGCGATCAAGTCATCTTGATCGATAATGACACGATTATCACACCTTCAGCTAGAGACTTAGCGGACGAATATCATATGCCCTTCAAAAAAGGGTTGTCAGAAAAATTTAATGATTTATCTGACACACAGAATATTACCAAAGAATATTTAGTGACCTTGTTAAAAAATCTTTTAAGCGAAGCAGGTATGTCTGGTTTGGCTGAGGCTCCATTTGAGTATCAAAAGCATGCAAGCGGCTTAAAAATCATCCGAGGTTCCACAGTGAAACTCTCACCCTTAAGAGCTGGGAATGAAGGTGTGAGTTATCAGGAAATTTTACTATCAGAAGAAAGTCATTTTCAGCTAGGGATCTTAGAAATTGATCATAGTCACTTTTGTGAAGAAGATATGCCGGAGTCAGTAAATTACGTAGTTAAGGGTGGGCTTCAAGTAACAATCGATGATATAACATTTGATGCCAGCCAAGGCGATATAATTTTCGTTCCAAAAGCGTCTACTATTAAGTGGTCTACTCCAAGCAAAGCCACTATTTTATCTGGAAAATTGAAACAAGGGGGCTAGCAAATGAATCAAGCGATTGGCATGATTGAAACCAAAGGATTATTGGCAATGATCGAAGCGACAGATACAATGCTAAAATCTTCTGAAGTTCACTGTATAGGGAAAAAGCAAGTTGGTGGTGGATTAAATACCGTGATTATCACAGGGGATGTTGCAGCAGTTGAAACAGCTATCCAAGCCGCTGTTGTAAGTGTTCAACGGTTAGGCGCAGGACTTTTAACTGCTTCACATGTCATTCCACGACCGGATATTGCAGCTGAAGCGTTTATCGATCAAGCGGGAAAACCTGAACCCATAGAGAGCCAACCCGAAGAGCCGGTGATCGTAGAACAGATCGAACTAGCAGAAGGTCCTGAAACAGTGGAAATCGATCCGAAAGAAACACTAATTCAAAAATTGCAGGAAATGAAAGTCACTGAGCTGAGAAAATTGGCAAAAGAACAACCCAATTTTAGCATTCCACAAAAAAACATCCATCGTACAAATAAAGAAAAACTGGTAAAAGCGCTGAGTGACAGTTTAATAATAAATGAATAGAGGAATCCACATGGAAATGTTCGATAAAGACTTACGTTCTGTTCAAGAAGCACGTG
Source organism: Enterococcus rotai (assembly GCF_001465345.1). NCBI lineage: Bacteria > Bacillati > Bacillota > Bacilli > Lactobacillales > Enterococcaceae > Enterococcus > Enterococcus rotai. The sequence continues at coordinate 3,372,877 of NZ_CP013655.1, read as the reverse complement.
ATTTGACTCGTAAAGGAAAAGTTGCAGCAGATCAAATCGCTACTTTTTCAGAAGAACAAATTGACCAAATTTTACAAAATATGAAAAATGCTGCAAGTAAGTATGCTGTAGGTCTAGCTGAACGAGCAGTAGAAGAAACAGGCTTTGGAAAAGTGTTAGATAAAACCTATAAAAACCATGCAGCCTCACAATTACTATATGAAGAAATTAAAAATAAAAAAACAGTTGGGATCATAGCAGAAAATATGGAAAAAGGTACCTTCGATGTTGCCGAACCAGTGGGCTTAGTCTTAGGGATTATTCCTTCAACTAATCCAACTTCTACAGTTATTTTTAAAGCGATGATTGCCTTGAAATCACGAAATGCTATTGTGTTCTCACCACATCCAACAGCTGTTAATTGTACCAAAAAAGCAGCAGATTTATTGAATCGGGCAGCAGTAGCAGCAGGGGCACCTGATGGAATTATCAGCTGTTTATCGATTCCAACGATGGCTGGCACTAATGAATTACTCCATGCAAATGAAGTGAGTTTGATTATTGCAACTGGTGGACCAGGGATGGTCAAAGCAGCGTACAGTTCAGGCAAACCAGCTTTAGGTGTGGGCGCTGGAAATTCACCTGCTTATATCGAGAGAACGGCGGATGTGAAAAGTGCAGTAGCTAAAATCATAGCTTCAAAAACCTTTGATAATGGTACTATTTGTGCTTCTGAACAATCGATCATCTGCGAAGAAATCAATAAAGATGAAGTTGTTCGTGAATTGAAAGCGCAAGGCGGCTACTTTATGTCAGAGGCTGAAACTGAAAAAGTTTGCCAATTACTATTTAAAAATGGTTATGCTATGAATGCAAAATTTGTAGGACGTAGTGCATTAGTCATTGCAAAAGCAGCAGGAATTACCGTTCCAGAAGGGACTAAAGTATTGATTGGTCCACAAGGCGGTGTAGGTGCGGGTTATCCATTGTCGTTTGAAAAATTAACGACCGTTCTAGCTTTCTATGTTGTAAACAATTGGGAAGAAGCGTGTGATTTAAGCATTGAACTATTACAAAACGGTATTGGTCATACCATGAGTTTGCATACTAATGATCGTGATATTGTCCTAAAATTTGCTGCTAAACCAGCTTCACGAATTTTAGTTAACACGGGTGGCAGCCAAGGAGGAACAGGGATCAGCACCGGTTTACCGATCTCCTTTACCTTAGGTTGTGGAACATTTGGTGGTAGCTCTGTTTCTGAAAATGTTGGACCAAAACATCTATTGAACATCAAAAAAGTTGCTTATGGCTTAAAAGAAGTCACCACTTTAGTTCAAGACGATCCAACCTTTACTTGTGAAAAGATAGAAGCACAAGAACGCACAGCAGTTTCAACCCAGTCGACTCAAACGATTGCTTCTGCGTCTGCAAATGATGTTGATGTAGAGACACTAGCAAATGTAGTTCGCCAAGTGTTAGCAAGTATGAACTAACAGAGAAAGAAGTGAGCAAGATAGATAATTATGAAGAGTTACTAACTAAACTATTGGAAAAATTGGCTCCAACAGATCAGATCCAACCAACAAAATTAACGGATAATCAGCAGATTCCAGTGGGGATTTCTAACCGTCATATTCACTTATCTCAGCAAGAAGTAGATAAATTATTTGGTCAAGGGTATCAATTGACCAAGCTAAAAGATCTTTCTCAGCCTGGACAATATGCTTGTAAAGAAACTGTGATGATTTGTGGACCAAAAGGTGCAATTGAAAAAGTTCGTATCTTAGGTCCAGTTAGAAAACAAACACAAGTAGAAATCTTACAAAGTGATTCATTTAAACTGGGCGTGAAAGCTCCGTTACGTTTATCAGGAGATCTTGCTGGATCGGGGAATATCACATTGATCGGGCCAAAAGGTTCTGCGGAAATAAGTGAAGGAGTTGTCGTTGCCAAACGTCATATCCACATGTTGCCGGCAGAAGCCGTTCGATTTGGTGTCCATGATGGCCAAGCAGTAACAATTGAGTTTTCAGGAGAACGTGGTGGCAGCTTATCCAATGTCATAATTAGAGCCGTTGAAAACTCTGGTTTGGAATGTCACATTGATACAGAAGAAGCAAATGCACTTGGGATAACACCCAATACTAAAATCGTGATCAAAAAATAACATATAGAATCTTAGGAGGAAATTATAATGAAATCAGATGCACTAGGAATGATCGAAACAAAAGGATTAATCGGTTCAATCGAGGCAGCAGACGCAATGGTCAAAGCGGCTAATGTATCATTAGTAGGAAAAGAATTAGTTGGCGGTGGTATTGTGACCGTTATGGTACGTGGTGATGTAGGTGCTGTTAAAGCAGCTACAGACGCAGGTGCAGCTGCAGCTCAACGTGTAGGGGAATTATTATCAGTTCATGTAATCCCTCGTCCACACTCAGAAGTTGAAAATATCTTGCCAATCACGCAAGCATAATAAAAAAACGGTTAGGATAAAAATAATTTTCAGATACTTTAAGTTGTGCAACATCGAATCATATTGTTCTTCATAATTCACAGTAATTTGCAACAATGTGATCGAAGCATAGCGTAGTCTGCTTTTTTCTCGCCATTTATTTACATTTAGAGCCCAAAATAAACTAATCTTTAGTTTTTGCTGGGCTCTTTTTTATTCAATAGAAGGAGGTACCAAATGAAAAAAACAATTATCATTGGATCAAACCATGCAGGAATTGCTGCAGCGAATGCATTATTAGAAAATTACCCAGATCAAGAAGTGACGATGATTGATAAAAATTCCAATCTTAGTTACCTAGGTTGCGGAACAGCACTTTGGGTAGGTCGACAAATTGAATCATATGAACAATTATTTTATACGAATAAAGAAGAATTTGAAGAAAAGGGCGCAAAAGTCTATTTAGATACAGCAGTTGAACGAATTGACTTTTACGCGAAACAAGTATTTTGCAAGACAAGTGATGGCAGACAATTCTGCAAAGAATATGACAAATTGATTTTAGCGACAGGATCGATTCCAATCACGCCACAGATACCAGGAAATAATCTAGAAAATATCCATTTTTTAAAGAAGTTTCAAGATGGACAAGCCGTAGATCAATTAGTGGCAATGGACTCAGTTAGGAAAGTTGCTGTGATTGGTGCCGGCTATATTGGTGTTGAAATCGCTGAGGCAATTAAACGACGTGGGAAAGACGTATTACTTTTTGACGGCGCTCCACGTTCCTTATCAAGTTATTATGATCCAGATTTTACAGATGAAATGGATCTGAATTTATCTGAAAATGGAATTGAATTACATTTTGATGAAATAGCTACTGCTTATAAAGGGCTAAAAAAAGTAGCAGCAATCGTCACAAATAAAGGGGAATATCCAGTTGATTTAGTGATTAATGCGATTGGCTTTTTACCCAACAATGAATTAGGTAAAAATCATTTAGAATTGTTTGAAAATGGTGCTTACCTTGTTGATGAATATCAGCAAACAAGTGATCCTGCTGTCTATGCTGTAGGAGATTGTGCTACTCTTTATTCGAATGCACTAGAGAAAACAACGTATATTGCCTTAGCAACCAACGCAGTCAGAACGGGCATTGTTGCTGGTCATATTGTTGGCGGAACAACTCTTGCTTCAATCGGAGTCCAAGGCTCAAATGGGATTTCTATTTTTGGTTTAAATATGGTTTCAACAGGAATTTCATTAGAAGCAGCCAAAAAATACGGGATAGACGTTTTGTATACAGACTATACGGATTTACAAAAGCCAGCCTTTATGACAGAAAATGATTCAGTTGCGATTCGAATCGTTTATGAAAAAGAAACTCGTCGAATTGTCGGTGCACAAATGTCCTCGCGTACAGATATTTCAATGGGCATTCATTTATTCTCACTTGCAATCCAAAAAAGCATGACGATTGATGAATTGAAACTACTCGACTTATTCTTTTTACCTCATTTTAATCAGCCGTATAATTACATTACGATGGCAGCCTTAAATGCAAAATAGTTATAAAATAATCAATAGCGTTTATGACGATCATTTTGTAATGTTAGTCTAAAAAAATCTGGTAGCGTTGAAACGAACGTTACTGGATTTTTTTGGTTTCAAAATGTTCTAATTTAAAAAGAAAAGCTCTATTACGATCGGTTAACTATTGTTCAATTAATAAATCTTCGATATAAAGTCTGAAACGAATCGCCAAAAAATCGATCAACAAATGACAAAATCCGGAAGAAAAGCCCATCATTAGTTCAGCATCTTTTTTTAAAATCGAAAAATTTAGATCAGAATGTTCCTGTAACCAATTTTTTTGTGTCACAGTGATCGACACAATAGGTGTTTTTTTCAAAAGTGGTATCGAGAGCAATTCATTGATTTGTACATTATTTCCTGAACCAGAAAAAACAATAATAAGATCATTTTTATTGATATTATCCAAAACAATACTAGCAAGTTCTATATTACTATTTCCAGGAATCAAGGTGCAGACAATATTCATCTTTAAAAAAGCGCGAGCAAAATTTTGAGCTTGAATTTGTTGATCTGTTCCAGTCGCTAAAAGATAGATTCTAGGAGTATTTCTTAATAATTCAAAAAAATTGCTTAAGCTCTTTTCTTCAATAGTAGAAAAGACACTGTTTAAATGTTCTGACACATCCTCAATTGAAAGGGGCTTTTTTAAATTATCTTGCACACCGTACCAATCAATCAAATATTTAAACTCACTAAACCCTTTAAACCCTAATTTTTGCACAAATCTTAAGACGGAGGATTTAGATGTATAACTGGCTTCAGCTAATATTGTAATACTGATTTCAGGAATCAACTCTTGGTGGTTGTATACATAAGCGCAAATCGTCTTATCCGTCTCGCTAAAATGGTTGATTTTATTTTGTAAAAGCTGCTGGAATCTCATGTTTTATCCTTTCCCAACAACTTGGGAACCTTCCCAAAGGTTGTATGAAGTATTTCTTTTTTATCTTACCATAGTTATGATAAATACGGGAAGCGCTTTCCGATGAAGGGTTTTTAAATTTTATGAGCATATAGAGTTGTCTAGCTTCAAGAGCTAGTCTTTCGGGAAAAAGATAAAAAATAAGTGAGGTAAAGAACACCTCAAGTATTTTTTCCTATCAAGACTAAACGAGCTCTTTTAGCTTTTAGATTGGGAGGGAATCAAAATGAGTTATGAACCATTAGCTAAAACGATTGTTGAACTTATTGGTCAAAAGGAAAATGTTAAAAGTGTCACGCATTGTGCAACTCGGTTGCGTTTCAAATTGAAAGATGAAGAGAAAGCTGATACTGAAGCGATCAATCAGTTGGATGGTGTGGTGACGGTCATGCAAAGTGGGGGGCAGTATCAGGTTGTTATTGGTACTCATGTCAGTCAGGTTTATGAGTATGTTTTATCAGAGTTAGCTCTAATGCAAGCGGATCCGCACTTGGGTACAGAAACAGAAGCGGATGATCAAGGGCAGGAAAGTTTATTCAATCGGTTGATTGATATTATTTCAAGTGTATTTACTCCCATTTTGGGAATCTTAGCAGCTTCCGGAATGATCAAGGGTCTTGTTGCCGTTTTACTCGTAACAGGTGTTGTTACACCAGATTCAGGGACTTATCAAATATTATGGGCCGTAGGCGATGCATTATTTTATTTTTTTCCAGTAGCTTTAGGTTATACGTCTGCAAAAAAATTCAATTTGAACCCACTTATAGGGATTGTGATTGGCTCTGCTTTATTGTATCCAAATTTAGCCAATTTGATTGGAACTCCCGCACCTTCTGTTATGTTTCAAGGAACACTATTTGAAGCGCCAGTCTACTTTAAGTTTCTAGGTATCCCAGTACTTATGATGAGTTATGGCCAATCAGTTATTCCAATCATTTTGGCGACATTTTGTGCGGCGAAGTTAGAAAGCTGGCTACAAAAAGTGTGTCCCGATGTGGTTAAAATGTTTTTTGTGCCATTTTTCACCTTAATCATTGTGATTCCGCTGACCTTTATCATGATTGGACCAATTGCAACTTGGGCTAGTTCGTTACTGAGTTCAGCAGTTCTTTGGATCTATAATGTAAGTCCACCTTTAGCAGGTGCGGTCATTGGTGGTTTGTGGCAAGTTTTAGTAATGTTTGGCTTGCATTGGGGTTTTATTCCAATCGGGTTATTGAACATTCAATCGTTTGGTTATGATCCTGTTATGGCGTTAATGTTTGCAGTTCCATTCGCCACGATGGGAGCAGTATTGGGAGTTATGCTGAAAACCAAGGATAAGAAGGTGAAGTCATTGTGTGCACCGTGTTTTATTACGGGTATTTTCGGTATCTCAGAACCCGCGATCTACGGTATTACGCTACCTAGAAAAATACCATTTTATTGTACGTTGATTGCTGGAGCAGTGGGGGGGACGATCATGGGATTTGCTGGATCTAAAACCTATACTCAAGGTGGAATGGGGATTTTTGCTTTGCCAAATCGTATTTCAGAAAATGGTTTAGATATGGGCTTTTATGGGAGTTTGATTGGGATCATTGCAGCCTTCATCGTAGCATTTATTTTAACTTTTGTTTTTTGGAAAGAGCATCAGACTAACTAAGGGAGTTGATAGAAATGAAAGCTATTATGCTTATGTTTGATACATTATCTAAAGCCTATTTACCAAACTATGGAAATAATTGGGTCCAGGCGCCTAATTTCGATCGACTTAGAGAAAAATGTATAACGTTTGACAATTTTTATGGTGGAAGTATGCCCTGTATGCCAGCAAGAAGGGAATTGCATACAGGAAAGTATAATTTTTTACATCGCTGTTGGGGACCATTAGAAGCGTTTGATTATTCTGTTTTTGAAAAATTAAATCAGGAAAATATCTATACCCATCTAATTACAGATCATTCTCATTATTTCGAAGATGGCGGCGCTACGTATCATAATCGTTATTCATCTTGGGAAGGATTTCGAGGTCAGGAAGGAGATCGTTGGATTCCTAGGTTGGGTGATTGGGCAGATCATAATACCCAACCATTGAATAAACCAGCAGATTCTATTTCAAGAATTCAACATCTTGCCAATCGTAGCCAAATAAAGCAGGAATCTGATATGTCTAGCGTTCAAGTGATTGATCGTGGGTTAGATTTTTTACAGAAAAATCACGAGAAGGATGACTGGTTTTTACAACTAGAGTGTTTCGATCCTCATGAACCATTTTTCGTGCCAGAAAAATATCGAGATCTTTATCGCCTGACAGAAACACAAGATATTCTGTATTGGCCAGTCTACCAGCATTTATCAGCTGAAGATAAGGCTCAATATCAAGGGGATATTGCTGAAATGCAGAAAGAATATGCCGCGTTAATCAGTATGTGTGATTATCATTTAGGGCGTGTTTTAGATTTTATGGATGAGCAAGAAATGTGGGAGGATACATTACTGATCGTTAACACAGATCATGGTTTCTTATTAGGGGAGCATAACTGGTTAGGTAAAAATGTTGCACCTATGTATGAAGAAATTGTTCACATCCCATTTTTTATGCATGTACCTCATCATGAATTAAATGGTCAAAGAGTTGATGGATTATGTCAAACGATTGATTTACCGCCCACCTTAGCAGAATATTTTGGAATTGAAGCCTTTGAAAATATGGATGGTCGCTCATTATTCGGTCTCATCAATCAGCAAAAGATTCCCCATCAAAGTATTTTATTCGGCACAAATGGTGGACATGTTAATTTGTTTGATGGACGATATACCTATATGAAAGCCTCCGCAAATAAAGAAAATCTGCCTTTAGTCAATTATACATTGATGCCAACAGTGATTAGAGGTTTTTATCCAGAAAATTCATTAAAAAATCTAGCGTTGTATGAAGGGGATTCGTTCACTAATGGTTTCCCCTGTTTAAAAGTTCCCTTGAACACTTCGTTTAGCAATTCTTACGAAATCGGCTCATTGATTTTTGATCATCAAACAGATCCAGAGCAAGATTCGCCAATAAAAGATCGAGAACTGCAAAAACAATTAGATCAAAAATTAGTTCAAAAAATGAAAGATGTCGGTGCACCGCTAGAAGAATTTATTAGATTAGGTTACGAGGACACTATTTAAAAAAAGAATTTGGGACAAAAGTCGGTTCTCTTTTTGTTAAACACGCTGATCCCGAATGAATGCTTTTGTCCCAAGCTCTTAGAATTTGGAGGAAATAAGAATGAAACGGATTCCAAGTGGTACCTTTGTCATGGGCAATACTAGCTTAGAAAATGGTTTTTTTGAAGATGCTGAAACGCCGGTACAGCTAATGACAGTCGCTTGTTTCGATATGGATGAAACAAGTGTGACAAATAAATGCTTTCAAACTTTTATTAACGAAACGGGATATCAGACTGATGCCGAACGATTTGGAAACTCAAGTGTTTTTTATCTACTGATTCCAGAGGTAAACAGAAAAGATTACCAAAGCGTCGGAAAAATGTTTTGGTGGTTGACCGTACCCGGAGCTTCCTGGAAGCATCCAGAAGGACCGACAAGTGATATTAAAGAAAGAATGGATCATCCTGTTGTTCATGTCTCTTATGATGATGCTATTGCATATTGTAAGTGGGCAAATAAACGATTACCAACGGAAGTAGAATGGGAATATGTTGCTAGAAATAAACAAGATGCTCTGTATCCGTGGGGAGAGGAGTTGCTAAAAGGAAATCAACATCATTGTAATATTTGGCAAGGAAATTTTCCGTTTGAAAATACGCAAGAAGATGGTTTTCTTGGGACGGCACCTGTCAAATCTTTTGAAGTAAATCAATACGGAATATATCAAATGATTGGCAATATCTGGGAATGGTGTGCGAATCCGAGTAAAATTCCGTTGTCAGAATTAGCAACTGGGCAGTCGAAAACTGGACCAATCAAAGATGAGTTCGCAATTCGAGGAGGCTCGTTTTTATGTCATCAAAGTTATTGTAAACGATATCGAGTGTTTTCCAGAAATGGATCTTATCGAGAGAATACAACAAGTAATATGGGTTTTCGCTGTGCCAAAGATTGCTGAGATAAAGCTGACTGAAAGGAGCAAAGAGGACAATGCGAAAAATAGCTGTTATGATCAAACCTGCTTCTGCCTTGTGTAATATACGCTGTAAGTACTGTTTTTATGCAGATGTAGCCGATAGTCGAGCGGTTAACTCTTATGGGAAGATGACGCCTGAAATCATGAGAAAAATGATTGATCATTTACTATTGGATTTAACCAATCAAGACCAATTAACAATTACGTTTCAAGGTGGGGAACCAACTCTGGCTGGATTCACCTATTTTCAGTCTTTTGTTGCATACGTGACGGAAAAAAATACGAAAAAAGCAATGATTCAATATGCGATTCAAACCAATGGTCTTTTAATCAATGAAAAGTGGTGTCGTTTTTTTTATGAGCATCATTTCTTAGTTGGACTGTCTATCGACGGCTATCAGTCGATCCATGATCAGAATCGCATTGATCCTAAAAGGAAAGGAACCTTTCACCGGGTGATCAAAACAAAGCAGCTATTTGAAAAATATCAGGTTCAGTATAATGTATTATGTGTGTTGACAAATGAACTAGCTCGTCACCCACAAAAAATGTATCAATTTATGAAACAAGAAAAGATTCAATACATTCAATTCATTCCTTGTTTAGGCGATTTAAACGGTACAAAGTCTGTTTATGCGTTAACCCCACAACGCTTTTATCACTTCTACCACGTACTCTGGGATTTATGGATAAAAGAATATGCAACGGGTAACTATCGTAGCATTAAGTTTTTTGATGATTTAGTCCATTTATTTAAAGCACAACGAGTGACAGCTTGTGGCTTGATCGGACAATGTCAGCCACAATACGTGATAGAGTCTAATGGAAATGTCTATCCCTGTGATTTTTACGTTTTAGATCAATACTTGATGGGCAATATCACAGAATACTCGTTGATAGAATTGTATAAAAGTTACGTAATGAAGCATTTTTTATTTGAACCAAAACAGTTTCCGCAAAAGTGCCAAGACTGTCCTTTTCGCTCAATGTGTATGGGTGGATGTAAACGAATGAAACATTCAATGTATCTCGATAAAAAAGAGACTTATTGTGGCTTCCAAACTTTTTTGAGTCAACATGGTCAAGAACTTATTCAATTTTGTCATAATCATCCTGTTTAAGTATCGGCGAGTTTGTGTCGGTTCGTTTATTTTTAGAGGACATTCATACTTAAATGATTATTTAGAAAGTTTTTTTAATTAAAATAGTTTCGGAGCAAAAAAATGTTCATTAAAACAGTAGCCCAATGATTGTTGTGATGCTAATTAACAGGTATAATTTAGCTATGATTATTATGGAGGTTAGAATGAAAAAGTTTGTATTAGTAATACTCGTTAGTATCTTCGCTATTCTTATTATTTGCCTTGGTACTTTATATTTTACTCCTAAGCCATTATTTAAGTTGGTCCAAGGCTTGCCAATCGAAGCTAAACTTACCAAACCGAATGGTTATCAACAAATTGAAGATCGTGTAAAAACGATCAATGACATTTCATACTCAAAGGAATATCCTGAAAGTACCTTAGATCTCTATCTTCCTAAAAAAACGAACTCAAAAATACCAGTGATTGTTTTTGTTCATGGGGGTGGCTTTTTTAAAGGTGATAAAAAGATGGCTCAGTACTTCGGGCCAACTGTATCTAATGGCGACTATGCTTTTGTCAGCATCAACTATCATCTAGTGCCTGATGCAACTATTTTTGATCAAGTAAGGCAAGTCAATCAAGCCTTAGCATTTGTGACCAAAAACGCTGAAAAGTATCAGTTTGATCCAACACAAATCAACCTATCTGGATCATCAGCAGGTGGATTCTTAGCATTGCAATTATTGTCAGCCTATCATAATAAAGAGTATGCTAAACAAATCGCAATTCAACCTGTAGAAAACCTTAGAATCAATAGTTTATTACTATATAGTGCAGTATTCGATTTATCCGAATTTCAAACATACCAAGGGAATCTAGCAACAAATTATCTACTAAGTAAAATGGGTTGGGGGCTGACAGGAGAAAAGAATTGGAAAGAGGATCACAGATTAGGTCAGTTACTTGATCTTAGAAAGCTGATCAGTAAAGATTTCCCACCCATATTTATTACGGATGGGAATACTAAAACATTTACAAAACAAGCCAAGCAATATGTTGGTGAGTTGAAAAAAGAAGAGGTACCAGTTGTTTCGTTATTTTTTGATGGTCAACAAACAGTTGGACATGGCTATCAATTAAACATGGAAACAAAGGCTTCAAGTCAAGCTGTCGAAAAAACAATTTGGTTTTTAGAGAATTATCATTCTAAATAGCAGTAGCGTTGAGCTAAAAAACTGTTGCAAAGAAGAAGGCATATAGGTCAAATCAGTTTAAAAAGAGTTTTAAATAAACGTGATTCTTCCCGTGACAATTGAGAGAGTCATCAATGAATTTAAAGGGATTGATGAGTTTTACAAAGTGAGTGGTCCCGCTTGTTATCTAGTAGTAGCGCATTTTAACCAACCTCGATTAAAAGTATTTATTGAAAAAATATCCAAATGGGCTCGTTGTAGCGTAGATTCAGTCTTGGGAAGTCGCAAAAAAATATAGTTTAGTAATGTTACTCTTTGACATTACTAAACTATATTTTTTTGCGAAAACTTAAGTCGTGGTTTCATTTTCAGAACACTTTTTTAAGATTTAGCAATAAAACCGTATTCATTATTTTTTTTGAACCAAGACTATTGACATCGAAAGCTATTTGCGTTAATATCAAACAGCATTAGTTACTAACGCTGTTAGCTATTAATGGTAGAAGTAATTATTTTGAAAAAAGGAGGAGTCACATGTCATACGCAGAAGAAGCCGAACAAGAGCTGATGCGTCTAATGGTTCAAAATCGACATAGCGCATTTAGCAGACTAGAAAAGAGTAATCAAGGTGAAAGTATTGTCATCAAATTTCTCGAGCGTTACGGCGAACCAACTAGTCCAAAACATCTAGCTGAGTCATTGAACCTGTCCAGCGCTCGGATTGCTGTTGTTTTAGGGAGTTTAGAAAAAAAGGGACAAATCGAACGTAAGATGGATCCAGACGACCGTCGACGCATTCATGTTACCTTGACCGAGTGCGGTAAGGAAGCTGCTAAGCTGCAAAAGAAAGAAATGCGTGATAAAATCGTGCAGATTTTTAAACTAATGGGAGAAGCTGATACAAAAGTCTTTATCGAGCTAACTGCGAAATTCGTGGACTACTCTCAACAAATTTCCCAGAAAGAGGAAGGTGACCAATAGTGAAGATTTTTAAATATCTTGGCAAATACTGGTATGCGGTCATCGCAGTTCTTGTGCTTTTAGTTGTACAGGCAAATAGTGATTTAAGCTTACCAAAATTAACATCGGGTATCGTCGATGTCGGTATTCAACAAGGAGGGCTTGAATATTCCACACCTGAAAAAATCAGGAAAACAACTCTTCAGGGAATAGAAATGTTCATGACAGATGATGAGAAAAAAACAATTGAAGACAACTATAAACTAACAACTGAAAAAATCGATGGTAAAGAAGTTGAAGTGTATAAGTTAAATCTTCAAGACGGGATGACAGAAGCAAAACTAGCAGATATTTTTAATCTGCCAATGATGATGCTAGCGTCTTCTCAATCAAAAGATTCATCAAGTGGTAGTGAAGCCAAAGCAATTATCGAAGACTATAAAAAAGTTGGAGAAGATGCTGCAAAAGCCAAACAACTTGGAGAAGAAGCTACAACTTTAGGGGAGCAAGCCAAAGCGGCTGGAAGTACAGCGGCATCTGCAACAGATGCGGCAACTGCAATGGAACAAGGACAAAAAGCACAGGATCTAGCTGCTCAAGCACAAGCCAAGGGGGCTGAAGCAAAAACCTTAGCTGATTCAATCAAAACAACGACTGATGCTATGCCGGCTAAAGTTGAAGCAGCTCGTAAAGCAACTAAAAAAGGCTTAGGTGATCTAGGTGCAGATTCAATGAAAACCGTGGGGATTCAATTAACACTGGCTGAATATAAAGCACTGGACATGAATACCCAGCAAATCCAAACTGATTATATGGTTAAAACAGGAACAAAAATGGTTCTTTTAACACTTGTTTCAGCTGTAGCTGCGATCATTGTCGGATTGATTGCTTCATTAGTAGCAGCATCAGTTGGTCGGAATCTACGTGTTGGACAGTATGAACGTACGTTACAATTTTCAAATACCGAAATGGAAAAATTCTCTCCTGCTTCGTTGATCACACGTAATACTAATGATATCCAACAAATGCAAATGGGGATCGTGATGATCATGCGTATTGTGTTATATGCGCCGATCTTAGGTATTGGCGGGATCTATAATGTTTATCAAACAGGAACAGGTATGGGCTGGATCGTAGGTGTTGCTGTAGCGGCTGTTTTAGTTTTAGTCCTAAGCTTGCTATTAACAACGATGCCTAAGTTTAAAGCTTTACAAAACTTAGTGGATAGAGTGAACTTGGTTTCTCGTGAAATCATCACAGGATTGCCAGTTATTCGAGCTTTTTCTCGTGAAAAATTTGAAGAAAAACGCTTTGATCGTGCCAATACTGATTTAATGAAAACACAATTATTCGTGAACCGAGCAATGTCGATTATGATGCCAGTAATGATGTTATTGATGAATGGTATTTCTGTTTTGATCGTTTGGGTCGGCGGACATAATATGAACAACGGGCAATTGCAAGTCGGTGATATGATGGCCTTCATCACATACACAATGCAAATTGTAATGGCCTTTATGATGTTATCAATGGTTTCAATTATTTTACCTCGTGCCAATGTCGCAGCAGGTCGAGTTGAAGAAGTGCTTGAAACAGAACCAACTATCAAAGACCCAGAACATCCAAAAGATGATTATGACTTTAAAGGTGAAGTGAAATTTGAAGCAGTTGAATTCCGTTATGGGGATGCTGATGAAGATGTCTTGCATCATATCAATTTCACAGCCAAACCAGGTCAAACGACCGCTTTGATCGGCTCAACCGGTTCAGGTAAATCAACGATCGTTAACTTGATTCCTCGACTGTTTGATGTAACAGGCGGTAGAATCACGATCGATGGGATCGATGTACGTGAAATGAGCTTACACAAATTACATGAAATCATTGGATTTGTCCCGCAAAAAGGTGTTTTATTCTCAGGGGATATTGCCTCAAATATTAAATTTGGCGATGCAGATATAACGGATGAACGTATGAGAAAAGCAGCTGAAATTGCTCAAGCAGAAGAATTTATCGATTCTAATGAAAAGGGGTATGACCGAGAAATTTCTCAAGGCGGAACCAATGTTTCCGGTGGACAAAAACAACGTTTATCAATTGCCCGTGCCTTAGCAAAAAATCCTAAAATCTTGATCTTCGATGATTCATTTTCAGCACTGGACAATAAGACTGATGTGGCGTTACGTAAAGCTTTATCTGAAAATATCAAAGGTGCAACTCAAATCATCGTCGCTCAAAAAATCTCAACGATCCTTCATGCGGATAACATCATTGTATTAAATGAAGGACGTGTAGTCGATCATGGAACGCACGACGAGTTAATGAAATCATCCACTGTCTATCAAGAAATTGCTCAGTCACAATTGAGCAATGCTGAATTAGGCATAGAAGAAGCTGAGTAGGGAGGAGCGAAAATAATGGCAGAACAAACACAAAATCGCCCTCGTGGCGGACGCGGACCTGGACAAGGCGCTCCAGTAGAGAAAGCCAAAGATTTTAAAGGAACACTAAAAAAATTAATCTCCTATATTGGTGCTTATAAAATACCTGTTTTCTTTGTAATGATCTTTGCGATTGCTTCAACCGTCTTCAACATTTGGGGACCAAAAATCTTATCTAGTGCTATTACAGAATTATTTGATGGCTTGATCAAAAAATATCAAGGAACTGGCGGGATCGATTTTAATAAAATCGGCGGGATTTTACTATTCATGCTAGGACTGTACTTGGTGGCATCTGCTTTTGGGATCATCCAAGGCTGGATCATGTCAACGATTTCGCAAAAAATCACGTATCGGATGCGGAAAGAAATTTCAGAAAAAATCAATCGCATGCCAATGAATTATTTTGAAAGTCGGACAACTGGTGAAGTATTGTCACGAATAACCAATGACGTAGATACCTTAGGCCAATCGCTAAACCAATCGATCACACAACTGATCACTTCCGTATTCACGATCATCGGGGTTATCGTCATGATGTTATCGATCTCGGTGCAAATGACAGGTATCGCTATTTTGATCGTACCTATTTCAATGATTTTGATTATGATCGTTGTAAAAAATTCACAAAAATATTTTAAAACACAACAAGAATACCTTGGTGTAATCAATGGTAAAGTGGAAGAAACAATTGGCGGTTACAATATCGTCCGTCTATTCAACGATGAAGAAAATTCTTTAAAAGAATTTAAAACGCAAAATGATGTTTTATTCAAATCAGCTTGGAAGTCTCAATTTCTTTCTGGTTTGATGCAGCCAATCATGAACTTTGTTGGAAATCTAGGCTATGTTGCTGTTGCGATTTTCGGTGGGATTTTAGCCTATAATGGTACGATTACGGTTGGGGATATCCAAGCTTTTATCCAATATGTACGTAACTTGACACAACCAATTGCGCAATTAGCTCAAGTATCCAACTTGCTGCAATCAATGGCTGCGGCGGCAGAGCGTGTCTTTGAATTTCTTGAAGAAGATGAAGAAGCACAAACTGTACCAAATCCAGTTAAAATCGATAAAGCCAAAGGTATGGTTGATTTTGAACACGTACGCTTTGGTTATACACCAGATAAAATTATTATTAATGATTTCAGTTCACATGTTGATCCAGGCCAAACTGTCGCAATTGTTGGACCAACGGGAGCTGGTAAAACGACGATGGTTAAATTATTGATGCGTTTTTATGATGTAACATCTGGAGCGATTAAAATCGATGGACACAATATTAAAGACTTCAATCGTGCAGATTTACGTAAAAATATTGGCATGGTTTTACAAGATACATGGTTATTTAAAGGAACTATTATGGAAAACCTTCGTTATGGTCGTTTGGATGCAACAGATGAAGAAGTTTACGAAGCAGCAAAAGCGGCTCACGTACATCATTTTATTCAAACCTTACCTGGTGGTTATAACATGGAATTGAATGAAGAATCTTCCAATATTTCACAAGGTCAAAAACAACTATTAACAATTGCTCGTGCAATTTTAGCAGATAAACCAATTTTGATCCTTGATGAAGCAACATCATCGGTTGATACAAGAACGGAAGGGTTGATCCAAGGCGCAATGAATAACTTGATGGCAGGTCGTACGTCATTCGTTATCGCTCACCGTTTATCAACCATCAAAGATGCAGATAAGATTCTTTACATGCAAGATGGCGATATTAAAGAACAAGGAACACATGAAGAATTACTCGCTGAAGGTGGCTATTATGCCTCACTTTACAACTCACAATTTGAAGAGTTGGATGAGTAAGCAAAGTAATTTAGTCATTTAAGTTAAGCGAAATTCGATTGTCTTATAAAAAAAGTTAGAAAAGGCGTAGTTAGTCTTTTCTAGCTTTTTTTCGTTGCTGGAAGTGTTTAAATAGTTAAAGCCTAACGACAGCTATCTCTTATAGTTGGAGAAAGATGATAACTGTTTGTCAGTTTAAAATAATTGATTTTAAATTAAGAAAAGTTAAAGAGTCATAAAACAACTTGAAAAAGTTTTATGCTAGCGTTATTATTTAAAAAAATAAATAGAAAAATAACCTTGTTAGGTGAGGCTCCTATACAAACACAGGCTATTGCGCAGAAACGTCGAAAGACGCCAATGTGTAAAACAGGAATTGTCGAATTAAGGCTTTTCATAAAATAGCTAAGAGATCTTCTTTACGTTGTATAGTGCTAAAACTCAGACGATGAGATTGATTAAAAGTCAAACGTCTAGGAAAAAAATGTTTGGCTTTTTTTAGTTGAGTAAATGGCTTGCCTGTTTACTTCATTTTTACCGTCGTAGTACCTGCTTGTGTATTTTAGGAGTGTAGTTTGACGGAAATGACCGCTAGATGTTTCGCTGCTATTTTACTTAGGAGCGTGAGTTTAGTGGTTTTTTCTTTGCTCTAAGGGGGGAAGGAATAACTTTGAGCCAACGACCAGCTTGATTATGAAAATGAAGGGATTTATTACATGAATACGTTGAAAGAAAAGAAATTCACGCCAGCTGTTTTAAGTATCATATTGTTTACAGCGCTAACTTTTTTAGTTGTCAGGAATGTTCAGTGGTTTCACGATTTAGATTCAGCAATCTATCGATTTGATTGGAAGCCTAATGGGCTTATCACGAATGTTGTGGCGTTGATTGCTAAGACTGCTACGATCATTCCAGTTTTTATCATAAGTTTACTGGTTTCATTTGGGTTGTGGCGAAATAAGCATAAATTGTTGGCAGTCTGGATGAGTAGCAATGTTTTAGTCGTTAGTGCATTAGGATTTGTGCTGAAGCATTTCGTTGCACGGACAAGACCTGATGTTGCACAATTAGTGGAAAAAACGTCTTATAGCTTTCCTAGTGGACATTCACTTTTAGCAATGTGTTTGGCTTGTTCGCTTATTTTGAGTGTCAAAACCATTTACTCTAGGCAAACCCTAAATGATAACAGAGAAAAAAAAATCCTAATTATTTATGTTCTTTTGATTGGTTTAGGCCGGATCTACCTAAGAGTACATTATCCAAGTGATGTGATTGGTGGTTTTCTTTTAAGCTATGCTTGGGTAAATCTTTCGTATGTTTGTCTTCAACGATTTTTCCTGAATAGAACATTTGCAACGCCAGACTCCAAAAAACGCTTTATCCAAAAAACAATTTTAAGTTCTTTAACATTACTTTTACTTATCGTTGCAGGTGCTTCGGTTTATGGTGCTACGGTTTTTAATAATGTTCAAAAAACAGCAGATAAGATCTATCAACCTTTAAATCGAAAAAATAAATCTGTGGAATTAGATAAAAGTGAGCCAGTGAGCTTTTTACTTTTAGGAATTGCGAATGATTCAAAGCGTAAAACTGATTTTCGGGCAAATACGATAATGGTTGTCACGGTTAATAATCAATTGAAGAAAACAACCATTACGAGTATTCCCAGAGATGCTTATGTAGAAATTATTGGAAAAGACGGTGTGTATGACAAAATCAATCATGCACATTCATTTGGTGGTGACGAAATGATGATCGAGACTGTTGAGCACTACTTAGATATCCCAATCAATCATTATTTTGTGATCAATATGGATGGTTTGGCTGCGTTAAGTGATGCAGTTGGCGGTGTTACAGTCAATAATGATTTTGAGTTTGATGCAGAAGGAATTCATTATCCAAAAGGGGAGCAGCATTTAGGCGGTTGGGAAACATTACAATATGCAAGAATGCGCTATGAAGATCCGTTAGGTGATTACGGCAGACAAAAAAGGCAGCGAGAGGTCACGATTCAGCTGACGAAAGAATTAACTTCAATGAAGAGTGTTCTTCGATATCAAGAATTATTAGATGTCATTGGCGAAAACGGACAAACGGATATGACACTCGATCAAATGATTTTATTGATGAAAAATTATCAGAAAGCCTTAAACAACATTGAAAGTTATCAGATGCAGGGCGAAGGTTTTACTGGAGATGGTTATACAGGTGAAGAAGGTATCTCCTATCAAAGTATTTCAGAGGAAGAAAAAGAGAAAGTGACAACAGAATTAAAGCAACAATTGAATTTACCGTAAAGATAGTTGGTTAAATGCTATTTCTAAACTTCCGATTGTCAGACTACTTTCTCCTTTGGTATAATCTGATTTATAGAAGTGGAGGAATGTAAGTATGATCAAAGTAGCGATTATCGGGTACGGGAACCTGGGACGTGGGGTTGAACGATCACTAAAACAACAAAAAGATATGGAACTAGTAGGTGTTTATACAAGAAGAGCGCCAGAGACGGTTCAAACAGAAGGTGCACAAGCCTTCACCATGGACCAACTCAAGGATAAAAAAGGGGAGATCGATGTTTGTATTCTATGCGGTGGTTCAGCAACGGATTTACCAACGCAAACACCAGAATGGACGCATTTATTTAATACAATCGATAGTTTTGACACGCACGCGAAGATTCCAGAACACTTTGCTAAAGTAGATCGCGTAGCAAAAGAAAATCAGACGACCTCAATTATTTCAACGGGATGGGATCCAGGCTTATTTAGTTTAAATCGTTTATACGCACAAAGTATTTTGCCAGTTGGAGAGACGAATACTTTTTGGGGAAAAGGCGTTAGCCAAGGGCATTCTGATGCATTACGACGAATCGAAGGCGTAGCAGATGCCGTGCAATATACGATTCCTAATAGTGAAGTGATCGAGAAACTTAAAGCGGGGGAACACTTAACTTTAACCACTCGGGATAAACATTTTAGAGAATGTTTTGTGGTTTTAGAGGATGAATTTGATCCAGAAAAAATTCGAGAAGAAATTGTTTCAATGCCAAATTACTTTGTTGAGTATGATACAGAAGTTCATTTTATTTCCCAAGCAGATTTAGACCAAAATCATAAAGCAATGCCCCATGGAGGGACTGTTTTGCATACTGGAACGACACATGAGAATACGAAACAAGTCATTGAATATAACTTACAACTGGAAAGTAATCCAGAATTTACAGCAAGTGTCTTAGTTGCATATGCTAGAGCTTGTGTTCGGTTAGCAAAAGAAAAACAATTTGGGGCCTATACTGTTTTAGATATTGCCCCTAAATATTTGTCTGATCGAACAGATGAAGAATTAAGAAAAGAGTTATTGTAATTTTTTACAGTGAATTTAAAGAGAATGTTGATCAGAACATTCTCTTTTTTGCACTTGCTTAACGTGAAGATTGGATGGGTAAACTCAAATCAAAGTAAACGGTCGATTACAAACATAACAACGACAATGCTGCTCTTTTTTTGTGGTGGCATTTTAGATCATATCGATCTTGGTGAAGCAAGTGGTTACAATCAAACAAAGCGCCAGTTCAATAAGAATAAAAAAAATCCGCCAATCTCATAAATCAGAGACTGGTGGATTTTTAATGGTTTCGGCCATTACAGTATAAACACGCTCTAAATCTTCTTGCGTTCCACGTAATTCATAGTCTGCTAAAAAAGGAAAGCCGAATTTTTGAGCATATTGTTTTGCTGTCAAACAGTATTGATGATTAAAATTCTTATTCCCACTACCAACAACACCAAGACAATACCGATAGTTACCATGATACTCTAAATACTCCCGCATTGTTTCAGTCAGTATTTCTGTATCACCATTATCGACCCCGTTCCCGCCATCTAAATAAGTTGGGACAAAAGTGAAAAAAGGAGCATGCTCGTCTTCAAAAACTGAATTTTCATGGAGTTCTTTGATGTTGATCTGTGTATTATATTTATCAGTAGCATATGTCGCTAAACGCTGGACAAATGAACGAGTGTTACCCGAAATTGAAATATAAAAAATGTTCATTTTAAAACCTCCTTAAAATAAGAACCGTATTAGATTATCTAGAGTTATAGTAGATGAATTGAATCTATTAAGTTCTTGGTTATCATTTTACACCCTAATCATAGTGAATGGAAAGTAAATTCCCACATTTTTGTGAAGAATATCATTTAATCTTTATTGTTTGTCACTAATTCCTTCATCCCCTATAATAGGCCTATACAAGAAGAAAAGAGGAGCCCAAATGACTTATAAAGTAGAGTTTAAAGAGGTATCAACCGTTGGTCTTGAAACGTCTCCAGTGGCCGTTGCACTGGCCGGATTACGTGCGAATGAAGCTCGCTATTATTGGAATAAATACAAACATGAATTTGTAACTGTACCAGCAAGTGATGATCCTGAAACCTTAGCTTGGGTCGAGAAGATTTTAGCAGAACGTGAGATGAACTTTCCGTATAAACCATTAGAGGTTTCTAGCTTTGAAGTCGATGGTATCAAGATGGCTTATGTTTTTTACGAAAATGGCTTAGCGGTAAATGTTATGTATACCCTTGAAAAAGGTGGGAAACGTGCAGTTGGCTTTAAATTATCGGATGGTATGGACATTCCAGCTGAGTTTGAAGGGAAATTCAAATTTGCTCGACAAAAATCAAAATTAGCAGGTACCATTCGTGGGTCATTCTTTGTGATTAAAGGAGAGTATTAAGCGTTCTTTGATATCTAAATGAAGGACAAGTTTGGATATACTCTAAATAAAAAAGTGATTAGAACGATTTTTCAAGATCGCTCTGATCACTTTTTTTGATCAAATTATTTATTATGATTAGCTAAAATTTCATTGTAAAGCCAATCATTTAACGTCAGCTCGGCTTTGGCATCCCCAAGATTCGGTGCTTTATTAACGAAAGATTTCCCTTTTTTTAAGCAATCTAAAGCTGTTTTAACATCATTTTCTACAAAATAGTAATAGGTAGCTTCGATACGCTTATTCCCCATCAAAGGTTGCTTCAAGCTCATTTGTACTTTTTTATCAGACCATAACTCAGTCAGTCGTGAATCGTCTGGTTTAGTAATCGCCAGCGAAAAGATCATCTCTTTTTTCACTTCAATTTGATAGATAGAAATCAACTCATCTTTACGATGCCATAACGATTCCATCGCTTCATTTAAGCTTTTCCAATCCATCTCTTCTGAAAAACGAGCCATTTTTAAAAATTGTTGGTAGTCATTAGAATACGTTTGCTTAGGAATAGCTGGAACTAATTCAAAATAGACCTTTGGTAGTTCAATGTAACTAAAGCCTTGATTTAAAAGAGAGTTCACTTCAAATTGTAAGTATAATAAATATTGCTGTTCTTCACTAGAGGTAGCTGTTTTTAAGCTCATACCATCATTAAATCCCATTGGAATAGCATTTGTAAGAACCGTAAACAGCCCAGTAACAATAAATGCCATAGCAATCAGCGAGTGAAATCCAAATGAAATCAAAACGATACCAGAAATAATCACATTTGCTAAAACACCACCTAATAAATATAGGCGAAAAGGAAACTTCCCCTTTTCATAGGTTGGAGGTGCCATCAAGCATTGTCCAAGGGTACCGGGAACGTTGAAGCGTCTAAACACAACTCCACCATTCGTTTGCCAAACCCACATAAAAGAGAAAATTCGGTAACTCACCATTTTATAACCAGTTAATTTCCCAAAAATGCCATGACCTGCTTCGTGGATAATGATATGAAGGATATAAGAAAGAATCAGCGCAAAGACAAAAATAAGTATGTCTAAAACAGATAAATCAAGATTATTTTTTGCAATTAGATATCCCCCAAAATAGCCACCTATGCCTCCTAACCCTAATGAAATCAAAATAGAACCAACTTTTTTTACCTTTTTTTTCATACGATACCTCCTTAGTTTAATTCTATTTTACCGTATTGATATAGAGAAAGCTCACGCTTTTTTATTAAAGTCGCTTCTTTACTTTTTTTGAACAACATGTTACTCTTTTAGTGTTGTCAGAAAATGATGACCACTAAAAATTAAATAGAACCCATCACAAAGGGGAGCCATGGCTGAGAATGAGTAATAACTCTAAACCCTTCGAACCTGTTCGTTAGTACGAGCGTAGGAATTGTGATGGAGTAAATAGCAACTTTTACTCCTCCTTTGTGAATCGGTCGTTCTAGAGGGAGGATTTTTTTATGCAAAGAACATCAGAGTTACGAGTTTGGATCGAAGGAACGATCGTGGCAGCTATTGCAATGGTGTTGTCCTTTATTCCAACGAATATTGGTAGTAGTTTTTCAATATCATTAGGGATGATCCCTATCACGCTTTATGCTTTACGGAGAGGAACCAAAGCTGGCTTCTTTTCAGCATTTATTTGGGGATTGTTACACTTTCCTTTAGCACAAGTCTATTATTTAATGCCAGCCCAAGTGATTATTGAGTATATTTTAGCTTTTGGTTTTGCAGGGGTCGCAGGCGTTTATAGTGACAAGTTGCAACAAGCAATTCGAAATGAAGAATATAAGAAGAGTAGCCGCATCATTATCTATGCTTCATTTTTTGGCACACTGATGCGTTATATTTGGCACTTTATAGCCGGCGTGATTTTCTGGGGGAGCTTTGCACTTTGGGGAATGAATCCATGGTTGTTTTCATTTGTAATGAATGGGTTAAGTGGGGTAGCAACTGCAATTGTAACATCAGTTGTGCTGCTATTGCTTCTTAGAATCGATCCTAAGCTATTTACCCCTACAACGATGACAGGAATTCGTCGTCATCATAAAGAAATTGAATAAATGGGTATCATTTAATGTAATTCTAGTATCTGGGCTAAAACTTAGAAAGTTTTAGCTCTTTTTTTATTTTTATTGAAACCTAAATACAATTTTTTTACACTATTAGGGTGAAGAGGTGAGGAAATGGGGAAGTTTAGTTATTCAGAACGTTTATTGGTCAAAAAAGCGATCAAAGGAGATGTCCAAGCATTAGGTAAACTATTACAGAAAAATCATGAATATCTATATAAAATGGCGTACATCTATATTGGGAATAAGGAAGATGCGTTAGATATTATGCAAGAGGCCACAATCCAGTCGATAAAATCGATTCACTCATTAAAAGAACCAAGCTATTTTTTAACTTGGTTTTGTACGATTATGGCAAGACAGGCAAGTAAAGTGATCGATCAAAAAGTTAAAATCCGAGCATTACAGAACAATCCCGCGTATACGGAACCAAAAGATCCATCGTTCAATAAGAACCAAAGCATTGACGTATTAGAAGCGGTAATAAGCTTAGATGACAACTATCGTTTGGTTTTACAGTTATTTTATTATCAGGATCTGTCAGTCAAAGAAATCAGCGAAGTTTTAGCGATGCCGCAAGGTACAGTCAAAACAAATTTAAAACGGGGACGTGAAGCACTTAGACAAACACTAGGGGAGGATTATTATGTCTGATAACGAGAAGAAAATTCTAGAAAAAGCGATGAAGCAAATAAAAGTACCATATGAAGATACACTCGCGGCTTTAGAGACACATTCAAACCGAAGGAAAACGAAGTTCAGTAAACTGAAATATAAATGGGGGGAGCTGATTCTATCAGGCGTCATCATTGTCTGTTTAGTTCTTGTAGGAGCATTAATGTGGCCAAAGAAAAATGAGATAAATAAACCCAGTGCTTCGATTTCTACTTCTTCTACATTGGAAAATACAAACGAAATACCAGCGACTATTTTACAATCCGTAAACTATTGGAAAGTCAAGAACGAAGAGAAGTATTACAGTTTTAGTGAAAGTAAGATTCGGATGATTGTCCAGTATTTCACGCGAATGGAGCCTGAATATACATTTAAAGAAGACCAGTTAGTGATATTTGCCAAAGTCATCAATGATCAAGGGGAGGACGTGGCTGATACCTATTCATATCAAGTGAAAAGAGATGGCGCGAATTTAGTATTAGAACCAAATTCTGCTGAAATAGAACGTCTTATTTTAGAGCCACATAACGAAGAAATTTTTCCATATACTGAAGAAAGTATCAAAAAACTTCAGCCAGCTGTTGAACCAGATTTCACTAAATATGCTTCATGGACATCAATTATAAAAGGAAATCATGGCTTAAATAGTACGGTTACGTTTGATGGATTTCTTAGAAAAGAAAAAATTGATGGTGAAGAAAGGTGGATGACAACCACTTATGAAGTAAAGGATAATCGAATTCTGGTGAATTATGGTGGTTATACAATTGGCAGTGATATGTATTGGGATGGAGAGAATATTGTTTTATGGCCGGCCTCAAGTACACTTCCAAAATCAGAAGACAGAGAAGAATATGATGAGGAGAGCGTTGTGCTCCTTAAGCCAAATAAAGAATAGACTTTATTTTAGATCATATAATTGAAAGGATGAAAAAATGAAAACTAAAAGAGTTATTCGTTGGGTAAATGCACTTGCAGTCTTGATTGGTTGTACAGCAATAGGTTTTTTCGCATATGAATTGGTTAAACTGACGCAAGAAGTTCAAGCAGATGAGTCATACGGAGCAAAAATGACTAAAACGTCCGATAAACCAAATGAATTACCCAAAGAAGCGAAACAAACGATACAAGTCAATACCTTTAAAGAAAATAGCATCGTTAGACCGATTAAAGTAGAACATGGTGAGGAAGTAACAAAAGAAGAATTGATGAAGTATAGTTGGGTTGGCTTAGATCAGGGAATGGATGAAGAGTTTTTGCAAAATAAAGAATTTGAATCAGTGCATATTTTTACAGAACAAAAACGGAAAATCATCACCTTCGATAAAAAGTCTGGTAAGGCATTAAACGGTTTAGATAAGGAAACTGGGAAAGAATTACCACCAGGCGAAGATCTAAGCATTATTGGTTACACAATGACTGGTAATGAATTTCGAGAAGAGGTCAAAATGCATGATAAAACGTTAAGCTCAACGTTTAAGGTTTATTGGGTCGAGGATAAAATAGTCTTCACGCCATTTGATGAATACGATCATAAGGAAGAACGGCAAACTATTTATCAACCAGTGGAATTTATTGAAGAAAATGAATTTGTGGAAAAGTAGTAGCCTAGCAAGTAGCTCATAAATTCTGTATTTGGCTTCCGCAAATTCGCATTTAGGGTGTGAGACAAAAGTGCTTTTTACTTTTGTCTCACACCCACCTTTTTGGTTGGATTAATTAGTTGTAGGAAAAGAATCCATAAAGTAGAATCAATGTAGCTAAAGTGATAAATCAAGGAAACCATTAAATGATATACATATAAAAAAGAGGACATTAGAAAATAAATCATCATTCGAGGAGTGAACATATGTCTAAGCATCCTACTACATCTGACACGATTCATTGGAAAAAGAACTTCTATTTATTCCTAACAGGGCAATTTTTATCAGGAATTACAAGTATGGCCGTCCAATACTCGATAATTTGGTATTTGACTAAAACAACGGGTTCAGCAACCGTCTTAAGTTTTGCTATGCTACTGGGGATGTTGCCAATGGTTCTATTAAGCCCATTTGCCGGACCACTGATCGATCGTTGGAATAAAAAAGTGTTGTTGATCGTGACAGATATTATTGTTGCAATCTTTGCTTTGATTTTATCGATTGTTGGAACGATTTCAGCGGATTTTCCTTTATGGTTAGTGTTCGTCTCATTATTGGTTCGTTCTGTTGCACAAACGTTTCAAATGCCAACGATTCAATCCATATTACCAACAATGGTACCTGAAGATGAGCTGACAAAAGTCAATGGACAATTTAGCATGGTTCAATCAGCCAATTTTATTATTGCTCCAGCATTAGGTGCAGTGCTGTATTCTATTGTTCCAATGAATTTTTTGATTTTATTAGATGTACTTGGAGCTGTCTTTGGTGTCGGGTTATTACTTTTTGTGACCATTCCCAAAGTCACCTCGGAAGGAGAGACCATCCATCTTTTAGCAGATACTAAGTTTGGCTTTAAAAAATTATTTGAAAATAAAGGCTTGTGGTATATTACGATCGTTGGATCGATTTTCATGTTATTATTCATGCCGGCTGCAAGCTTATATCCATTGATGACGATGAATTATTTTAATGGATCGGTTGGGCAAGCTGGATTGGTCGAAGTGGTTTACTCTGTAGGAATGCTGATTGGTGGGGCTGTGATCGGAATTTTTGGGAAATGGAAAAATCGTATGACGCTGATCTTTTGGGCTTATGCAGTGATTGGTGCTTCAATTGGGTTAAGTGGATTGTTACCTGCTACAAGTAAGGGATTTATCTATTTTGTTTTGTTAAATTCAATTGCAGGCTTTGCGACACCATATTTCAATACTTTACTGATGGCGATGATTCAACAAAGTTATGATCCAAATGTGTTAGGTCGTGTGTTAGGAGTGCTAAATTCCTTAATGAGCATCACAGGACCCGTTGGGCTAATCTTTGCAGGGCCATTAGCGGATAGAATTGGGGTAGAGAAAATGTTTGTGATCGCAGGTATCGGTGCGTTGGTGTGTGGTCTGATCAATTTTATGATACCAGTATCACGTAATTATGATAAAGAATTACAGAAACGATTAGCGAAAGAAGAAGTAGAAGAGGATAAAGAAGTGAGTCATGTAGAAAGTTAGAAAAATAACTGGAGAGACGGACGAGTAAATTGTTTGTCTTTCCAGCTATTTTTAGTTCAAATAGACTATGGTACAATTAGTATAAAAAGGAAAAAGTTAAAATGAAAAAAATGGGGTATTCGTTGTTTTTAATTTGTTTCACAGGTATATTTTTTTCACAGAGTAGCTACGCACAGTCATATATTGAAGACCAAACGGGAAAAGTCAATCAAGAGACCAAAGATTATGTTTCTACGTTGAATAAAGAAAAGTTTTCAATTTTAGAGGGAGAGCCTAAGTATGGTGTAGCAATCACACAAGATGTGGAACCTGAGGGCAATCGAATCGATCTGCATATAGAAAATAAATTTAGAAATTTTGATTTTAAGACTAGAGAAGCACCAGTGAACATAGTTGTCGTCTTTGTTTTGGCGCAAAATGAAATAAGCTTTGCTCATGGAGAAAAGCTCACGTCTATTTTTGATCCTTTAAATAAAGACCTTGAATTAAAAGCACGATTGCTAGACCTAGTTAAGTCTGGTAACTATAATGAAGCAATCATAGAAGTATCTAATATTGTTTATCAACAGGTCGAACAGGCATATTTGGAAAAAGGTCTAGCAACTATTTCCAAAGAAAGTGATAAATTAAGAGACGAATATATTAAACAACAAGAGTATGGCAAGATACGTTATTTACTATTGTTTACTTCTATTCTTGTTATCGTCTTCCTTGTTTATAATTTTTATTACCGCTACAAGAATAGTCGTGTTAAGCAGGACTTTTACACGCATAGTATTCTCCCCGACAAGTTACTAAAAGATGCGCTTTACGATCAAAAGGATTTAGATCATTGGTTACAAAATAATCGGAAATTTTACCACGATTACACTAACAAAAACGAAGCAATTAGAGCCTTAAAATATTATTGTCTTTATAATTATTTTCCTAAAAAAATCAATCAATATAGAGCAATAACCGATCAGCAAAAAAGTCTATTGAAAAAATCATTGATGAATCGAAAAATTGAGGACTATTTTTTTACGAACTATTTCTCAGATGAAGAATATACATTTTTGATGTTTAACACAATGATAATAGATGCTCAAAAAGTGTCAGAAGCATATACTGAAAATCTTCTTAGCAGTTTAAGTAAGGTTATTTCTGAGAAGTCTATCGAGGATGAGATTCTGGAATCAAAGTGGCTATTATTACCACAATATAAAATGAGTATGTATGAAGAAGCCAAATCAGTGATAGAAGCTAGACACGAAAACGGAGACTACTTGACTGAAAATATGATTGCAAATCTTAGTTACGAGCAGTTACTTGATGGATTGTCTGATGAACTTGAAAAGGTTTGTTCAAATTCTTTTAAAACAGCCATTTTCAAAGTGGATTTAGGAGAAGTTTATAAATTAGAACCAATTTATAAAGAGATTATTGAAAATGATTTCTCAGATGAAGATTTGTCAGAAGTTATGTCTAGTATAAGAATCGGTTATAGAGCGGATCTTACCTCCATCCCTAAGTTGAAAGAAGTAGTGAGAGTCACCATTATTAACATTCAAGAAACTATTAGAGATAGAAAGAAGCATCAGAAAACGGTAGTTCGTTTCGATTTTGTTGAAAGAGAAGTTAAAACAATTTTACGGCCGAAAAGTAAAAATCGATTTTAAATCAGTAAAAAACAAGCGGGTAATTGCCCGCTTGTTTTTTAGACTATTTATTTTTTCTTCGGACTCTTCTCTATTCCTACATTTTCATCCAAGTCGGTTCCAAAGAGTTTCCATCTGGATCTTGTACTTCTAACCCAAGCATAACATCTTCTGGAATCCCCATATCAACTTTATAAAAATCTCCGCCATTAGCTTTAGCTGTTTCAGCAAATTTCTTAACAGCATCAGCACTTTCCATACTGAATGCAACTAAAACGCCGCTAGTCGATTTTGCATCGGCAATTTTTTTGTCTTTGATAAATTTACTATAGAAGTCGTGATTTAGTAACATGATCCAGAAACTGTCATCCCAAACCATTGAACTGGTATCTTCATTTGAAAATTCTTGATTCTTTTTAAAGCCTAATTTTTCATAAAACTCTGTAGAACGTTTTACATCCGATACTGGAAAATTGACAAATACCGTTGTTGTCATAAAAATCCAACCTTCTTTCTTTTGTTGTTTAATACGCGTAAAGCATCTCATGTGGCTATTTTTTTGTCAAAAATAAAGAATTAAATTAAAAATGTTATTTAAATAGCAAACCAGCCTTTCTATTTGTGGATAAATTATAAAATATAGTTCGTTTTAATCTAAAAATAGTTGACTTTTTGTTTTTAAAATAGAATGATAGTAGAGGGGATAAAAATGAATTTAAAAATAGGAGAGAAAAATGAAACTTTGTCGATCATGTCGTCATGAAAATCAAGAAGAGGCAGTATTTTGTGAAAATTGCGGAGAAAAATTTGAGCAAGAGTCAATTCAATCAGAAACACTTGGAGAAGCAAAAGAAGCTAAAACAACCTGTTCCTGTGGTGCACAATTAGAAGCGGATGATAAATTTTGTTCTGCTTGTGGAAAAGCGGTTGCTAACAAGAGGAGTGACCAAGCACAGACTGTTCCAAAAACACCAATGAGTAAAAAGCAAAAGCTCATACTTGGTATAGTTGCTGTCCTTTTGTGCATCGCTTTCGGTAGTTATTTTGCTACGAAGAATTATTATAGTCAGGAAAATCAGCTCAAAAGAATGGTAGAAACGGTTCAAAACAAAGATGTAAATCAAATGGAAAAATTGACGTTTTCAGCCGATCCAAATTATTCTATAACCAAGAAAGAATTAAAAAAATATTTTGATTATTATAGTCAGAACGAACACAAAGCAGCCTTTTCTCAGTTAATCACTCAATTAAAAACGAATGACAATCAAAACAGCGAGCTAGCATTCGTAAAAAAAGGAAAAAAGCTTCTGTTATTTGATGATTTTCGCTGGGAACTAAAGCCTAGATATATTACCATTACAGCAAATCAAAAAGATATGAAACTTTTTTTGGATGATCAAGAAAAAGAGACAACCGACAAAAATCAGTTTCAAACGGTATGGGGCCCTTTAACACCGGCTGAGTATAGGATCAAAGGGGAGTTAGCAGGAGAAAAAAGCGAAACAACAATTGATTTAGTCCAATCTTCTGATTCAGATCTGCAGCAGATGGGTCAAGTTAGCTTAGATTTTAGGAAAATCTCATTTAAGCTGAAGTCGAATATCTCAGATGCAGAAGTATTTCTTGACGATCAAAAAATCGGTCAACTCACAGCTGAAGAATATGAAGTGAAAAATCAGATATGGCATCAAGGAATGACTGTTCAATTGAAGAAAACATTGGACGATAAAAGCATCATTGAAACAAAACAGCAAGTAATCACAGATTCTTCCTTTGCAGCTGATCATTATGATCCAGAATCTTATTCGTCGATGATCGAATTAAATTTTGCAGATATTCAAGGGAAATCAGAAGTTGAGTATTTTTTAAATGGATTCTACTCAGCAGTTTCAAATTATACAGGAACATACGCAACGTATGATGCAATCAATAAGCAAAAATTTTCTACTTATTTTACGGATGGAGAAAATAATGCTGAGTATCAGGATTTTAATACATTTATTCAATCTATCCGAGATAGTAAGGTTAAAAGCGTAGTCAACGGCTCACCAACCGTGGAAACGGTTAAAATGAACGGGAAGAATAGCTATGAGGTTCGCTATTTAATCAAATATAAGACCAGTTATCAAGATTACAAAACTAAAGATGTAACTCAAATTTTCCGCTATCAAAAAGCAACACTTATCTATGACGAAGAAGCAAAGAAATTCACCATTCAAAGTCTAGGTGGTAAAGAGAATTTTGAAATAGTTGATAATGGCGGGATCGAATGATGTAACAAATGAGCGCGTGATGTTTGGCAACTGATTTGGTGGACAAGCTAGTCTTTTTTTTAAAAAGCAATAATGATGGAAAACCTCATTTAGATCTTGTTGTGATAAAGCGATCCCCCTAAATTTTTAGTTTAAAATAGAGTGAATCCGACAGGTCTATGTTATATTGAAAAGGAAAAGCCAAACAAACATTGTGATCCATATGAGGAGGAAATACCATCAATAACAAAAAGATGATTGTCAGTGCAGTACTAGTTTTACTAGCGATTTTGGGTATTAGTTTAGTGATAATTTTATTTCTTAATCAAGATAAAAATACAGAAATCGCTAAAAGTAATGTTAATGAAGCGACATCAACTAGCAAAGGGACAAAGGATTCAACGAAAGAAACAGGGGAGAATAACATAAAAGATTCAGAGAAAATAATCAATGAAATGATCGCTACTATGAGTGTAGAAGAAAAAGTTGGACAACTATTTTTGGCACGAGTACCAATTAATCAGCAGTTAGAAAGTATCAAAAATTATCATCTAGGAGGCTATCTTCTTTTTGGGCGTGATGTTGAATCTGAAACACCAGATTCACTGAAGGACAAAATAAAGTCCTATCAATCTGCAAGTAAAGTACCATTGTTTATTGCCTCAGATGAAGAAGGTGGTACTGTTTCTCGTTTAAGCAGAGGAACAGGCTTGGTTTCGGAAGTTTTTAAGTCACCACAAGAAGTCTATCAGGAATCAGGGTGGCCGGGGATTCGTTCGGATATTCAAAAAAAAGCAGCAGTACTCCATTCGTATGGGATCCAAGGTGGCTTATTTCCTGATGCAGATGTTGCGACCGATCCACAAGCTTTTATTTATGATCGAACATTAGGTCTTGATGCGCAAGAAACAAGTGAGTTTGTGAAAGTCAGTGTTGAAGAATTAAAAAAACAAAAGATAACGTCCACGTTAAAACATTTTCCAGGTTACGGCAATAATCGTGACTCTCATGTGGAAATCGTTTATGACACTCGCAGTATCGATGAACTAAGAAGCAACGACTTTTTACCTTTTAAAGCAGGGATCGATGCTGGTGCAGATAGTGTTTTAGTTTCTCATAATATTATTACAAGTATTGATGGAACAATGCCAGCTTCAATTTCTCGCCCCGTTCATGATGTTTTACGGAATGAATTAGGTTTTGAAAAAGTTATTATGACAGATGATATGGATATGGCGGGTCTTGCCGATTTCATTTCTCAAGAAGAAGCAGGGCTAGCTGCATTAAAAGCGGGGAATGATTTGATTTTATCTTCCTCTTTTCAAGAACAGATTCCTTATGTTCTACAGGGAATTGAAGCAGGAACATACACAGAGGAAGCTTTGAATCAATCAGTTTATCGAGT
This sequence comes from Enterococcus rotai, assembly GCF_001465345.1. Taxonomy (NCBI): domain Bacteria; kingdom Bacillati; phylum Bacillota; class Bacilli; order Lactobacillales; family Enterococcaceae; genus Enterococcus; species Enterococcus rotai. The sequence goes on along the minus strand of NZ_CP013655.1, from coordinate 3,340,367 downwards.
ATTAAAAATGAAAAATGATGTAGGGTTAATAAATTGGTAGAGGTGTAAAAATGAAGTATTGTATTCAATGTGGCAAAGAACTGAAGACTGGGGCAAAATTTTGCTCTGCTTGTGGTAAAAGGCAAAATCAAGAGCAAACAGAAACGACAACAGTAGAGACTGTTTTAGAAAAAGGGGCACAAATCCAATCCACAATAAATGAGCAACTGAAAAGCAATCAAACGGTCCAGCAGCTAACGAAAGAAAGCAAAAATTATTTTAGTTGGCTTAATAGCCAAATCAAAGGAAACAATACCAATACAGAACAAGCGAGTTCCATTTTTGGTGTTATCAACTTTTTAATTTTGAGCGTTGTGAACAGTCTAGCCATTAGTCGGAGCATGTTAAGGATGGATGGTTACGGGGCTGAAACGGTACTATCATTATTTATTGAAAATTTGTTCGTGATCGGCATTTACTTTACACTTTTTGGCTTGGTCTATTTCGTAGCAAGTACCAAAATATCAAAGAAAAAGGGCTCATTCATCGTTAAATTTTCAGCGTTGTTTCGTTCAACAAGCTTAGCGGTTTATATTAGTCTAGGCGCTTTCGTCTGTTCTTTTTTGATAAGAGATTCTTATATGATCGTGATGGGCTTGCTGTGTTTAGTAGCTTTGATGGTTAGTTTCTCATTTACGGATCATTTGTGGAAAAGAGAAGATATCTTAAGTCGTTTTGGGCTAACCTTACTAGTATTGTTAGGATCATTTGTAGTCATATTCTTATTATTTAATCTTGTAGGCGGTTCGAAATTGCTTGAACTTTTTTTGGAAAACCTTAAGTAATGCAGATAAAAACAGCTCATACTTTATTGGATGAGCTGTTTTTTTACTCAACTAAATCAAATTTGGATTCATCTTTTGATAGTTTTCTAGTTTATAAGCTAGATTTTTTTCATAATCTTGATTAAAAAAACTAAGATATAAACGATCGAAGAGATACATCAAGGACATCCGTGTTGAGAAAGATGAAATCTTGTTATAGTGGTTTTCCATTGAGGAAAATAGTAAAATACCATCGACTTTTTCTTTTAGAAGTGTGCTGTTTTGGGATGTGATCAGTAGAATCTGGCTATTATTTTTCTGCAAAATGTCTATGATTTTTTTTATGCTGGAGCCGCGTCCTTCGTAAGAGACAACAATCGCAAGATGATCAGACGTGCTATTGGCAGCGGATAAATTTTGCGTGTAGTCATCAATCGGAACGTTGATTCTTTTCCCGATTTCCAGCATTTGAAATTGAAAGTTTTGGGCAAAATAAATGTTTGCAGATGAAGCGTAAATATCGATAAACTTTGCCTTTTTAAGGAGTAAATTAGTAGAAGCGATCATTTCAACATTATTGATATCAATCGTTGACTGGAGCGTTTGTTCATAGACTGTCTTTAGTTTCTTAGTCATGGCATAATGATTATCTTCTGCTGAAATGGGGTAATCAATATCAATAATTTGATCTGTCATGTGCTCATTTAGATCATTGACTAAAGCTAGTTTAAGATCGTTCAAGCCATCAAGATCAAGTTTATTGATCAGGCGGTATATCGTTGAAATAGAGACAAAAGAATGTTCTGCCAATTCCTTTGGTGAAAAATGAATCACTTTGCCTGGATAATCGAGAATGTAGTCAACAAGTGCTTGTTCACTTGTGGTAAGTCGCTCTAGTTTTTTCAATTTTACGATTAAATTCATTCGATAAACACCTTTCAGTTAGGGTTGTATATATGCATTATAACTGATTATTGTTCAGGTGTGGGAAATAAAAAAGATCAGGATGATTTTCTCCTGATCTTTTTTATTTATAGTAAGTCAGCTAAGGCTTTCGCTATGCCATCTTCATTATTAGATAATGTGATTTTATCTGCAGCTTTCTTCAACTCATCGACCGCATTCCCCATGGCTATCCCCATTCCAGCATATTTAATCAAGGACAAATCGTTATGTCCATCGCCAAATGAAATGATATGTTCTTCATGGATGCCTAAAGGTTTTAATGTTTGCTCTAAAGCATTGGCCTTATCAATACCCTGATCCGTAAATTCAAAATACATTGGTGCTGAAAACATCCCGCTAACGGTTTGTTCAAACGGTGCAAGAATTTTTTGCCAGTGTTCTTGTAAATACTCAGGTTGAGCAGCAACCAAAATTTTGTGTAAAGGAAAATCAACAAAAGCCGCTAAATCATCTTTTTCACATAATTGAAAATTACCGCCACGCGATTCGTATTCGATAATGTTGAACAGCCCATCCGCTGAGCCTAGATCCAACATCCCATCAAAGACATTATTGACATACATATAGTCGTCTTTAGCAATCATTGGTTTTACATCATATTGTTTAAGATGCTCTAATATATTTTTACTACTTTCGATCGAAAGGGGTTGGCTGAATAGTTCTTTTTGAGTACTTACATCAAGGACATGGGCCCCATTATAAGAAACAAGCAGACCATTATAGCGATCCATCTCTAATTCTTCAACATATTTCAGCATACCAGGAGTTGGTCTGCCTGAGGCAAGAATGACTTTAATGCCATTTTTTTGCGCATCGATCAACGCTGTTCTGGTTTGCCTAGTCAGTTTTTTTTCATCATTCAAAAGTGTCCCATCAATATCTAAAACTATCGCTTTTACATCCATCGTATTTCCTCCGTCTATCCTTGATTTTAAACAGTTAATTCTAAACGATTTCCTTCTGGATCCGCAATAACAGATTCATAATAGCCATCTCCAGTAGTCCGAACTGGACTTAATAGCGTATAGCCTTCCATCACTAATATGTTGGTGAGATTATCAACGTTATCCTTAGTGCCTAAAGAAATCGCTAAATGAGCAAATCCAAGCATTTCGTTCTCTAAATTACGATCTATAACATCCTCTCGTTGCATGATTTCAAGCCTAGCGCCATCCGCAAACGTTAAAAAATAAGAATGGAAACTTGTTTTTGTGTTGTGATAAAGCTCAGAAGCCGTTGCATTAAAATAGGTTTCGTAAAATGTACGCATATTTTCTAAGTCTTTGACCCACAAACCTATGTGTTCAATTTTCATAATAAAATCTCCCTTTCTATCAAATACAGTAACTATTTTATTAATCCGATCCACTATAGTATAAAGGATAATGAAGCAGGAAAGAGTGATAACAGAGAGATTGACAGTTTTTTTTCAAAAATAATAACAATCAATGGATAAAAGTGAAAATTTTTATTCAATAACGACTAATTATAGTTAAAATTGTTTTTTATCCTTGCATCTAAAGAATCTAGGATCGTGAATACGGAATAATCAAGAGTCATTAGCTGTTCTTTTGAGAGGATCGACATGGAAAGTTGCATTAAGTAAATATCGCCTGAAAACGTATTGTTCATTGAGAATAAATACTCAAATAAGGCTTTTTGATAAGCTGTTTTCTGGTTTGTTAGAATCAAGTCAAAGGCATTTGGAACAATGAAAACCTCATAATCAAGTGCTAAACTTTTTTCATTGTAAAGAGTTTCAATTTTATTCACCGTCTGATCCACTGTTTTAGGGTTTGAAAACACCAACTTTTTTTTGTGAGGATTCGTCACAATATGAGCAACAAGCGGGTCTTCTACCCGCATCACGGGTACATGATTGATGACGTTTGGCTTGACCAAATTAGAATACATCGTGCAGGTAATAAGGATGCCGATAACTGCTTCTGTTGTTTTTTCTTCAATAAAATGTATCAAACTTTTTGTGGTGATCTGTTCCAGAAAATCAGGTATAACATAATGTTCCAACACAATCGTCGGTTTATCTTGAAATAGTTGTGTTAAATAAGGAATATTAGAAAAGTGGGCATGAATACAGAGTATTTTTTTCAAATTGGTTCCTCCAAACTGTACAAAACAAATTCAATTTATATAAAATCTATTATACGTTACTCCTTTCATTTTACTAGTCTCCTGATGCAGTGCGATAAATGGTTGTTGACAAAACTAAAAGCAGCATGATATAGTGAATGCAATTAAAAACGAAGTGAGGGATCCGTGCGTTGAAAAATTAAGTCCATTTGTTGAAGCTGCATTCAGACTGTAACCTGAAGAATCATCAAGGGAGCAGTGTGCAGATTTTCAGGATTGGCTTTGATTTTTCAGCGTATGGGTCTTTTTGTGTACGCCTAAATAGATAGCCAGTTCTGAGAAGAACTGAAGGAAGTAGTCCTTCTGCTTTTCTTAACGAGGTGATAGTATGTCAAAAATTGAAATAAAAAATCTTACCTTTGGATATGACACTCAAGGTACATTATTATTTGATCAAGCTAATTTAAATTTTGATACTCAATGGAAATTAGGGTTGATCGGAAGAAACGGTCGTGGTAAAACAACGTTGCTTAATATATTGCTGAATCAGTTAGCGTATAGTGGGCAGATCTTGCACCAATTAGACTTTTTGTATTTCCCGCAACCAATCAAAGAAAAAAAGCAATTAACCTATTATGTATTACAGGAAATCAGTGATTTTGAGCAATGGGAAATCGAAAGAGAGCTAAATCTTCTGCAAGTCGATCCAGAGATTTTGTGGCGTGATTTTGAGACTCTTTCTGGCGGCGAACAAACAAAAGTCTTATTGGCGCTATTGTTTATTGATGATTATCATTTTCCACTGATTGACGAGCCGACTAACCATTTGGATATTGTTGGACGCAAACAAGTAGCAGACTATTTAAAAAAGAAACGTCAAGGCTTTATCGTAGTCAGTCATGATCGTTCATTTGTGGATGAGGTTGTTGATCATGTCTTATCAATTGAAAAAAGTCAGTTAGAGCTTTATCAAGGCAATTTTTCAGTTTATGAAGAACAAAAGAAAATAAAAGATGAATTTGAACTAGCACAAAATGAAAAACTAAAAAAAGAAGTCAGTCGTCTGAAAAAAACAGCTGCTGAAAAAGCTGAATGGTCTCGTTCTAAGGAGCAAGATAAATATGGTAAAGCATCTGAAAAAGGCAGTGGCGCGATTTATGATACAGGCTTTATCGGCGCAAGAGCAGCTCGAACAATGAAGCGAGCTAAAACAATCGAACATCGGATGGATGCACAATTGTTAGAAAAAGAAAATCTCTTAAAAGATATTGAATATGTAGATCCGTTAACCATGAATTATCAACCAGCTCATCATAAACGTATATTGACAGTTGAAGATTTAGTCTTAAGTTATCAAGATCAACCATTGTTTCAAAAGCTCTCTTTTGAGCTAAATCAAGGGCAAAGAATCGCCTTAGCAGGACAAAATGGTTCTGGAAAATCATCGATCATTCGTTTTTTACTCAATCAGTTTGAGGGAGAAAGCCAAGGCGAAATTCTTCGACCAACAAACTTAAAAATCAGTTATGTTCGTCAGAATTATGAAGATAACCAAGGAACGTTACTAGAATTTTCTGAAGAACAGGGTCTAAATCATCAAGAATTTCTTAATAATCTGCACAAATTAGGAATGGAAAGAACTGTCTTTCAAAATCGTATCGAGCAAATGAGTATGGGACAACGCAAAAAAGTTGAACTAGCAAAATCATTAGCTCAACCAGCCGAGCTTTATATTTGGGATGAACCATTAAATTATCTGGATGTGTTTAATCAAGAACAATTAGAAAAGCTGATTATAGCAGTAAAACCAACCATGTTAGTAGTAGAACATGACCAAGTTTTTTTGGAAAATATCGCGACACAAGTGATTAGTTTGGATAAGAATTGATAAATAAAACGATCAACTAATTCAGAAATTCTGAGTTGTTTGATCGTTTTTTTTCATAGATTTTAGTCACAGTGAATAAGCAGTAAATGTCGATAAAGGAGAAGTAGTCGAATTATCTGGAGCACATTATCTCCACCCTCATCACTCTCTAAGTGTCAACGTCACTAAGAATTGTAGGACTGACTTTTTGAATCTAAACGCATTCTTCTCAGTCTCTCTCTTTCTTGTATTGTTATTCTTAGTTACTTTTGTCATAATAGATTAAGAATGGAGCATCAAAAAAAGTATCAGAATAAACGAGTTGGGGAAATAAGAAAGTGAGTTGGGGTTATGAATTGTTGGGAAATTTTGGAGTTGGAACCAACTTCAGATAAAAAGAGAATCAAAATGGCCTATGAAGAAAAGTTAAAAATGATTGATGAAGACGCAGAACCATTAGCTTTTCATTCATTAAAAGAAGCCTTTGATTCAGCATTATTTCTGTCAGGAACAATTATCGAGAGTAATCGACCAGTTGTACGTGTTGAGGGTGAACAAGTCAAGGAAGAGCAAGCTAAAGCAGATAGAACTGAAGTAGCTAAAGAGACACCAGAACAAGATATAGAAGAAGTTGAACCACAGCAATTTAATGAGAATGAAACATCAGAATCTATCTATGAAAAAAAGCCAACAAATCATGTTGCGCTTTTCGATCAGGAACTAACAGAGATTTTTGAACAGAAAGACTTTTTTGCAACTATTGAAAAATGGACGCCGTTATTTTCTAATCAATTAGCATGGTCGAGCGATGAACATAATCAAATCAAAGATCGAATGCAAGAGTTTTTATTGGCAAATTATCGTGTATTATCGCGAGAAGTAATTACCTATATAGGTAGTTTTTTTGATTTTGATTCCTTGGTTAAAGAGTATAAATCTGGTGACTACTTTTGTTATTCGTGGTCAGAAATCAAGCAAGTACCGCTGTTTGCTTTTGACATTTACCGTGATATTTCAAAAGAACAACGTATCCAGTATTTTACGAATCGTTATGAATTATTTCAGATAGTGGATAATGGCGTTGTAAATCAGAGCTCGTGGCAAGAGCGCTTAGATTGGTGTGGAAGTGTGACAACTAAAGATTATGATGTTGTTACCTTAGAAATCTCCTATCTATTACTCAATGATTTTAGAATGGAGCAGGAGCGAACCGTTACAACGTTTAAAAAACTGTTAAATGAAGCCAAAGCTTTAAAAGAAGGTCAAGAACTTGATTTTTTTAGAACGTACTATGAATGGGTGAAAAATGACGAGGCAACAAATGACGTACTGACTTTTGATAAAAGTGAGCTTACGTTATCGATAACAATCATTGATTTACTGATGGGCTATGTTTATTTTAAGTTGCGACGCTATTCTTGTGTGAAGGAATGTTGGGCAGAATTAGCCCAAAAAAATCCTTCCTTATTTAGAGAAAATGAATTAGCTCTGTTGCAACCGGCGGAACCGGTCCAGATTCTTCCAAAGAAACAAAAAGGGGTGGGCAGTTATTTAGGGGCTATTTTCTTATTGATCGTGGCCGTAGTTAAAATAGGTGGCGTTATTTCAAGAAATAGTGAGGATAAAGCATACACGACACCCTCTGAAATTCAAAATCTATTTAGTGGAGAGCGAAATGTGAATAACAATTTTGTTACAAGTAGCGCTTCGGCGCTCAAAGAAAGCGAAAATTTGTATGACCAATTTGTTTATTATTTCTATGTTGATCGTGAAGATCCAGATCGAGCTGATTTTGTTGAGACAAATTTAACGGGACATGCAAAAGAAATGGCTCAAAAATTGACTATTTCTGATCTGCCTGAGCTTGCGATCGATTCCAAATATGCTTTTCATTCTTCACCAGATATTGTGGCTGAGTATGGACCTGTAACGGCACTAACGCTCTTAGAAAAAGAAGAACCGTTTATTATTTTGCAAGAAGATCATGATGAAAAAATTTCAACTATTTTTGGAACGGGCTGGGAAATTTTGCCTAAGGATAAATTTGATGCATTGTGGGCAGATATACAAGTGCGTCCAATGATGTCACAAAAATTCTTTGTTATTTATTATTTATTATCAGATGAACGAAAAGAAAATCTAAAAGACAATCCAGAGTATACAACAGAAAATGTTAAAAAGATGTTGGAAAAGAATAGCTCAATGCCAACAGCCGTTGAATTTGAATCAGGTACTTGGCAAATCAGCCAAGATGAAGAGGATAAATTGTATACGATCATCAATGATGAAAATAACGAACATCGTTTTATCTTATCGTATGATGATTATGGTCGCTTAGAGCATATTTATGGCGATAAATGGGAAAAAATGGAGGAAGTAAAACAAAAATTAATTTATGATAATGCAGAAGAAACGATAGGTGTTTATTGATCGTTTGAGATAAAAGGATGGACAGTAGGATTCGTTCCAAAGGGCTTGCTTCTGTTTCAATCGTTTATTGGGATTCCGTATAATTGGGCAAAAATACAGTTGATTCTGAAAAAAATCGGCTGTATTTTTTATTTTTTTCAAACGGTACCATTCTTTTTTTAATGAATTTTATCGTAAAAATTAAACATAAAACAAATTTTGTGTATAATAAAGAAGTCATTATTTTTAATATGATAAATGAAATAAACTAAAAAGAAAGAAGTGAACGCAATGGAAAATATTCTTAGCTTATTAGGTGTGTTGATCGTGATTGTCGGATTTGCTATGAAATTAGATTCGATTTTAATTGTTATGATCGCCTTAGTAGTCACTGCCTTAGTCGGCGGTATTGGTTTAGAAGGCATGCTGGATATTTTAGGAACCAGCTTTGTAAGTAATCGTGGTATGGCTATTTTTATTATTATTATGCTAGCAACAGGAACATTAGAAAGAAATGGTTTAAAAGAGTCAGCGGCTTCTCTAATTCGTCGTTTCAAAAAGGTTTCAGCGGGCTTGATCATCGACATCTATGGTGTTTTTAGAATGATTTTTGCAGCATTCAATGTTAGTTTTGGTGGTGTAGCTGGTTTTGTACGTCCAATTATTTTACCAATGTCGATTGGTGCTGTTGAATCACAAAATTTAGAATTAAATGACGAGTATGAAGAAGAACTTAAAGGAATGGCCTCAGCAATGGAAAATATTTGCTGGTTTTTCGGTCAAGTATTGTTTATCGGTGGCGCAGGTGGTCTCTTAGTTCAATCCACCTTAAAAGAGTTAGGCTATGAAGTAAGTTTAGTAGAATTAGCTGCAGTTGAAATTCCTGTGGCACTTGTTGCGTTGATTACAGCAAGTATTTATTTTTATACTAAAGATCGTCGATTGATGAAAAAATACTATGGTACTATCGAGAAGAAAGGAGACCGCTCATGAGTTATTTTATGAACCCAGAGGTCTTGCTTGGTGAAAAATTATTAGAAGTTTTATATATCTTGATGGGCTTGATTTTGATTTATACTGGAATTAAGAATTTTCTAGATAAAAGTAATCCTCATCGCTATGGAACTGGCTATTTTTGGTGTACATTAGGAGTAGTGATCTCAGGTGGACGCTTTATTCCATCACTGATTAGTGGGATCCTGATTTTTTCAATGACGATTCCAGCTGTTTTGAAAAAGGTGAGTAAAGGAAAAACTAAACTACCATCTAAAGAGTATATGCAACAAATGTCAGATAAATTAGGTATGAAAATTTTCATCCCTGCTCTAAGTATTGGTGTCTTTGCGATCATCTTTGCCTTATTTACTAAACTTGGTGCCTTAGTTGGTGTCGGAGTGGGTGTTTTCGTCGCAATTTTGATCTTGATGTTTTATTCTAAAAATAATAAGCCTACGACATTTTTGGATGATGCAGCAGATATGCTTGGGACGGTTGGTCCTTTGAGTATGTTGCCAATGCTCTTAGCTTCATTAGGAGCGGTGTTCACGAGTGCTGGTGTTGGCACGGTGATTTCTTCTGCTGTCGGAAAAGTTGTACCACAAGGAAATGTAGTAGTCGGAATTATTATTTATGCTTTCGGGATGATGCTATTTACGATCATCATGGGGAACGCTTTTGCGGCGATTACTGTGATGACAGTCGGAATCGGTGCACCATTTGTCTTTGCACAAGGCGCAAATCCTGCTTTGATCGGTATGCTGGCACTAACTTGCGGCTACTGTGGAACATTACTGACACCGATGGCAGCAAACTTTAACGTGGTTCCTGTTGCGATGTTGGAAATGAAAGATAAATATGGAGTAATCAAAAATCAATGGTTTATTGCGATTTTTATGTTTGTATTCCAAGTTGTTTATATGATTTTATTTAAATAATTGTTGAGTTGAGACTATAATTAATGTTCTCTAGCTATGCGGGCTAGTCTCTCGGAAAAAAGATGAAAATGGAGTGAGGCAAAAAGCACCTCAATCAATTTTCCCTATTTTTCAGTCGAGACTGAACGAGCCCGCTGCGCTTTAAATGTTATCTAGCTACACGGGCTAGCTCTTCGGAAAAAAGATAAAATCTGCTTGTGGCCAAAAGCGCCACAAACATATTTTCCTATTTTTCTGTCAGAGCTGAACGAGCCCGCTGCGCTTTTAAAATAAGGAGGTAATTTGTAATGAAAGTTTTAATCACAGGTTTTGATCCATTTGGTGGAGACACCGTTAATCCGGCTTATGAAGCGGTAAAATTGATCCCAAATGAGGTAGCAGGAGCACAAATTATCAAAATAGAAATACCAACTGTTTTTGAAGAGAGTGCTAAGGTGTTAGAGGCTTCAATGAAAGAGCATCAGCCCGATATTGTTATTTGTGTTGGTCAGGCTGGCGGACGTAGCGCTGTTTCTTTCGAACGAGTAGCAATCAACTTAGCCGAAGCGAGAATTCCAGATAATAAAGGCAATCAACCAATCGGAGTCAAACTGGAAGAGGATGGTGAGACTGCTTATTTTACATCGCTACCAATCAAAGCGATGATGAAAAATGTTCAGGATCATGGCTTGCCAGCGTATATTTCATATACTGCCGGCACATTTGTCTGTAATGATATCATGTACCGTTTATTGTACATGATCGATAAAGAATTCTCAGGTGTTAAAGGTGGATTTATCCATGTTCCGTTTGAACCAACACAGGTGATTGATCGACCTGTAGGAACACCTTCTATGCCAATCCAAACAATTGCGGATTCATTGATTTATGCAGTTGAGGCAGCAGTAACAACAGAAGTGGATATTGAAGAAAATACAGGAACGACCCATTAAAATAGTGATTATCAAAAATAGAAGGACAAAGTAGTAGGTTTATTTTGTCTTTCTATTTTTTGTTATTAAATTGAAACATTACATTTTACTGATAATGATTCTCATTATCATCTTGTTATGCTATACTAACTCAATAAGTAAAGGAGTGATTCAATGAACGAAATAAAAATCAATAACTTTTTTATCAGGTATGATACAGTACAAACGGAACAATGCCCGTTAAAACTTGCTGATCAAGTATATATTGAAAACAAACCATTACCACGTTATCTTATTGGTGAAGCAACCATGTCTTTTTATGATTTTTATCGCGCAGATTGTCCAGATCTTCAAGAATCTGATTATCGATTATCAGAAAAATTCCAACAGATCATCGGCCGATTTCCTCATACAAATCAGCAAAAAATCACGTTGAATGAGCACGGTAGCTACAGCATCCTGGATGTACCTGTTTATGTTGATACGAAAGATTTTATCCTTGCTGAAAGTAATCCTGCAATTTATCCAGAGTTTCATGCAAAACGGGTACCGATCCAATCGTTGATTCCTATAGAGGAAGTTGAGGCCGCACCAGTGATTGGTTATAAACGAAAACGTCTATATTTGGATGGTACATATGGTTCTAGAGTCTTACTTGAAAATGGGCTGGAAACGAATGTTCAATCGATTCAAGCGAAGTTAGAATATGTAAACGAGATGTATTATTTTGCTCATTATAGTTACGCTGCCATGGTTCAGTTTTTACCAGAATATGAAATCGCTTCTTATGATCAGTTTCACGAAGCTTACGGGAAGTATATTTATAGTTTTACTATTACAAAAAATGGACAAACAATGCCACTGTTATGGCCAGATTACTTATACCATAAACCTGAAAATCATTTAGAGTTTGGCCTATTGGCAAATACTGATGAAGCAAGATATCGCTTGTTTGACCGATGGGAAGCTAATGACCCCATAACAATCGAGATTTTGGCCGAAGGTTTTGAAGATGTCAGATTTGAAACGCACTTAAAACAACCAATGAGTTTTCCGCCAAAACTTTCAAAATCAGAATATGGCTTAGGAGAAGAGATTTGTCTATCGCTTGATCAAGGACTAATCAAAGAATTAGCAGAAGAAAGAGTACTATTTGAATTATTCAAAACGAAAAAAACTTCTGTAAACGGCTATTCACTAGAGTATAAATTGACAGAAAATCAATTGGTGCTATCAGGTGAACAATTTGAAAAGCCAGGCCGCTATCAGTTGAAAATTAAAAGTGACACTTATGGACAGCTATTATTATTAGTGACAATTAAACAAGAAGGGTTAGTACAAGAATGAAAAAGTTAAAAATCCAAGATTTTATTTCAATTGGTATTTATACCGCCATTTATTTTTTAGTCGTAACTATTGCAATGCTGATCTTACGTTTTACAATCCCAGCTTTTAATTCTATTTTGATTCCTAGCGCAACAGCACTTTTTGCGGGGATTGTCTATTTATTGGTGATTCATCGTATTCCTCGTTTTGGTGCAATTACGATCATGGGCAGTGTGATGGGGTTATTCTTTCTCGTTTCGGGGCATTTTCCATTATCATTTTTACCAAATATTCTGTGTGCGATCCTTGCAGATTGGATTCAATATCATACCAAGCTATCTCAAAAAATCCGGACGATGCTTAGTTATACTGTCTTTAGTTTTGGCTTGATGGGTCCCGTTTTACCATTGTGGTTTATGAAAAATGCCTATGTCGATTCATTGGTGGCTCGTGGTAAAGATGCCGTATACATCGATAAAGTCTTTGCACCGATCACAACCACAACTTTTTATGTGTGTGTGTTGGCTGTGATCATTTGTAGTATTTTAGGGATAATGATTGGACAAAAGATTTATGAGAAACACTTTGATAAAGCTAAAGGAAAAAATTATGGAAAAAACATACGTAACGTTTGATCCCAGAAGTAAATTATGTACGATTTTATTTGCTAGTTTTTTATTGATGTTTCCTCTACCATTTAAAGCAGAAATGCTGTTTGTAACGTTGTTGTATTTTTTGTTTATTCTAAATGGTAGTTTAAAAAAAGGAACGATTTTCTATGGTCTTTTTTGGTTGCTTGTTCTGGGCGATTATCTACTATTTCCTCATATTGAGAATGGTTTTGCTGCTTTTTTTGATTTTTTATTTGTCGGAAATCGTCGAATGCTACCAACGATCATGGCGGCAGCGTTTGCGATGAATCGAACTAAAATCAGTGAATGGATCGCAGCGCTAAAGAAATGTCATGTGCCTTTTGGGCTGATTATTCCATTAACTGTCTTGTTTCGTTTCTTTCCTACACTATTTCAAGATTTTAAAAGTATTCGTAATGCGATGAAATACCGTGGAATCGCAGTTTCAACTGTTGAGTTATTTCTACATCCATTTCAAACGATGGAATATATTATTGTACCAATCTTGATGTCAGCAGAGAATACATCTTTGGATCTATCAGCTGCAGCTCTGGTTCGAGGCTTAGGCAATCCTAAAGCACATACAAGTGTTTATGAGATTCGTTTAAAGAGTCAAGATTATGTATTGATTGGTATATTGATTCTGTGTGGAATCGTAGGGAGGCTGATTTAATGATTGATTTACATGATCTGACATTTGCTTATGAAGATCAGGAAAAGGTTATCCAAAATGTGGAGTTGGAAGTTAAAGCTGGCGAATTCATTGTATTGTGCGGCAAAAGTGGGTGTGGTAAATCAACATTACTAAGAATTTTAAACGGGTTGATTCCTGAATTATATCTGGGTGAATTAACGGGTTCTGGTTCTGTTTTAGAACAAGAGCTATTAACGAAAGAATTTAATGAATATGTTCGAGAAATTGGCGTGGTATTTCAAAATCCTAAAACCCAATTTTTTACGAGTGATGTCTATTCTGAATTAGCATTTGCAATGGAAAATTATGGTGTATCTAGAAAAGAAATGATTGATCGAATCAATGAGATAACAAGTTTGTTTTCTCTAGAAGAATTTTTAGAACGAAGCATGTTCCATTTATCTGGTGGACAAAAACAATTGATCGCATTTGCTTCTGCCAGTATGTTGCAGCATCGATTATTCTTATTAGATGAACCTTCAAGTAATTTGGATGAAGCAACGATCGAGCAGTTAAAAGCCTATTTACAGGTCTTGAAAAGCCAAGGTATGACAATTATTGTTTCTGAACATCGCTTATACTATTTGACGGATTTGGCAGATCGCTATTTAGTGATGGAAAAAGGTCAAATTGTTGAAAACTATACAAGTCAAGAAATGCGAGAAAAATCTGCTGCTGATATTCAGGCGTTGGGGTTAAGATCACTTAAACCAACGCATCTTACAAAAAAAGTGACACAGGCTGAAGGACCTGCAAAACTAGTATTGACCTGTGATGGACTGGATTTTCACTATCGCAAGCAGCCTTCCGTGCTCAAAATCCCTTCATTAACGTTGACTAGCGCTGATATTATCGGAATTGTGGGGCATAATGGTGCAGGAAAATCAACCTTTTCTAAACTGTTGTCAGGATTGATCAAGCCAAAAGCAGGTGTCATAAAACTAAATCAAAAAGTGATGCGACCAAAAGAGTTGATTAAGGAAAGTTTTGTTGTGATGCAAGATGTCAATTTGCAATTGTTTTTTGAAACGGTAGAGAAAGAAATAAGTTTAAATGCACAAAACACAGCTGAGTTTGACAAAGTTGTCGCCATGCTGAATTTAGAACCGCTTTTAATGCGTCATCCCCAAACCTTATCCGGTGGCGAAAAACAACGTGTGGCAATTGCTAGTGCTTTGTTATCAGGGAAAAAAATCATTATTTTTGACGAACCAACCAGCGGTTTAGATTTAGTGCATATGGAAGAAGTCAGTAATACGATTCGTTGGCTGCATGAAGAGAATATTTTAGTTTTAGTGATTACCCACGATAAAGAATTTCTCAGTCAAACTTGTCAGCGCGTGCTTCAGTTCGATCAAGGTCAAATCATTGCAGATTACCATATCGAAACAAGAAAAATAGAATAGTGGAGGAAAAAATATGTATATTGTAACGAATACGATTCAAACAGAAACGGCTCACTCGCAAAAAATTATTCAACAATTTACAGCAGGGCATACGAAAGAAAGTATGGAAGCTGTAGATGGATTCTTGAACTTTCAATTAATGCAGCGGGCATTACCAGATAATCCGGAAGTAACGGAATTGGTTGTTTTAAGCCGCTGGACCTCAAAAGAACATCAAAAAAATTGGGTGCAGAGCCAATCATTTAAAAAGATGCATCAAAGAAAAGAATCAACGGATGAAACGGTGGAAAAGAAAAAACGCCCTGGTATTATTTCAAGTACGATTGCTGAATATGAAGTGCTAACTTAATTGATTGGTGAGAATGATTATTGAAAATAGTTTCTTCATTTTTTGATTGACTATAGAAAGTAAATTAGCTGAGTGTGATGTGTAAAGCATTTTATACTCAGCTTTTTTCTATATTCCAATGGTAATATTTTCATAATTAGTGAGTAAAAAAGAAAATACTTGAAAATATTACCGGATGCGTTTTCTTTTTATAAAATCAGAGGTATATTAAATAAGAACAGTGATGGAAGGAGAATAAACAATGAAGAAGATACATGTCGTAGCACATACTCATTGGGATCGTGAGTGGTATTTTAGTGATAATGAAGCATTTATCCAATTTTCTTATCATATGGATGAGGTGATTTATGCCTTAGAAAATAACGAACTGGATTACTATTATTTGGATGGTCAACTTAGCATTCTAGATGATTATTTAAAAATTTATCCAGAAAAAGAGACTAAAATCAAAGAATTAGTGGAAGCCAATAAATTATTTATTGGACCTTGGTATACTCAAATGGACGAATTCGTGGTGGCTGGTGAATCGGTCGTGAAGAATTTGCAAATTGGGATTAATATGTCAAAACGCTTAGGTGGTCATACATCGTTAGGATATTTACCTGATTCATTTGGACAGGGGAAAGATATGCCGAAAATCTATAATGGTTTTGGAATCACAGATGCCGTGTTTTGGCGAGGAATGCCGAATGAAGTGACGAAAAGTCGAGAATTTTACTGGACAGCTGAAGATGGTTCAAAAGTATTAACAATCAATATTCGCAATGGTTATTATGCCGGGGTAACACTTGTTGAAGGTGACCTATATCAGAAAAAAGCGATGCTGGATCTTGTAGCAGAAGACAGCACTACTGAAGTTGTAACATTGCCGGTTGGTGGAGATCAACGAGCAGTCGATCGAGATTTAAAAGCGATCATTCAAGAGGTCAACGAACAATTTGGTACCGAATACAAAATCGAAGAAAGCAATTATCCGCATATATTTAATTTATTAAAAGAACAAGCAACGGACCTTCCAACGGTACAAGGTGAGTTTATGAGTGGCAGTGTTTCAAAAATCCATCGCTCCATTTATTCATCAAGATATGATTTGAAAAAGTTAAATGATACCATCGAAAATCGCTTGATTTTCCAACTGGAACCATTAATGTTTATGGCAGATGATTTAGGGATTCCTTTTAAACGAGAGCTTTTGGATTATATTTGGACCTTATTATTAAAAAACCATGCTCATGACAGTATTGGTGGCTGCAATACGGATAAAACAAATGAAATGATCTTAGCGAGATATAAAGAAGCGGACCAATTATCCTATTCAACGATCGACTATTTAGTAAGAAAAATTTCAGAATCCATTAAAGGTATCCAAGAAAATGATTTGATTCTATTTAATACCTTACCTTATACCAGAACGGATCCGTATATAGTAGAGGTAAGCACAAAGCATGCAAGTATCAAACTACTCGATGAAAATAACCATGAATTGGCTAGTCAAATTCTATCAACTGAAAAAGTTTATGCTGGCGAAGTTAGACGTTCAGAAAGCGATTATGATGAAGCGAAGTATTACTATATTCACAAAGTAAGTTTTATCAAAGAAACCCCGCCACTTGCGTATACGATCATAACGGTAAAAGAGCTATCAGAATCAAATGATAGCGCTAAAACATCAGTTCCAGCAAGTACGCTAATTGAAAATGAGACGTACAAAATCACTTTCTCAGATGGACAATTTACTATTTTGGCGAAAGAACAAGGCGAAACCTATGAGAACTGTCTATACGTGGAAGAATCAGGTGATGAAGGCGACACGTACGATTATTCACCTGCCTATCATGATAAAGTTCATCAATTGGCTTTCGATACAAACGATGTATCTGTTCAAACAGGACCGTTTTTATCTACTATGACATTGAATGGCAATTGGACATTACCAAAAGATCTACAAGCTAGGAAATCTGAGGAATTGAATGCAACAGTTAACTACACCTTGAGCTTATCATTAAGCAAAAAGTCTAAGCGAATTGATATGAAAATCAAGATCAATAACCAAGCAATGGATCATCGGATGCGTCTGGTTGTTAATACACCAGTCAAAAACAACGTCAGTTATGCAGATACCTTATTTGGAATCGTTGAACGACAAAATCAAGATCCCCATATTCAGGATTGGAGAAAGCTAGGCTGGAAAGAAGAACCAACGGAGATTTATCCAATGATCCACTATGCAAACATTCACGATTCTGCCGCTAGTTGGACGATTCTGAGTAAAGGAATCAAAGAATATCAAGTGATTGATGACCAAATCTATATGACTTTATTTAGAGGAGTAGGCTTTTTGGGCAGACCAGAGTTATTAAGAAGACCTGGAGATGCTTCAGGGAATCAATACCGTTATATTCCGACTCCAGATAGTCAATTATTAGGTGAATTAGAGATGGCGTTATCTTTAATCATTTCAGCTGACTTTAATCCAGTGAGGATCCAAAAGGAATATCAAACCTATTCTGTCACAAGCCCATATTATCAAGTTCAAACCTTAAATCGATTTACGAATCCAATCCAATATTTCCAAAGTAATAAAGTCGATCATTTGAATGAATTGAAAGAGTATGTTGATTTGAATAACTCCAATTTGGTGTTTAGCGCATTAGAATTAAGCCGCGATGGTCAATGGGTCAATCTGCGTCTGTATAACCCATCACTTGAAAAGAGCGTCACCAATGAGAAAATCATATTAGCAACGGAATGCAACGTTCGTTTTGTTGATTTAAATGGTGACTTGATTGAATCAGTTGGTAAGTTGAAGGAAGTTTCGTTAGGTATAGTGAAACCAGGAGAAATTAAAACCGTTTCAATAGAAAGATAACACGGGAAAGGTCGAGTTAAGATGAAAATAAATATCGAGAAAATTCAAGATCCATTATTAAAAATTGCCAATAAAGTAGATAACAACAGCGTTTTACAAGCTATTAAAAATGCATTTATCAGCAGTATTCCGTTTACTGTGGTAGGATCGTTTTCCAACTTGATCAAAATGCAGATCGATGCCTTTTTTGGAGAAACAGCAATCGGTCAAACAGCATCAGCAATTTTTGGCAATGTTTATCTAGGAACGTTAGGAATAGTGGCTTTATTAATTGTTTTTTCAACTGCTTATAACTATGCAAAAGAATTGATGAAAAAACATCCGGAAGCAAACATCAATCCACTACTGGCAACGTTATTAGCCTTTGCAGCCTATTTTGTAATGGTACCGAACAATGTGAATTTCGCTGATAATTCAGCGGAAGTTATTCAAGGCTATGCGAATAATTTCTTTAGTTATGAAGGAATGTTTACCGCTTTGATCGTAGGCTTACTTGCTGTTTTCCTTTATTCAGTTTTAGCAAAACATAAGATTGCTATCAAGCTACCAGGGAATGTTCCGCCAAATGTTTTTGATTCCTTCTTTGCTTTGATTCCAATTTCAATCGTATTATTGATCTGTTCTGTTATGAAAGTCGTGATTGAAGCGTTTGATTTCAATTCCTTTATGGATCTGGTCAGTCAATTATTTGTTCAACCGCTAACATCTGTTGGAACGGGGTTACCTGCTATTATTGTAGTGATCTTATTGGAACAAATATTATGGTTCTTAGGATTACATGGTTTTAATATCGTTTGGGGCGTTGTATCTGCTTTATGGCTACCGATTTTCTTAGAAAATGTTGCGAAATTTGCTGAAACAAAAAGCTTTGCAGACATTTCTATTGCACCAAATACAATGACGAATGTGTACGCTATGATTGGTGGATCTGGTGCCACTTTTGGGTTGATTCTAGCGATTTTGATTTTTACACCAAAAACGTATAGTGGTCGTGAAGTAGCAAAACTATCATTTATTCCAGGATTATTCGGGATCAACGAACCCATTATTTTTGGGTTCCCGATCGTTTTAAATCCATTGATGTTTATCCCATTTGTTTTTGTACCAGTTTTCAATGCAGTAGTCGCTTATATTGTGACTAAAATTGGTTGGGTCGTTCCCTTAGTTGTCTTAAATTCAGGAAATGAACCAATTTTCATCAGCACCTGGATCTTAGGCGCATTCCATCTTAGCCCGGTGATCTTAACAGCCGTTTTAGTTGTTTTAGATGTCTTTATTTATGCACCGTTTGTACGTATGAACATGAAATTTGATGAAAGCCAATTACTGAACGCACAAGACTAGTAGTTGGAAATCATAACAAGAGGTAAACTGGACTGAGAACGGGTCCAGTCTCTTGTTTTCTTTACTATAGCGAAAGGAGTGCTAATCATGGAAAGTTACATCGAACTAATCATTCAAGCAAATCAAAAAAAGTTTACGGATGTCGAACGAGTGATCGCTCAATATTTTCTTGATGGTAATAAAGAATTAGGCATTCAAGAATTGGCTAAAAAGCTTAGTGTATCTAATTCTTCAATCACGCGCTTTTGTAAAAAAATTGGTTTAGCTAATTATAAAGAACTGATTTATTTATATAAATATTCAAGTAAAAGCACTAAAAAGCAAACAGATTCTAGTATTAGCTACGTCAATCTAAATTACTCTTTGTTGCTCAATGACATTATCGAAAAATTAGATAAAGAGGAAGTTAAAAAAGCAGCTTTAATGATCGATAGCGGGCGGATCATTCATTACTGGGGAACAGGTTACAACGCTTTTTGCGGTGAAGATTTTCAATTTAAATTCTCAAGGCTTGGAAAAATCGTCAACGTGATCAAGGACGAACATTCAATTGTGATGATGGCTCATGGTGTGCAGCAAGGCGATCTTGTGGTTGTCTCATCTATTTCTGGCAATAACGAAGCAGTCCAAGAAGCAGTAAAAATAGTTTCTGAAAAAAATGCAAAGGTAATCGTAATTACTGCCAACGAGAAAAGTCCATATAAAGAGTTCTCTGAAGCGTTCTGTGTAACAAGCTCAATGGGAAAGAAGGATATGGGGGGGATTTCACCACAAATTCCAGTATTAACAGTGATCGATATCTTATATACAGAAATTTTAGCCATGTACCATGAAGACACGATCAAGTCTTGGATTAAATCAGAAGTGATTTTAAAAGGAAAGTAAAAAGGGGAATCATCATGAGTGTAAACTATTCAAAATCAGTCATCGAAAAAGTGAAAACATTGGTATCAGAGCAGTCCAGTAATCCTAGATGGAGCGAAGTATTTTCAAATTGTTTTGACAACACTTTGGAAACCACAGTCAAAAACACAGAGGATGATGTGTTTGTAATCACTGGCGATATTCCAGCAATGTGGCTGCGAGATTCATCCGCTCAAATCAAACCCTACTTAGCAATTGCAAATGAAGATGAAAACATCAAACAATTGATACGGGGATTAGTTGACCGCCAAATAAAATGTATTTTGATCGATCCATATGCAAATGCCTTTAACGAAACTGAGAATGGTCATTGTTACCACCAAGATCTTACAGAGATGAATGGTTGGATCTGGGAACGGAAATATGAAGTGGATTCGTTATGTTATCCAATCGAATTAGCTTATTTGTTATGGAAACAAACAGGTGAGACCAAGCAGTTTTCAAAAGAGTTTAAACGTGCTGCAGAATCTATTATCAAGGTTTTCAAAATAGAGCAGCAACATGAAAATTCTTCTTATCGTTTTGAGCGTTTTGATGAAAGACCAGAAGACACACTTTCAAATCACGGCTTAGGAGAGCCTTGTGGGTACACAGGGATGACTTGGTCTGGTTTTCGTCCAAGCGATGACAGCTGTACATATAATTATCTAGTTCCTTCTAATATGTTTGCTGTTGTTATTTTAGGTTATCTTGAGGGAATTTTTACAGAGATTTACCACGATAAATTACTGGCTGAACAAGCAAATCAATTAAAAGATGAAATCAATCAAGGCATAAAAAAATGGGGTATCGTTGAACATCAGGGGCAAAAAGTTTATGCCTATGAGGTAGATGGATTAGGAAATTATCTTTTAATGGATGATGCCAATGTACCTAGTCTATTAGCAGCTCCTTATTTAGGGTATTGTTCGATTGATGATGAAATTTATCAAAATACACGTGCCTTAATTTTATCTGATGTTAATCCATATTATTATAAAGGAATAAAGTTAAAAGGAATCGGAAGTGAGCATACGCCAAAAGAGTATGTTTGGCCGATCGCATTATCTATCCAAGGCTTAACGACGACTAGCCAAGTTGAAAAGGCTGAGTTGTTAGACATTTTAGTTAAAACCGATGCTGGCACTAATCATATGCATGAAGGTGTTAATGTGAACGACCCCAATCAATATACCCGTGAATGGTTTTCCTGGGCGAATATGATGTTTTGTACGTTACTGTTAGATTATTTAAAAATAGGAAAATAGGTGTAAAACAAATGAAAAAATTTCCAGAACATTTTTTATGGGGCGCAGCGACATCTGCTCCTCAATCAGAGGGGCATGGTTCACAAAATGGAAAATCTCCTTCAACCTGGGATAAATGGTATGAACTGAATCCAGAAAAATTCCAATTAAATCAAGGTCCAGAAGATACGACTAAGATGTATGAGTATTTCAAGGATGATGCTAAAAGGATGAAAGAGATCCATATGAATTCTTTTAGAACATCTATTGCTTGGACTCGTTTGTTGCCGGATGGACAAACAGTTAATTCAGAAGCTGTTACGTTTTATCGTCATTATTTCTCTGAATTAATTGCAAATGGTGTTAAACCAATCATCAATTTATTTCATTTTGATATGCCTTGGTGGTTGATGGAAAAGGGCGGTTGGGAAACGAGAGAATCGGTGGAGGCATTTGCTTTTTATGCCAATACTTGTTTTGAATTATTTGGTGATTTAGTTGAGCAGTGGACAACCTTTAACGAGCCGATGGTCCATGTGGAGTGCGGCTATCTATATGGGTATCATTATCCTGCAATTCATGATCTGAAAAAAGCAGTTCAAGTTGGGTTTAACACGCTGATGGCTCATACAATGGCTGTTAAAAGCTTTAAAGACGGAAAGTATCAAGGCTCAATCGGAATCATTTTAAACGTTTCGCCGTGTTATCCCAAAAGTCAGTCACCAGAAGATTTAAAAGCGGCTGAGTTCGCTGATTTATTAAATACCAAAAGCTTTTTAGACCCTACAGTTTTAGGAACCATTCCAGCAAAATTAATTGATCGTTTAGCTGAAAATGAATTATTGCCTGATGTTGCAGAGAATGATTTAGAGTTGATTAAAAAGAACACAGTTGATTTTATTGGCATGAATTATTATCAGCCACGCCGTGTTCAAGCGCCTGCTAACGTCAATAAACCTGCAGTTTCTCCTGCTGATTTTTACGATCATTATGATTGGCCTGATAAAAAAATCAATCCGTATCGTGGTTGGGAAATTTATCCAGAGGCGTTATATGATGTTGCGATGATGATCAAAAATGACTACAACAATATTGCCTGGTACGTTTCAGAAAATGGTATGGGGGTGGCAGAAGAAGAGCGGTTCTTAGATCAAACAGGTATGATTCAAGATGATTATCGGATTGAATTTATGGAAGAACATCTCAATCAGTTGCATAAAGGAATTGAAGCAGGCAGTAATTGTTTTGGCTACCATTCATGGACGTTTATCGATTGTTGGTCTTGGTTGAACGGATATAAGAATCGCTATGGATTTTATCGCTTGGACTTAGAAAATGATCAACGCTCTTTAAAGAAAAGTGGTATTTGGTTTAAAGAGTTGATCGATCGAAATGGCTTGATATAACTAGTGAAGGAAAGAATAGAGTCAGAAATAAGTCTGGCTTTATTCTTTTTTGTGATGCTATAATAGTCTAAAGACTAACGGGACTAAAGAGAAAAGAAGTGATAAAAGTGAATCAGCGAGAACAACAAAGAAAATTTGCTGAAAGAAGTAATATCAACAATAGTACGTTTGATGCAATGAATACAAATCAAACACGTTACTCCAATGGTCAAGGGAAAAATGTTTTGCCTACTGAGAGAGATCAAGTTAGAGGCTCTGGGGGCTATGTTTCAAATGGGGTACTTTATTTTACAGGTGTAGTCGTTGCAATTGTATTATTCATTTATGTGATTCCTTTAGTTGAGCTGATTGTTTCGCCAACATTTTATAAAGGTCCACTATTTCTGTTATGTGCTTTGTCTTTTTGCGTGTTAATGGGGTATTTATGGGTATATATTGGCTCAAAAGTAATGAAAAAAAGTAGGAGATGACTGACATGATTTTCAAGGTGATGCAACGAAGTAACAACTCGATACAGTTATAATGCTCTGATAGGGCTGTATTGAGTAAAGTTATGACTATCGGATCATCCATAACTGTATCTAACATTTAATCAGACAACGATTAAGTATAAAGGAGAGTTCGTTATGGAAAAAATAGCATTAAAAAAATATTGGCAGACTATTGAAGCGTTGGAGTTTAAAGGTTGGGATTTTTCATATTTGGAAGGACGTTGGCGACAAGAGGTCTTACCGTGGCGTTATGATGAGCTTGTTCGTGCCAATTTGTCTAATGAGATGCATTTGTTGGATATGGGGACTGGTGGTGGAGAGCTGTTGTTGACATTTGCTCATCCGTTTGCTCAGACGTCGGTTACTGAAGGCTGGAAACCTAATTATGAACTGCTAAAAAAGAAGCTGCAGCCACAAGGTGTAACGGTTACTTTTGTCGATAAAACGGGTCACTTGGACTTTTTAACTAACTCATTTGATATTGTATTGAACAGCCATGAGTCATATGACCCAAAAGAAGTTTCTAGAGTATTGAAGCCAGGCGGCCTATTCATTACACAGCAAGTTGGTGATCAAAATGGAAAGCACCTCTCAGAGAAATTAGATACAAAGCGTCGAAGAAATTCTTTTGAATGGTCAAAAGGAGTAGCACAAGAAGCTTTGGTCAAAGAAAATATGGATATCCTATTTGCTGATGAGTATTTTCCGTATCAAGACTTTTGGGATATGGAAGGGTTGATTTATTACATTAAAAGAATTCCGTGGGAGTATCCTGATGTTTCAGTAGAAACGCATTTTACTCAATTACTTGAGATTCAAAAGGAATTGTCAAAAAAAGGTTACCTTCGGAATCAACAACATCGATTTGTGCTAATTGGAAAGTTAAGAGAGTAATTAAAAAAGAGCGGATGAACGGTGAGAAAAAAGCAGCTCCTTTGGAAATAAGAAGGGGCTGCTTTTTTTAGTATATAGTAACTAATTATTTTACGACAAGCACGTTACAAGGAGCATATTGTACGACATAACTTGTTGTGGTACCTAATTGGTTTGATTGGATCATCCCTTTACCCGTTGCACCCACGATAATCAAATCGATTGCTTGATTTGTTGGAACAATTGTAGAAATCATTTCTTTTGGATTGCCAATTTCAACAAGCGGTATAATGTCATCCAATCCTTGCTCAGTAGCATAATAAATATTTTTTAATAACTCTTTTTCGATAGCTTCCTTTTCCTCAGCAAGCACTTTTGAATAGGCATAAGAACTATGACTGATTGCATTTTCATCAACGACAGACAACAAGTACAAAGTAGCATTTTTTTCTTTTGCAATCGCAACGCCATGTTGTAAAGCCAACTCAGCATTTTTTGAACCATCGACAGCAACAAGGATATTTGAGTAGTTATTGATCATCTTAATCAGCACCTTTCTTTATCTATCCTTATTATAACATGTTCGCCAGTAGAGGGTAAACGAATTGACAGGTGCAAAAAAAGATAGTAAGTCAAAAAGTGCTGACTTGCTATCTTTACTAGATTCTCTATAATCCGATGAATGGTGCGGGGTTAACAAAACCGCTCCACAGACCTGTTGAAATACTAAAATGTAAATGAACGCCAGTTGAATTACCTGTAGTCCCCATACCGCCTAACATTTGTCCGGCACTAACGCTTTGTCCAGCTGCAACGCTTAAGCTGCTCATGTGTAAATAATAGGAATAATAACCATTATCATGCTTGATCACAACGTGATTTCCAGCCATACCACTATAATTTGCGCTGACAACTTCACCAGAACGGGCAGCCATAATTGGTGTGCCACTGGCTCCACCAAAGTCAATACCGTCATGGAAAGATCCTGAGATACCTGTTGGGTCTTCACGGCCACCAAAACCACTAGTGATCGTCATACTTGCCACAGGAGCAGACCAACCTCCAGATGATGCTGGTGGAGTAGGTGTTGGGGCATTTGCAGGAGCGTCGTTATTACTAGTACCTGTATTTGTATCAGGAACAGTTGTCGCTTGTTCTTTTTCTGTTGTTTTTGTTGGAGCCGTTGCCGCTTGTGTTTGTTTGGTTTTAGCCAGTTCTTTCGCTTGTTTTTCAGCAGCAGCTTTAGCTTCAGCTTCCTTTTTCTTTTCTTCAGCAATGGCTTTTAATTGTGCTTCTTTTCTTTTAGCTGCTTCTTCTTTTTGTTTTACAAATTTATCTTTTTCAGCTTTTTCAGTTGCAAGACTTGCAGCGATTTCGTTGATTTTTACATTTTGCTCAAGTTTAGCTTCTGCCAAAGCAGCTTCTTTTTCTTCAAGTTCCTCAGTTTTCTTCTCAAGTGCTTTTAGAGTTGCGGTTAAGTTGACTTTTAACGTATCCAGTTCTTTTTTATCCTCTTTTTGAGCGGTTAAAATATCATTATTTGCAGTAACCAATGTATTTACTGCCAAAGCTTTTGAAATAGCGTCAGAAATTGAATCGGCACTTAACAAAACGGCTAGCATGGATTCTTGTTCATGATTCGTTTGTGTAACTCGTGCTTGCGCTTGTAATTGCTCATTTCTTTTTTCAATTTTTTCTTCTAAATTAGCAATGTCAGTATTTAGCTTGTTCATTTCTTTTTCATGTTTCTGTTTCTCAGAAAGGACTGTTTGATACTCCGTTTCAATTGTCGCGATTTCTGTTTCTAGAGTTGCTAAATAATCTTTCGCATCATTTTCATTTTTGACGATATCTTCAATTTTTTTTGTTTGAGTTTCTATTTTTTGATCGATATCATCGGCTAATGCGCTCAACGGCGCAGCATTTACTAATAAAACAAATGAAAGTGTAATGAGTAGTTTTTTCTTCAAGTGACGTTCCTCGCTTTTTATTTATCATTTTAAACGGATGCTTTTGGTGAAAAAGTCATCGTTACTATTCTTAAATAACACAAGACAAAGTATACCATAGTCTAAGAAGAATAATCATGTTTAAAGAGTAAGATTAATGGGAAATGGCGAAATTTAAAATCTGGCAATAAAGGTATCATCTAATTGTAATATATGAAACTTACTTTTAATAAGAAAATACGTTTGTAACAGGAAATAAAAAGCGGATAGACAGGTAGCTATTGAGGATTATTATACTCCGAATAAAACGCATCTAAAACATCGATCAACTCTTTTTTTGTTTGTAAATATTTTTTTAGTACTGTTTTCCCAGATAAAGGCTTTCCTTTATTAGCCGTATGTTTTTTTGTGAGATCATCATAATTCACTATTTTCGCTATTGGTTTATTGCGATAAGTAATATCATTTGTGACGATATCACTGACCATTTTAAAGAGGGGGAGAATGCTTAAATAATGTTTGTTTGATTCAGTTCGTTTCAATAAGTCGAATACTAAAAACAAGACAGAAGCATTGACTTCTTTTTGGTCAGAGTCATACAACAAGGCTTCGATCATTGGCAAAAAGCCAGTTCTGTATCGATCATTTTGCTCAATGCTATACGTCGTTGAGTCTTCTGAAATAATTAAAGCATGAGGTTTAGAAAGATCGAACTGATAGTTTTTTTCAAAATAAACTGGAAACAGTTTGCTTGCAGTAGTCAATATTTTTAAATCTTGAGTATAGCTGATTTTTTGTTTTTTTAAGGTGAGCATCAATTGTTGCTGTTGTTCTATGTTAAGTTCATGCTGTAAATTAGCTTCGTTTAATAATTGAGTTACATAGTCTTCAAAATCGCCATAGCGTATCCAATCAGCTGTTGTACTTCCTAGAATCGCTATTTTTTCTAATCGATCTTGCTTCGGTAAATTATTGCCTTTTTCCCAATTGTTGACAGTGCTAGCACTCGAATTTCCAACTAAATTGGCAAAACGAGCCATTGAATAGTTATGCTGGTTTCTGATTTGTTTGATTCTTAGTCCAACAGCTTTTAAATTTATTTCCAAAAATTTTACCTCCTAGTTTTTCAAATAGATAGAGCTTGCGTTGTATGATTGGTAATGGCTCTGTTTTTTTCATGGTAGTTTAGATGTGTTTCTTCTATTATATCATTTTTATCGTTAATTTTGTATTGTTATTTATTCTTTTTGTCATTGTTTTTCGTTGTTCTCAATGATATTATAAGTTTACCGAAATGCATTCATTATACTGTGTTTTATTAAGTATTCATATTGTTTTATTTAGTTTTGAAATGCCGAAATTTATTCATTATTTAAGGAGGAGAAATATAATGAAAAGGATAATTAGAATTGAAGAGCAAAAAAATGATCTTTTATATCAATTTTTAGCAAGGTTGAACAATGAGATTCCTTATCAGGAAAATAAGCAAAAAATGGCAGAAAGCTGTGTTCATCAGTATAAGTTATTAGTAAATATGTCTTTTAGCGCAAATGTTTTACATAGAGGACTGGATTACGCAAGCAAAGTGTATAACCATGTAGCTAAAATCGAATATACAAGACTTTGTAAAATGATCATCAAACAAAATTTCGATAAAAACATTACAGAAGAATTACTGAAGCGATTAAAGAAAACACAAAATGAATTATTTCTTCAGTCACCTATCACTAAGGAGTCAGGAGGTATTGATATTTTCTATGAATTTACTGGAGGCAAACGAAAAAAATACCAATCGAATCGTAAAGCAATTCAGCAGATGTATCTGGAAATAAAACGTGAGTCAAAAAAGAGCCTACAAAGATATTTTAAAGATTCTTGTATAAGAAAAATGAATAGAATCAAAGAAAAAAAGAATCACGCATTATGGTTGTTAAAGAGCTATACTTGGCATTGAATCAGCCTGCTTAGTGTTAAATACGCAAAATTTTCTTATTTCCATGAATTAAGAGACTTTATTTTTCCCGAAAGATTTGTTGTGCTATGCTTGAATGAGGATAGCACTTTCTTCTGTACTTCGTTGTTTGAAAGTCAGCATATTTTTAAACATTCTATAATTCGAGAAAGAAGGAATTCAAATGAATCATAAGGAAGAAAAGCATATGAATCATCAAGCTCATCAAATGGAAGGGATGGATCATGGTGCAATGCATGGTGACAATCAGATGAGTGGGATGGATCATACTATGCACATGGGAAACTTTAAACAAAAATTTTGGTTTTCACTAGTTCTGGCCATTCCAATAATTTTTCTATCTCCGATGATGGGCGTTGATCTTCCATTTCAGTTCACTTTTCTAGGTTCAGATTGGTTAGTATTGATCTTGGCTTCGATTCTCTTTTTTTATGGCGGAGAACCTTTTTTAAGTGGGGCTAAAATGGAGCTTAAACAAAAAAGTCCAGCGATGATGACATTGATTGCGATGGGGATTTCTGTTTCATATTTCTATAGTATTTATGCTTTTATTATGAATAAAATGATGCCACAAAATCATGTGATGGATTTTTTCTGGGAGCTTGCAACCTTGATCGTTATTATGCTGTTAGGACATTGGGTCGAAATGAATGCTGTATCCAATGCTAGTGATGCGTTACAAAAAATGGCGGAATTACTACCTGACAAAGTGAAACGCTTAAATAAAGATGGAACTGAAGAAGAAGTATCATTAAAGCAAGTCCAAGAAAATGACCATCTAGTTGTACGTGCTGGTGATAAGATTCCGGCTGATGGTGTGATTATTAAAGGAAGCACTTCTGTAGATGAATCGATGGTTACGGGAGAATCAAAAACAGTCACAAAAAACGAAAAAGATAAGGTGATCGGCGGGGCTGTCAACGGCAGTGGAACAATTGAAATAATCGTTACGGGGACTGGAGAAACTGGGTATCTTTCAAAAGTGATGGAGATGGTTAAAAAGGCACAGACTGAAAAATCAAAACTTGAATCACTTTCTGATCGAGTGGCTAAATGGTTATTTTATATTGCACTTGGTGCTGGACTTTTAGCCTTTATTATTTGGTGGATGGTCGATAAAGATATCAGTATTGCATTTGAGCGTATGGTAACAGTTTTCATTATTGCGTGTCCTCATGCATTGGGGTTAGCAATCCCGCTAGTTATAGCTCGTTCGACGTCTATTGCAGCAAAACACGGTTTATTGTTAAAAAACCGAAATGCGTTAGAACAAGCCAACGATATTCGCTATATAATGTTAGATAAAACTGGTACCTTAACAGAAGGCAAATTTACAGTTACTGGAGTTGAAATGATCGATCCAGATACAACTCAAGAAGAAGCCTTAAAAGTGATTGGCGCTTTAGAAAATAATGCAAATCATCCCTTGGCAATTGGAATCATGAACTATTTGGCGGAGAAAAAAATTTCACCTTATAAAGCTGAAAATCTTCAAAGCCTTGCTGGAATAGGTTTGACAGGTGTGGTCAACGGAAAAAACGTCAAAATTGTAAATGAGAAGGAAGTAGAACATCTTGCGTTTTCGTTTGATGAGTCAATGAAACGACAATACCAAGAACAGGGAAATACATTAAGTTACTTAATTATTGATAAGAAGTTAGTCGCAATGATTGCCCTAGGCGATATAGTGAAACCAGAAGCAAAACAATTCATAACGGATTTAAAAGCGCAGGGAATCGTGCCGGTAATGTTGACCGGTGACAATAAAGTTGCTGCGGAATCGGTCGCTCATTATTTAGGAATTGATGATTATCATGGTGAGTTATTACCAGAAGATAAAGAAAAAATCATTCAAACGTACACAGCAAAAGGTGAGAAAGTAATGATGGTTGGTGATGGAATCAATGATGCACCAAGCTTAGTCAGAGCCACAATTGGTGTTGCTATTGGAGCTGGAACCGATGTGGCCATTGATTCAGCTGATGTTGTTTTAACTGATAGTGATCCAAAAGATATTCTTCGATTCCTTGATTTAGCAAAGCAAACACGACGTAAAATGATTCAAAATCTTTGGTGGGGAGCGGGCTACAATATTATTGCGATTCCACTTGCTGCAGGTATTTTAGCTCCATGGGGAATTTTGTTGAACCCCGCAGTAGGAGCGATTTTGATGTCTCTAAGTACAGTGATTGTGGCAGCTAATGCAATGACATTAAGAATCCACAATTAAAAAAATGAAAAGTAATGAATTATGCGTATACTTTCTATGCATAACTCATTGCTTTTTTTGTACAGCTAATGAATAAAATACTACTTTAATCTTTATGGTGGAGGTTTGGAATGGATTATAATGAAATTTTTGATGTTGAATCAAAGAAATTACTTGGCCTGTTTAATGCGTTAAGATCTACGGATAATAGCAAGTCACTAGATACACTGTCAAAAGAATTAGGAATAAATTCAAAAACAATAATAAGGGCAATAAAAAAATTGAAAAAGCTGTTCAAACGCTATCAATTAGAAAAGCAATTAGCAATTGGCTGTCGTGATAGAAACCAATTCTATTTGAAAAGGCAGGATGACCAATATTTGGAGTTTTTTTTAGTTCAATATTTAAACGATCTTCCAGAAATCATTTTTCTAAAAACAATTATTGAAGAGAAAAATGTCACGACAAAACAACTAATAGATAAAATGCTAGTGAGTGAATCTAGCCTTAGAAGGCGAGCAAAGAAAATAAATTGCTGGTTGAAAAAATTTGATTTACATTTAAAACGAGGATCCTGGGAGCTTGTGGGAGAAGAAGAACAAATCAGAGCATTAGTTTTACCTTTTTATTGGTTTGCTTACCAAGAAATGAAACCACATTTTTTTTTAAGGACAATAGAAAACAGTCGCGAACTTGCTATTAAATTTATTTCTTTTTTTAATATGAAAATCAATGATCTGCAAAAAGAAACGATAGCTCGTATCACTCAAATAGCTTTTTGGCGCTATCAAAGTGGCAATAAAGTCTGGATCAAAAAGAGTTGGAAGCAGTATATCGAAAATAGCGCTACTTTTTCTAAATTCTTGGCTGTTATGGATTCAGAAAGCAGTGCTACTAATTTAGATTTTGAAGAGCTGGTCTATTTGTATTTAGTGATTCAAGCCTATTTTTTACCATATTTTGGATCAAGCAACCAGATATTTCTGATTGGGGAACACTATTTAAAGAAAACGACTTGTTATTTACTGACGCTGACAGCAAATCGTAAATTGAGACACATCTCTTTCGGAGGAAAATTAAGTCACTCAAAAGAGAGCCTGGTGGCATTTTTAAGCTTTCATTTATATTATGAAATACTTTCAGGTTTTCCCTTTGAAAAAAAATATCTAAAAGCGCTTTTTACAGAGAATTACCCTAATTTTACTAGTAAACTTGATGTTGCTATAAATGAGTTGATGCAAGAAAATGACTATTATCAGCGGATTCCTAAAGCTACAATATGGTATCGCTATTTTATGATTGTAAGTTCACTCGTTTCCCCAGTTTCTTGTGAAAAAAGAATTTTTATCTGTTTAATGACTGATTTGCCACTTGAAATGGAAATGAAACTAGGGAAAAGAATCACTCACTTTTTTATGCATAAATTCAATTTAACTGTGATCTACGCAAGAACTTCGAAATCTATCTCATATGCAGATATTATTTTAACTACAGTTGTATATCAATCTTTACATCGGAAATATCCTCAGCCTACGTTATTAATTGAAGCAGGTTTTTCAGAAAAAACACTTTACCAGATCGAAAACCTAATAAAAAAAGTGACGAAATGAAGCCCTTTCAAGAAAATGTGTTAAACTAAATAAGTGAATACAATTTTAGGAGGGTTTCCTGTGAAAAAAATTCAATTTGGGACAAGTGATTTACAAGTAGCATCAGTGATTCTTGGTTGTATGAGGATGAACGCAGCCGAAAAACCAGCAGAAATTATTGAGACAGCGTATGAGCACGGTATCGATTTTTTTGATCATGCAGATATATATGGCGGTGGCGAGTGCGAAACAATTTTTGGTAAAGCATTAAAAGAAACATCGATCAAAAGAGAAGAAATTATTATTCAAACAAAATGCGGGATTCGTAAAGGCATGTTCGACTTTTCAAAGGAACATATCATCTCTTCCGTTGAAGGCAGTTTAAAACGTTTAGGTGTGGATTATATCGATGCGTTATTACTTCATCGACCAGATACACTTGTTGAACCAGAAGAAGTTGCGGCTGCTTTTAATCAACTCGAAGCACAAGGCAAAGTGAAATATTTTGGTGTCAGCAATCAAAAACCAATGCAAATCGATTTATTGAAAAAAACAGTAAAACAACCATTATTAGCAAATCAGTTGCAATTTGGGATCAAACATACCGAAATGATCGATCAAGGCATCCATGTAAATATGACAGACGAAGCAAGTGTAGATCATGATGGCAGTATTTTAGATTATTCTCGTTTAAATCAAATGACGATCCAAGCTTGGTCACCTTATCAGTACGGTTTCTTCGAAGGCGTTTTTATTGGAAATGAAACATTTTCAGAGCTGAATGCCACGTTAGATAAAATCGCTGAGCAACATAATTGTACAGCTACGGGGCTTGCAACTGCATGGATTTTACGGCATCCAGCCCAAATGCAGGTGATCGCAGGAACAATGAATAAAGGAAGGATCGCAGAAATAGCGAAAGCATCAGAGATTGTTTTAAGTAGAGAAGAATGGTACGAAATTTATCGTGCGGCTGGAAATATCTTGCCTTAGAGTTAAAGATTTCGGTGTAAATAGAAATATAGGTCGATTTTTCCTAAAAAAAGTTACATTTTAGAAATCTTTCGTTCATACAATGTTCACAAATTCCTTGTACTATAAGGACATAGAAGAAAGACAATTGCTACAAAAAACAATTTCATTTGTGTGAACTCCTAATTTGACCCGCTCTGAGTGTGCAGAGCGGGTTTTCTTTTGTGTTTACTGAAGCTTTGCGAACTTTAGTTCCTTCCTACTGCAAAGTTGACAGTTTTTTGTTAGAATAGATAGGAAACCAGTTTGCTGAAGATGAGGAGAAAAAAGATGACAAAAAATAAGTTATTATTAGTTGATGGAAACAGTGTTGCCTTTCGAGCGTTTTTTGCTTTGCATAATTCCCTAGAACGATTTAAAAATAAAAATGGGTTACATACCAATGCAGTTTATGCGTTTAATAATATGTTCGAAAACGTCATGGCTAAAGAAAATCCGACGCATGTTTTAGTCGCATTTGATGCTGGGAAAACAACCTTTAGAACCGAATTTTATCCAGAATACAAAGCAGGTCGTTCAAAAACTCCAGGAGAATTTAAAGAGCAAATGCCTTATATTCGCGAATTACTGACTGGTTTAGGCGTGAAATATTATGAGCTAGATAATTATGAAGCAGATGATATTATCGGAACATTGGCTACTAAAGTGCCAAAAGACCAATTTGATGTCGTTGTGTTGTCTGGAGATCGAGATTTAACACAATTGGCGACAGATTCTGTCAAAGTCGACATTACGATCAAAGGCGTTAGTGATCTCGAAACTTATACACCAGCGCATGTAGCTGAAAAATATGATGGCCTAACACCTAATCAGATCATTGATATGAAAGGTCTTGCTGGAGATACATCGGATAATATTCCTGGTGTTACAAAAATTGGTGAGAAAACAGCAATCAAATTATTGAAAGAATTTGGTTCAGTTGAAGGGGTTTATGAAAACATCGACAGCATGAAACCAAGTAAAATGAAAGAAAACCTAATCAATGATAAAGAGCAAGCCTTCATGTCTAAGCGCTTAGCGACAATCAATGTTGATTCTCCAGTCAAAGTCGATATCGATGAATTGAAATATGAAGGAAAAGATCTAGAAAAACTGATTCCCTTCTATAAGGAAATGGAATTCAAGCAAATGTTAAGCAAATTAAATGTTGAAGAAGAAGCCGTTGAACTTGAAGATGTTCATTTCAATGTAGTGGATACGTTCACTGAAGAAATGTTTACTGATGATATGGCCTTATATATTGAAATGATGGAAGAAAATTACCACACCTCTCCAATCGTAGGAGTTGCTTGGGGCAATAAAGAAAAAGTATACGTGACAAATAGTTTAGAGCTATTTGAAAGTAAACCGTTTGTTGATTGGGTATTATCAGATAAATATAAGAAAACTGTATATGATGCAAAACGGACCTATGTATCACTAAATCGCTATGTTGGAAAACCACAAGGGCTTAAGTTTGATGTTTTATTGGCTGCTTATTTACTAGATACAAATGATAATAGTGCTGATATTGAAGGCGTGGCTCAACATTACGGCTACACAGATATTCATTCGGATGAATCAGTCTATGGAAAAGGTGCCAAAAAAGGTCTGCCAGAAGACGATGAAGCATTTTTCAGTCACTTGGCTCGAAAGGTTAAGGCTATTCAATTTCTTTCCGCAAAATTGGACACAGAATTAGTTGAAAAAAATCAAGCTGATTTATTCTATAAAATGGAGCTACCACTGTCAAAAATTTTAGGTGACATGGAGATTACGGGAATTCGTGTAGATGCAAATCGATTAAAAGAAATGCGTATTGAGTTTTCAGATCGACTACGTGAAATCGAACAAAAAATCTATGCTGAAGCGGGTGAAGAATTTAACTTGAATTCACCGAAACAATTAGGTGTAATTCTGTTTGAAAAAATGGGCTTACCTGTTATTAAAAAAACAAAAACTGGCTACTCAACGGCCGTTGACGTTTTAGAACAGTTAAAAGAACAAGCACCGATCGTAGAAGATATTTTAGTTTACCGTCAGATTGCTAAAATTCAATCGACCTATGTTGAAGGTCTCTTAAAAGTAATTCAGCCAGATGATAAAATCCATACAAGGTATGTGCAAACGTTAACTCAAACGGGTCGTTTAAGCTCTGTTGATCCTAATTTACAAAATATTCCAATCCGTCTAGAAGAAGGGCGTAAAATTCGTGAAGCTTTTGTGCCAAGAGAAAAAGACTGGTTGATTTTTTCATCCGATTATTCTCAAATCGAACTACGTGTATTAGCTCATATTTCTGATGATCAGCATTTGAAAGAAGCGTTTATTGAAGGACAAGATATTCACTCAAGTACAGCGATGCGTGTGTTTGGTATCGAAAAACCAGAAGATGTTACGCCAAATATGCGTCGCCAAGCCAAAGCGGTCAATTTTGGGATCGTTTATGGAATCAGCGATTATGGCTTATCCCAAAATTTAGGTATTACTAGGAAACAAGCACAAGAGTATATCGATACTTATTTTGAGAAATACCCAGGTGTTAAAAAATATATGGAAGATATCGTTCGCGACGCTAAAGATAAAGGATTTGTAGAAACCTTGTATAATCGTCGTCGTTATTTGCCAGATATCAATTCACGTAATTTCAATCTTCGTTCGTTTGCAGAACGAACTGCAATCAATACACCGATTCAAGGTAGTGCCGCTGATATTTTGAAAATTGCGATGATCAATATGGATCAACGATTAAAAGAAGAAAAAATGCAGGCAACGATGTTACTGCAAGTTCACGATGAGCTTGTTTTTGAAGCGCCAGAAGCTGAATTAGATCAGCTAAATGCTTTGGTTAAAGAAGTGATGGAAAATGCTGTTTCATTACATGTACCATTGCTGACAGATAGCAGCTGGGGTAAAACGTGGTACGAAGCAAAATAAGCAACTAAAATAAGCTGAAAAAGACTGACCTAACGAACAAGGTTGTAAAACCTTGATGTGTTTGTTTCGGTCTTTTTCTTCAAAGGAGAGGTGAGTTATGCCTGAATTACCAGAAGTTGAAACCGTCAGAAAAGGGTTGGAAAAGTTAGTTGTCGGCAAAACAATCGAAGAAGTCACGATATTATGGCCGAGAATCATTGAATCACCTGAAACAGATATTTTTGCGCAACAGTTGATTGGTCAAACAATCGAAAAAATGGAACGACGTGGGAAATTTTTGATTTTCAAATTAACGAATTACGATATGATTTCTCATCTGCGGATGGAAGGAAAGTATGAAACCCATAAGCCGGAAGAAGAGCGAACAAAACACACCCATGTGATTTTTACATTTACCGATGGAACTGAACTCCGTTATCTTGATGTTCGGAAATTTGGTCGTATGGTTTTAGTGCCTAAAAATCAAGGTGAACAGTATAAAGGTATCTTGGCTTTAGGTCCTGAACCGATTCCTACTCAATTCAAATTAAAGGAATTTCGAATGGGGTTAAAAAAACATCATAAAGCCATCAAACCGTTATTATTAGATCAACGACTAGTTACCGGTTTAGGGAATATTTATGTAGATGAGGCTTTGTGGGAAGCGAGTATTCATCCAGAACAACCCGCTGATTCATTAAAACCTAAAGAGGTTGAAGGGCTGTATTATGCAATCATCGATGTCCTAGGCCGAGCGGTCGAAGCTGGCGGAACAACAATCCGTAGCTACTTAAATGCGCTAGGCGAAGCAGGAACCTTCCAAATTTCACTAAATGTTTATGGCCAAACGGAGAAACCATGTCCACGATGTGCTACACCAATCAAAAAAATCAAAGTTGCACAACGAGGAACCCATTTTTGTCCGAAGTGTCAAACCTTAAAAGTGAGAAACTAAACGATGACTAAGATATTAGGACTGACTGGTGGGATTGCTACAGGGAAAAGTACCGTTGTAAAGGTCTTTAAAGAACTGGGTTTTCCAGTTGTTGATGCTGATGTGATCGCTCGAGAAATTGTTGAAGTGGGCATGCCAGCGTTAGCTAAAATTGTGTCTACGTTTGGAACAGAAATATTGCAGCCAGATGGTTCATTGGACCGTAAAAAATTAGGAGCGCTTGTTTTTTCAGACGAAGAAAAAAGACAAAAACTAAATGCATTACTCTCTCCTTTTTTAAGAGAAGCAATCTTGTCGCAAATTGAAAAGAAAAAAGACCGAGCGTCATTAGTCGTTGTTGATATTCCCTTGCTTTATGAGGGCGGATATGAAAATGACATGGATCAAGTAGCAGTTGTCTATGTTCCAGAAACGATTCAACTGGATCGTTTGATGAAAAGAGATCATCTGACGGAACAAGAAGCGTGGCAACGAATAAACAGTCAATTATCGATCGAACAGAAAAAGCAAAGAGCAGATATCGTATTTGATAATCAAAAAACGATCCAAGAAACTAAGAAATTGGTGGAAAATTGGGTGTTAAAAAATCATTTTTAATTACTCGATCTGTAGTAAGAACTATTTTTCAGATAAATGAAGACAAGGGAGGCAGCGAATGTTAAAGCCGATTTTGTTTTCATTTTTTTGTTACAACTTATTTAGATAAATTGATAAGAGAAATAACCAGCTCAGTGAGAGTCTGATTCATTTTATTTAAAAAACTGTTATTAAATAAACGTTAAACAAATGAAAAAAAATGGTTAAGAAGTAATCGCTAATGTCTGGTTTCTTAAGCATTTCATGTTATAATATAGGAAGTAAACTTAAAATTAACTGTTAAAATAGATATTATTAGATAAAATGAGGTGAATACTATGCGTTGTCCAAGATGTCATCATAATAATTCTCGTGTAATTGATAGTCGTCAAGCTGACGATGGTCGTGCGATCCGTCGTCGTAGAGAGTGTGAAAATTGTAATTACCGTTTTACAACATTTGAACGGATTGAAGCTGCACCATTATTAGTCATTAAGAAAAACGGTGACCGAGAAGAATTCAATAGAGAGAAGATTTTACGCGGGTTGATTCGCTCAGCAGAAAAACGTCCAGTTGCCATGGAACAAATGGAACAAATCGTTGATAATGTTGAAAATCGTGTTCGTAGCTTAGGCGAGAATGAAGTTTCAACGACATTAGTCGGAGAATATGTAATGGAAGATTTAGTCAATCTAGATGAAATTGCCTATATTCGTTTTGCCAGTGTGTACCGTCAATTTAAAGATATGAGTGTGTTCTTAAAAGAATTGCAAGGAATCGTTGATAAAGCAAAGTCTTCAAACGCTGATACAACCAATGAATAAGGAGGTCTTTCCTTGAAAGACAAGTGGAAAGAAGTCCAGCCAAAAAGCATATTTCAAGCAACCATTGCTTATACTTTATCTGACCAAGAACAAACTGTTTTAACGCTTTTATATCAACCGATAATTGGCGCAAAAGCGTTTAGTTTATATTTGACACTGTTATCAGAAGTTACAGAAACAGGTGTTAGTGAATCACTTTTTCATGCAGAGCTGATTACAATGTTGGATATGAGTATCAAAGAAATTCAAACTGCTAGAAAAAAATTAGAAGGTATTGGATTACTAAGTACCTTTGTCAAAGAAGATAGTGAACTAGGGATTTACTTTTTGTATCGTTTAAATCATCCTGAAACGGCCGAACGTTTCTTTAAAGACGAAGTGTTGTCACTGACTCTGTTAAACAGCGTTGGACAAAGAAAGTTGGATAAATTATTTGAGCGATTCAAACCCAAATTTATTAGTTTGACAGGTTTTGAAGAAGTTTCAGCTAGTTTTAAAGATGTCTATCTGTTCAAAGAGGAGCAAATCATTGCACAAAGTGGTCAGCTAGGTCAGCTGGCGCAAGCATTCACTGATCCAAGACCTGTGAAAAAACCAAGTGCAGTCAGTGAAACCTTTGATTGGGCCTATTTTGTTCAAGGAATTGAAAATTTAGGAATCAAACTTCCTGATAATAGTGCTGGTTTTAAGGAAGAGGTCTTTATCTTCCACAATTTATTTGGGATCACAGAATTAGATATGATCGAGTTTTGTTCTAAATCATTTGATTATTATACGAGTAAGATCGACGTCAAAGACTTTGAACGAGCGGTGTATCGTACTTATGATCCTGATAAAAAACAAAAGGCAAGCCAATTCCAAACTAACGAATCAGTGGAATTATCTGCTGCAGATCAGCAAACATATCGTTACAACTCATTAAAAATGAATGGTTTTTCAACACAAGATATTCAAATGATCATGGATAGTGAGAAGAATTTTCCATTGAACTATTTGGAAGCCTTGAAAAATGAACGAGGCGGTTATACTACGCCGCAAGAGCGCTCTTTAGTTAAATACTTAGTGAGTAAATCCGGACTGCCAAATAGTGTGATCAATGTCTTGATCAATTACGTTTATAATATCCAAAAACAACCAACACTAAAAGCGGACTATGTTAATCGAATCGCGAATGAATGGGCACAAAGTGGTATTTTTTCCCCTGAAAAGGCGATTGATCATGTACGTGAGTTAGCCAAAAAAGGCAAAGAACAAAAACAAACGAGACAGCGTTATGGACAAAACAACCGTCCGATTCGTCAGGAAACACTACCAGATTGGGTAGAAAATCCGGTTGAAGAACAAAAGCTATCGAAAGAAGAACAAGCACGATTAGATAAAGAAATTCAAGATTTTCTGAGTAAAGGAGGCGGCAACTAATGGAAGACGTAGGAAAAGAAATGTCAAAAATCATTCAAAACAGAGATATGAACGAGCGCTATAATGAACTGGTCGATGTTGTATTAAAAGATACGGATGTCCAAGAATTTATTCAAGAACATCGCGAGCGATTGACGGATGATGACATCCGTAAAAGCTATTCAAAACTGTATGAATTTGTACAAGAAAAACGTAAATATCAATTGAATGATCCATCAATGATCGCTCCTGGCTATGAGCCGAAATTAACCTTGAATTTTCACTATATCGATGTTACTTATGTACCAACTGAAGCGTTGATTGCCAAGCAAAAAGAAGATGAGATTCGTAAAAGAGTTCGCGCGATGGATATGCCTAAAGATGTACGAGAAGCTAGTTTAAGCCGATTTGATACAGCCTCTCAGGGTCGAGCACAGGCGATGGCTGAAACGATGAAGT
The DNA here is from genome assembly GCF_001465345.1 of Enterococcus rotai. Taxonomy (NCBI): domain Bacteria; kingdom Bacillati; phylum Bacillota; class Bacilli; order Lactobacillales; family Enterococcaceae; genus Enterococcus; species Enterococcus rotai. The sequence goes on along the minus strand of NZ_CP013655.1, from coordinate 3,299,988 downwards.
TTTTGAATGAATATACTTCTGAACCAAAAGAATTTCACAAAGGACTGTATCTTCAAGGGACATTCGGCGTAGGAAAATCATTCCTATTAGGTGCCATTGCAAATAGTTTAGCGGAACGAGGATTTGTGACGACTATTGTACATTTCCCAACCTTTACAGTTGAAATGAAACAGGCAATCGGTAAAGATATGGTTGGACCAAAGCTAGATGCTGTTAAAAAATCACCCGTGTTGATGATTGATGATTTGGGTGCAGAATCAATGACTTCTTGGATCCGTGACGATGTTTTAAGTGTTATTTTACAATACCGCATGCAAGAACAATTAGTGACATTTTTCTCCTCTAATCTTGATTTAAAAGAGTTAGAAAAACATTTGTCTGTCACGCAACGTGGGGAACAAGAACCTTTGAAGGCCCGTCGGATCATGGAGCGAATTCGTTATTTAGCACAAGAAATCACGATGTCAGGAAATGATCGAAGAAATGGCTAAAAGCTGTCTGATTATGTATTGACCCCAAAAAATAGTTTGACCTCCAATCATATGATTGGAGGTCAGTATTATTGCGGTTAATACCGTTTCGAATTCAAACTGAAAAGGGTTCAAGAGTATCTTGAAGGGAAAGGTGGAACTTCAATGAAAAAAACGACGAGTATTACTTTAGGAATAATTTGTGCATTGTTCGTTTTAGGCGCTTGTACAGCTAATAATAAAGATGAATCGAAAGGAAGTACTGAAACTTCTATGATGAGTAAGAAAGAGGAATCGACTGAACAAACTTCTAAGAGTTCAGACAAGACGCAAGAGCAATCCATTTTTACTGCTCTCCTAGTGGAAGATGGAAAGAAAAATGAGACAGTTGACCAATCGATTCGCTTGGTTTTAAATGAGGTGGAAGCAGTAAAAGACCCTGAAGAAATCCTCAATATGATGAAAAATGATGGTGTGATCCTAAATGTATCGACCGAGCAATTAGCAGCTGGATTAACAGAAGCGGACTTAAGAGCGGGAGATAAAATTCAGTTTACCTTAGTAGGGTTACCAGCTATGACAATGTCGATACCGCCTCAAGTTGCTGGAAATTCAGTAATAAAAGTTGAAAAAATTCAATGATCTAGAGATGATTTAAAACGTTCAATTGGACGTTTAGATCATCTTTTTTTGTTACTAAAACTCATATTATTTTGCTAAAATAATTAGTTGGAGTATCATAAAAATAGGTAGGGGGGGAATTGGTCAAAAAAGAGAAGTTTTCGTTTGACCTTTGCTGACCAATTGAGTATAATTGATTTATAAGGTCAAAGTTAATCAGACTTTAGACCTTATCAAAAATAGTCCAAAAGACGTAATGTTTTTTTAGGAAATAAAGGATACTATTTATATAGAAGGTAATTTTAGTGTTATCTAGCTTTACGAGCTAGCCTTTCGGAAAAAAATAAAAATAGAGTGAGCCAAAAAGCGTCTCAATCGATTTTTCCTATTTTCCAGTCAAGACTAAACAGGCTTATTACGCTTCTATCTATCTAGCTCCATAAGCCAGTCTCTCGGAAAAAAGATAAAAATAGAGTGAGCCAAAAAGCGTCTCAATCGATTTTTCCTATTTTTCATTCGAGACTAAGCGGGCTTATTACGCTTTTAATTTTAGGAGGTAATGTTATGAATATCGAAAAAATGACAACAACTTTACAAGAGGCCATTGCTGAGGCACAACAGGTCGCAGTAACTCGCCACCATCAGGAAATCGATATTGCTCATTTATGGAAGATTTTTTTACAACCGAATCACTTTGGTCGTAATTTTTATACAGATGCAGGCGTTGACGTCGAGACTTTTGAACGGGAAATCGACCAAGCAATCGATGAATACCCTAGTATTCAAGGAAGCAATATCCAATATGGGCAAAGTATGAGTCAAAATCTGTTTAACTTATTAGGTGAAGCAGATAAGTTGAGAGAATCATTTCAAGATGAATTTCTAGCAACTGAAATCGTGATTTTAGCGTTGATGAAATTGAAAAATTATCGCTTGACCAAGTATTTGACTAGTCAAGGAATCACAGAAAAAGAACTACGTAAAAATATCGAAGACATGAGAGGAGGAGATCATGTGACTTCTCAAAATCAAGAAGAACAATACAAAGCATTAGAAAAATATGGTGTTGACTTAGTACAGCAGGTTAAAAGCGGCAATCAAGATCCGATCATTGGTCGTGATGAAGAAATCCGTGATGTTGTTCGAATTCTTTCACGAAAAACAAAAAATAACCCTGTTTTGATCGGCGAACCAGGCGTTGGTAAAACAGCTATCGTCGAAGGCTTAGCCCAACGAATCGTGCGCAAAGATGTACCGGAAAACTTAAAGGATAAGACAATCTTTTCGTTAGATATGGGAGCGTTGATCGCTGGAGCCAAATTCCGTGGCGAATTTGAAGAACGTTTAAAAGCTGTTTTAAAAGAGGTTAAAAAGAGTGAGGGGCGCATCATTTTATTCATTGATGAAATCCATAATATCGTTGGAGCAGGAAAAACAGAAGGTAGTATGGATGCTGGTAACTTATTGAAACCCATGTTGGCTCGTGGTGAATTACATTTGATCGGTGCAACAACATTAGATGAATATCGTCAATATATGGAAAAAGATAAAGCGTTAGAACGCCGTTTCCAAAAAGTTTTGGTAAAAGAGCCGACTGTTGAAGATACGATCAGTATTTTGCGTGGGTTAAAGGAACGTTTTGAAATCCATCATAGTGTCAACATCCATGACAATGCTTTAGTTGCTGCAGCAACGTTATCTGACCGTTATATCACGGATCGTTTTTTACCAGATAAAGCCATTGACTTAGTTGATGAAGCAAGTGCTACGATTCGTGTGGAAATGAATTCAATGCCAACAGAGCTTGATCAAGTAACTCGTCGTTTAATGCAATTAGAAATCGAAGAAGCTGCCTTGAAGAAAGAATCTGATGATGCTAGTAAAAAACGTCTAAACGCGTTGCAAGAAGAACTGGCTGATCTTCGTGAAGAAGCGAACGCCATGAAGATGCAATGGGAAACTGAAAAAGAAGAAGTCAATGCTGTTAGCAATAAACGAGGCGAAATCGATAAAGCAAAACATGAGTTAGAAGATGCTGAAAACAATTACGATTTAGAACGAGCAGCTGTCCTTCGTCATGGCACAATTCCTCAATTAGAAGAGGAATTAAAACAACTTGAAGCAAAAAATGACGAAGAAAATGTCCGTATGGTGCAAGAAGCCGTGACTGAAAATGAAATTGCTCAAGTAGTTGGTCGCTTAACCGGAATCCCTGTAACGAAACTGGTTGAAGGGGAACGAGAAAAACTAATGAAGTTGAACGAGACTTTACACAAACGTGTGATTGGTCAAGATGAAGCGGTCGATGCTGTTAGTGATGCCGTGATTCGCTCTCGTGCTGGGTTACAAGATCCAGATCGTCCTTTGGGATCATTCCTATTCTTAGGACCAACTGGTGTTGGTAAGACAGAACTTGCTAAAGCGTTAGCAGAAGATTTGTTTGATTCAGAAGAGCATATGGTGCGGATCGATATGAGTGAGTATATGGAAAAACATAGTGTCTCTCGTTTAGTCGGTGCACCTCCAGGCTACATTGGTTATGAAGAAGGTGGGCAATTAACAGAGGCCGTTCGTCGTAATCCTTATACCATCGTGTTGCTAGATGAAATTGAAAAAGCGCATCCTGACGTATTTAACATTTTACTCCAAGTGTTAGATGATGGTCGTTTGACTGATTCTAAAGGGCGTGTGGTTGATTTCAAAAATACTGTATTGATCATGACGAGTAATATTGGTTCTCAATTGTTGCTTGAAGGGGTTACACCAGAAGGTACGATTCCAGAATCAGTAGAGGAACAAGTAATGACCATATTACGCGGTCATTTCAAACCAGAATTCTTAAATAGAATTGATGATACGATATTGTTCACACCATTAAGTTTGGATAATGTCAAAGGGATCATTGGCAAAATGACAGCTCAATTAGCGCGACGTTTAGAACAGCAAGAAATCGAATTAGTGGTTTCTGATGAAGCAAAAACTTGGATTGCGGAAAGTGGCTATGATCCAGCTTATGGTGCTCGTCCACTGAAACGTTTTATTACTAAAGAAGTAGAGACGCCTTTAGCGAAAGAAATCGTGTCAGGACGTGTATTACCAAAAACAAAAGTAACGATTACGTTATTAAATGGACAATTAGTATTTAAAAATGAACCGATAGCAGAATAAGTTAAAGCTAATTGAGGCTGAGACAGAAGCAGCTATTCGGATTCCGTGTGAAGGGATATGACTCGTAGAGTTATCCCCTTCACACTTTTTTTATAAGTGAAAAAAATTGATTTTAAAAACGATATTGTGTAGAATCTAACTATTATAACAATTGCCAAAAGAGGGATCTAGTGGATAAAAAAAGTAGAAGACTAGAAGAACAACTATGTTTTTCTTTACAAAGTGTCTCCAAACAATTTAATAGAATGTATGCTAAAGCATTAAAACCATTTAATTTAACGTATCCCCAATATTTAGTATTGCTTGTTCTTTGGGAATATTCAGATCAACGGATCTCGGATATCGGCGAAAAACTTGAATTAGATACAGGGACGTTGACACCTATGCTGAAAAGAATGGAAAAAAATGGTTACCTCAATCGTGACAGATTGCCAGATGATGAACGGATTGTGATTATTTCCCTTACAGAAAAGGCAATTCAGCTGGAAACAGAGATTTATGACCAAGTGGAAGGCTGTTTGACTCAGTTAGATTTTAGTGAAACAGACTATTTTTCCTTAATCAAACAAATCAATGCTTTAAGTAAACAGGTAAATGATATTACACAGTTAAAATAAAATAGAACACGACGTTAAAAAGTAGGATGCTCGTTACTAGATCCTACTTTTTGACGTTTTTTCTTTGGAAAGAATAAAAAGCTCAAGCAAACTAATGTACTTTTGAATAAATGTTGTGTACAATTTAATTGTACGATATAGTCCTATGAAAAAGAAGCGGAGGAATGAATCATGAAAAAAATCTATTCAACAACCATTATCAATACAGGCGGAAGAGAAGGGGAAGTATTTTCACCTGATAAATCATTTAGTTATCAAGTAACCTCTCCTGGACCTCATCAAGAAAATAAAACAAATCCAGAACAATTATTTGCGGCAGCATACAGTTCTTGTTTCAATAGTGCGTTGGAACTTGTTATGGCACAAAAAAAGATTACGTCTAAAAGTACTGTAAAAGCAACTGTTTCTCTATTTAGCGATGAACAGTCTGGTTTCCAAGTAGGGGTTGTCTTATCTGTGAAAATCGATGATGTTGATCGTGAAACTGCGGAAGAATTAGTCAAAGCAGCTCATGAAGTATGCCCGTATTCAAAAGCGACAAGAGGCAATATTTCAGTAGAGTTAGAAGTAGAATAGCACAAAAAAACAAGCACTTTAGGCTTTCTAAAGTGCTCGTTTTTTATTTTTTAACTTTTCTAAATGCATAAGCTTTAAAATAATCAGCTTTATGTCGTTGAGTAAAGCTATAAACGGTTAATATCAAGGCACCGATCGTATTTGTAAATAGATCGCCCATCGTATCCATCAATGCTGCCCGACCAATGTATGGTTTACCTGCTTCCGTCATATAACGCTGCAAATTCATGTTACCAAGCGAATCACAGAGAAACTCCCAAAACTCCCAGAAGACACCAGCTAATCCAGCAAAAGCAAAGCCCATAATAATAAACAACCAAGGACTAACTTTGGTAAAATCAGCGTCACGTAAACAATAGCCAATGATTGCATAACCTACTGCGACCAATAAAATCGGGCTAACTGCGTGTAAAATTTTATCCCAAAATGGTACGATAATAATCAAACGTAGCCCAGTTCCAAGAAATACTGCGATCCAAATGAAAAACCAATAATAAAGGCGGACCATTTTTGGAAAAACTAATCCAGTAAATTTTGTAAAAACGAACGGTAGAAAGATTACTGCAATCCCAGCAATCATTTCAAAGGTTAACAGCACATATTGTTCAGTTGGCTGAACCACAAAAGTTTTAACGATATTGACGAGTAATGTAATAAAACCAAATACGAGTAAAAAGTAAAAGGCATTTTTTTCTTGTTTATCTTCAAATTCTAACTTCATATAAAAGCCTCCAATTTTCGTATTTTATAAAGTACAACTGAATTATTTAGTGAATTGTTCTTTGATCAATTCTAAGAAATCTTGTTCATTCGTAGCAACAGTTCCATTTAACTTCAGTAAGCCGACTGTATACAAATTAAGATAATGGAATTGATTTTCAGCAGTCTCACTCAAAGCCGCTAATTTCTTTTGGTTATCGGCTCCTTGTTGGCGTGTATCAGTATACAAACCAATCATCGGGATGTTTTTTGCATAAGCGACCCCAATTTCAGAAGCCACACCAGCATCGATCGTAATACCATCCAAAACAGCGACTAATAGATCACTTTCAAGTACTCGTTCAGTATCAGCTAATGCGATCATCGTGCTGTCTGCATAGGCTGTTTTATCATTGATTGCACCGTTTTCTTGCGGTAAGTAAACCTCTAATGAATCATCCAGCGCACGAATTTGTTTGACTAAAAATTCGTTGTAAAGTAAGTCAGCTTTCGCAAACATTGGTCCTGCAAAGTAAATTTTCATGTGTTGTTTCCTCCAGTGAACGTTATCTGTTGTAATGTTAAAGTGTTAATAATGATCAAAAATAATCGCTAAAATAAGCTTCTTGATCAGGGAAAATTCGTTCTAATGAATTTAAGGTTTCTTTATCTGTCTCTAATCGTTCGATCCGATGTAGATAGGTTGGGCGACGATAGTTCATCAGTAGACAAGTCAACGTTTGAATATCGATCTGCACAGGTTGTCCCAACGGTTCATCGGTCACAGAAACCTGATCGTCTTCATCCCATAAAAGACTGAATACACCATTATTCCATTCCGCCACAGGATCACTTACGACAAAATGAAACGGTTTTGCGGTACTGGCATAGGGATAAGCTAGCAACATTTCTTTTACGTCCACGATTCTAGCCATGTAATAAGGTTCGATGGTTTCCTTGATTTGACTGTCATCTAGTAAAAAGGCTAACGGTTCATTTTTATAAATATCGCCTTCAGCCCAATCGATCATAGAGAAATGAGCTGAAATGAAATTCCATAAGCCATTACGAGCTTCCTGATTGATATAAAACATTTCTTTAATATGAAAGACATCTTCCGCTACCCAGTAAAAGAGTACACCTAACGGCTCTTGATTCGCGCCATAATAGACAGCTGCGGTCCGTTCATCTTCATTTTCAAAGCGCCAATATTCTTCCCAGTTAAATTCACTGCGGATCAAGGCACCATGATTTTGTCGGGCAAATTTGGCATAGACAGTAAAGACATCTTCATGATCAACACTGACACGTTCCACCATTCCAGGTACTTCAACTTGTTTCGGTAGTTGGGTATCACGAATTTTGAACGATAGTTTATCGGACATGATCTCCCAGCCTTTTCTACGGTAATAAGGAATACTGTAGGGATAAAGGTAAGAAATCCACTGTTGATCTTCCCGCATATTTTTCAGGGCAAGATGAATCAAATCCTGCATCAAACCATGGTTGGCATATTCCGGATATGTCCCCACACCCGTGATCCCGCCCATTTTGAAAAGGGTACCGTGAATATTGACCTCACAAGGATAAATGGCAATTTGAGAGATCAATTGATCTTCATGGAACCAACCAAAAACTTTTGATTGCTCTAAAATCGGTTGTTTCGATTTGATCAATTCTTTTTTACTTTCATAGCCGCTTTCTTCTAAATCAGCTTCTGTAAATTGAAAGACATAACTCAATAACTCATTAAATTGATCGACATATTTTTCATCTACGGCTTTTAATTCTAAACTATCTCTGAACTCTTTTTGGTCCATTTTTCCATCTCCAATTATTTTTTCTACCTTCAGTATATCAAAAAAAACGGAATAAATAGAGTATTACTTCCTAAGAAATAGTAAAGAGGGGTTTCTAGACCTAATGGAGTATGCGAAGCTTCTAGTTAGAGGTGGCAAATGAATCGGAAAATTTATTGATCAAGACACAGTGAAATCAACTATAACTAGCAAGAAATCTATCAAGGAAGATGAAATTTACCTTTAATAGTCAAAGGAGAGTACTAGATTCTGGTAAACATAGGAAAGTTCTTTAATTCTAGGCGAAATCTTGTTATAATGAAAAGTGCTGATTGAAAATGATCTGAGCGATGAGCGACGGAGCCAAAATTAAAAATCACCTGCTCATTCAGCTGTTCATAAAAGAAATGAGGACTATTAATGAATATAAATGAAATGAAGCAAAGACAAGAGAAAATTCGTAACTTTTCCATTATTGCTCATATTGACCATGGAAAATCCACTCTAGCTGACCGGATTTTACAAAAAACAGAAACAGTTTCTGATCGTGAAATGCAAGATCAGTTATTGGATGCGATGGATTTAGAACGTGAACGTGGCATTACGATTAAATTGAATGCTGTTGAATTGACATATACAGCGAAAGATGGGGAAGATTATATCTTCCATCTAATCGACACTCCAGGGCACGTGGATTTTACCTATGAGGTATCAAGAAGTTTGGCGGCCTGCGAAGGAGCTATTTTAGTCGTTGATGCAGCACAAGGGATCGAAGCACAAACGTTAGCCAACGTTTATTTAGCCTTAGATAATGATTTAGAAATTATTCCAGTCATCAATAAAATCGATTTACCAGCAGCTGATCCAGAACGAGTTCGTACAGAAATCGAAGATGTGATTGGGATCGATGCTAGTGAGGCTGTTCTAGCAAGTGCTAAAGCTGGAATTGGGATCGAAGAGATCTTAGAACAAATCGTAGATCTAGTGCCAGCCCCAACTGGGGATCTTGAAGCACCATTGAAGGCGTTGATTTTCGATTCAGTTTATGACAGTTATCGTGGGGTTATTTTAAATGTCCGGATCATGGATGGTGTCGTAAAACCTGGCGATAAAATCATGATGATGAACAACAATAAAACCTTTGAAGTAACCGATGTCGGTATTTTCTCACCAAAACCGATCAGCCGTGATTTCTTAATGGTTGGGGACGTAGGTTACATTACAGCCGCAATCAAAACGGTTCGCGATACCCAAGTAGGGGATACTGTGACATTAGCCAATAATCCTGCCAAAGAGGCATTAGCAGGCTATCGCAAAATGAATCCGATGGTTTATTGCGGATTGTACCCAATCGATAACTCTCGCTATGTTGAATTACGTGAAGCCCTAGAAAAATTACAATTAAACGATGCGGCTTTGCAGTTTGAAGCGGAATCTTCTCAAGCTTTAGGATTTGGTTATCGTTGCGGATTTTTAGGCTTACTGCATATGGACGTGATTCAAGAACGGTTAGAACGAGAATTTAATCTTGATTTGATTACGACAGCGCCGTCCGTAATTTATCATGTGACTAAAACAGACGGGACGAAAATCGTAGTAGATAATCCAGCTGAATTTCCGGATCAAAGCAGTGTTGATTTTGTAGAAGAACCATACGTTAAAGCAACGATCATGGTGCCTAATGAATATGTAGGTGCTGTAATGGAAATCTCACAACGCAAACGTGGTGAATTTGTGACGATGGATTATTTAGATGAATACCGAGTGAACGTTATTTACGATATGCCTTTATCAGAAATCGTATATGATTTCTTTGACCGTTTGAAATCTGGTACAAAAGGCTATGCTTCATTAGACTATGAGATGATTGGTTACCGCAAGAGTAATCTGTCTAAGATGGATATTCTGTTGAATTCAGAGAAAGTCGATGCATTGAGTTTTATTGTGCATAAAGATTTTGCTTTTGAACGTGGCAAAGTAATCGTTGAGAAGTTGAAAAAATTAATTCCACGCCAGCAATTTGAAGTGCCAGTTCAAGCTGCAATCGGTCAAAAAATCACTGCTCGCTCAACAATCAAAGCGTTGCGGAAAAATGTTTTGGCTAAATGTTATGGTGGAGATATTTCACGTAAACGTAAGTTGTTGGAAAAACAAAAAGATGGTAAGAAACGAATGAAACAAGTCGGTTCTGTTGAAGTACCGCAAGAAGCCTTCATGGCTGTTCTGAAAATGGACGAGGACGAACCGAAGAAGTAGCAAGGGTTTGAGAGCTTTAGTTAAAAATAAAAATTGGATTTTCCCACATGTATCCCACGAGCGTATAAACTCGTGGGATTTTTTTCTAAAATAGATTGTAACGCCTGTTCTTGAGTCCTATAGATAACTTGAATTTAAGGAATTAAAAACTAGGTAGATAGACCCAAAAAAGCTCAAGCATGCCAATCAGCCCTTTCTGTAATGAAAATGAAGGATAATAAACTACTGGAATCACTAAACAAACAACCTTACCACTGCTGTTCGCTAGTAGTTTACCTATTGGGATGTCTTGAATGCTTCTGCCGGTGGAGTTGCAGGGACCATTGGGGCGAAAAAGCGAGAAAATAATAATGTTGTTGCATGAGTTGTGAGTGCGACGGCCTTGATGTCGCCGAATTGTACAATAGGCTATTCCTTTTCACACTGGAACATTCCATGTGAGAAATAAAAAGTGGAGCGGAATTTGGGGATCAATTGAAAGTGCTTATTTTGCTTAAGACTGAGTAGTAATCAAAATAGAATTTTTTTTCCCTATTTAAAGAGAAAAATCATAGTAATTTTTCGGTTATCCTGATAACAGTCGCAAAGCTACAAATGTTTATAAAAAAAAAAGGGAAATGACCATGGATCCATCACAGCTTAAAGAATGTTTACCGTTGATTGAAAGAAAAAGCGATGTTGCAGAACTAATTTCAAAAATCAAGCAGGATGACTTTCTATTTATTATCCAACTGGAAATAGCATGACGGAAATCAGTTTAAACCATGATGAAGCAAAACAGGCAGATTTTAAATTTACGCATATCGTTTCGACTAACCCTCGTCTAACTTGTTCGTATTTAAAAATGAAAAGGACGCGATTGAACAATTATGGAATGACCGTAAATATTATCACTCACATAAATAGAAGCAAAACATAGAAAATTTTATATAGATGAATAAAGTTGTTGGTCTTTTTTAGGAAGCTAAAAAAGATTAACAGCTTTTTAGTGTACCAAATTTCTCTAGGATGAGAAAATAAGTACATTAAAAAAATAACAAATCACACCTGAAATCAAACAAAATTGAAGAGGTAGAAAATATTTTTAAATAAAAACCATGTATATTCTCGAAAAAAAAGGATAAGTATAAATTCACCTTGTCCATGTTGAACTATCAATTTAAATGTATGAAAAAATATGCATCATTTTTGCATAATGTGAGGATCATTGCCTTTTAAAGTCGAAAAATATCAAGAAGAGAACGCTATCATTTTGTTACGCTAATGACGAACCAAAAGAAGGAGGTATTTTGATGAACAATCCAATTAATGTTTTTTCTGAAATTGGGAAATTGAACACGGTAATGCTCCACAGACCAGGAAAGGAATTAGAAAATCTAATGCCGGACTATCTGGAATCACTTCTTTTTGATGATATTCCCTTTTTAGAACAAGCTCAAAAAGAACATGACTTTTTTGCGGAAACATTAAGAATGAACCAAGTAGAGGTGCTTTACTTAGAGGACTTGGCTGCTGAATCTTTAACAGATAAAGAGGTTAAAGAACGTTTTATTACAGAGTACTTAAACGAAGCAGATATTAAAGAAGAACGAACCAAACAGTATTTGCAGGAATTTTTAGCGTCTATCACGGATGGGCGAGAATTGATTGATAAGACAATGGCTGGTATTCAAAAATCGGAATTAACGGCTTTGAAACAGAATAGTCTATCTGATCTTGCTGATACCCATTATCCATTTATTATCGATCCAATGCCAAATCTGTATTTTACTCGAGATCCGTTTGCGACGATTGGGCATGGTGTTTCCTTAAACCGAATGTATTCGGTTACACGGCGTAGAGAAACCTTATATGGTAAATATATTTTTGGTCATCACCCAATGTTTAAGGATGCTCAAGTCCCGATGGTCTACCTTCGAGATGAAAACACTCGTATTGAAGGCGGTGATGAACTAATTTTATCAAAAAAACTGATTGCAGTTGGCATTTCTCAACGAACAGATGTAGTTTCTATTGAAAAACTAGCTAGAAATATTTTTGAGCAAGAGTTGGGCTTTGAACGAGTTTTAGCCTTTGATATTGGTGAAGAGCGTAAGTTCATGCATCTGGATACCGTATTTACCATGGTAGACCACGATAAGTTTACGATCCATCCTGAAATTGAAGGGAACTTAACGATTTACTCAATTTCTCAAGGGAAAGATGGTTTAGTCATTTCTGAAGAAACAGATACATTAGAACATATTCTATGTAAATATTTAGAGTTAGATCATGTGACTTTGATCCGTTGTGGTGGAGGAAATCTTGCTGCTGCAGCACGGGAACAATGGAATGATGGGTCTAATACACTCGCAATTGCACCAGGTGAAGTAGTCGTATATGACCGTAATACCATTACCAATCAAAAATTAGAAGAAGCTGGAGTTAAGCTAAATTATATTCCTGGCAGTGAGCTGGTTCGTGGACGTGGTGGTCCTCGTTGTATGAGTATGCCGTTTGATCGGACGGATATTTAATTGAGCTTATTACGCTTTTGCTTTGAAACATGCCAAGAAACACAACGAAGAAATGAGTTGATGTTGATTGGTACAAGGTGACTGAAAGGAACGTTGCTTCCATTAGTTGTTTTTATGTTGAAAAGTACAATGTGAAGCAAAGCGGAATGTTGTTACCATATCTAGCTTCAAAAGCT